>JBDGTP010000040.1:0-21790 GCA_042216725.1 Haloplanus sp.
CCGTTCTTGCTACCGCCTACGTCACGCACCTACTTCAACGTGCAAAGCTGAGTTTTAACGAGTTTTAAACCGTCAGATCCCCAATAGATTACTGTATGAACGAGGGAATTGAGGACCCGCTTCAGCGTGCAGAAGAAGAATGCGAGGATCAGTTCGGTAATTGTGAGTGCAAGGCTGAAGTGAGTGCTGGCCAGACTAATTTTGTGCCCCACGAGACCACAAAAGTTGCTTGTGAGGCTACATTGACTAGTTTCGAGTGATTTCACTGCCCGGAGTCTTGTCGCTCCGGGATTAATTCATTTGATAAGCGGAGAAGGGTTGTTCGGACGTTTTCGACGTCTTGCCGGTCTAGTTGGCCTGTTTTGTGGTGTGCGATCCAGCGTCTTTCGGCTTGGTTGAAGTTGTTGAGTTTGCTGATGGTTTTCTGGCTTACGTCGGTGTTATCGCTTATTTTGTCTACGAGTTCGTGGAAGAAGACCGGTCCGATCTCACCGCTTTGTTGTTTCTCGACGAGGTCTTCGTTTTCCTCGGTGATTTGGTGGTGGAGGATGATCCATTCGATTGCTTGGATGTAGCAGGGTAGGGCTGCGTGGAGTAGGTTCTGTTTGAGGCATTGGTCGCCTTCGTTGATGTACTGTAATGCGGTTCTTCCGTACTCGTGTTCCTCTAATTTCTCTGCTGTTGAATCTGCTAGTCTGGTTTCGAGCTTTTCTGCTTCTGTGTATGGCCCGTTGAGGGGTTCGAGTTCGAGCCGGTCAAGTATTCGTTCCAGTTCTCTTTTGTTCTGGTCGACGATGTTTTCGACGCTGTAGTTGTAGTCTTCGTGGAGTTTGAGTTGTCTTGCTTTCTGGAGTAGTGCCGGTGTCGACTCAACATAGATATCGTAGCCATCGACATCCTCTCCGTGAAACGTTTTGAAGCGGAATACGACTCTGAATGGGAGATCATCCCGCAGCCGCTCTAATCCGTCTAGAAATTCTTCTCTGTCGAAGGGATTTCGCTGATTTGATCCAGGTGTGAGCTTGGATATCAGCTTCTCCCAGCGAGATTTTGAACCGGGCGGCGGAATCCGGATGAACTCTAATACCCGATCTGCAGCTACGTAAGGAAGGACGGTATTCTCGGTTTCAAAGCCTTCCTCCCGCATTATCTGAATCAGTTTGGTCTGTAGACTGCGTAGGTTCTCCTCACTGGGCTCAATCCCAACGAAATACTCGGCTTTGACAATCAGTTCCTTACTCTTCGGCTGCCTACTCTCCATTCTCTCATACAACGATACAATCTCAAAAACTATATTTCCACCACCAACGCCGACACGGCCTCTGTCACCAGTCGCCCCCTCCCAAGTCTCTCAACGCTGTCGATAAAGTGGACA
Source organism: Haloplanus sp. (assembly GCA_042216725.1). GTDB lineage: Archaea > Halobacteriota > Halobacteria > Halobacteriales > Haloferacaceae > Haloplanus. Next base: position 1,376 of record JBDGTP010000040.1, read on the forward strand.
AATGTAATGCGGTCTTATACGGCCGTTAAATTCTAGTCAAACGAAGCTCTATATTCCTATATAGGAGAAGTGGCCTCGGCACTCATAGGGCTCGTCGTCGTCGGGTGCCACCCCGACTCGGAGCGGTGCGCTCGTCATCGGCCACGCGCAGAGTACGCGATCCGGATGGAAAGAGGCTTGCGACCTACTCGATCCGGTCGCGCGCGGCGGCGACGAGTAGGGGAAGGGTGATCGTCGCGTCGCCGCGGACGGTGACGTTTTTCGCCGATGTCTCCAGTTTCCCCCACGACCGCGCTTCGTCGAGGGTCGCCCCGGAGAGGCCACCGGTCGAGGCGGGATCGGTCGTGAGTTGGATGCCGTAGTCGTACGCCTCCGGCACCGTGAGCATCGTCTGGAGGACGAAGTTCTTCGGCACGCCGCCGCCGACGACGGTCGCTCCCGCCTTCTCCGCGTCGAACGCCACGTCGGTGATGTTCGTCAGGTCGGCGAGGGCGTCGAGCGTGAACCCGGAGACCTGGGAGTGCATCCACGCCTGAATCCCGAGGACGGAGTCCTGAATCGCGGGGACGAACACGGGCACGTCGTGGTCGTAGGCCGCGGCGGCGATGCCGGCGTCCTCGTCGACGCCCTGATTCGCCGCACCGTTGGCCCGGCCGAGTTCCCGCGTGAACTCGCTGATCGCCACTGGCCCGTCGAAGGCCGGGAACACCTCGTCGCGGAGGTGACTCTCGAAGAGCGTGAAATGTTCCTGCGGGAGGTAGACGTTGTAGATGCGGTCGACGCCCTCGTCGCGCAGGCGTTCGTCGTGTTCGCGTTCGTGGCCTGCCTCGGCGGTGCGGCCGTGGTGGTGTTTGCCGCCGATGGCCTCGATGGCGTCGTGGGTGAGGTTTGCCCCTGTCGTCACGAGGGCGTCGATGTGTCCGTCACGGATCAGATCGGTCACCACCTGTCGCATCCCGCCGGGAACCATCGCCCCCGCGAGGCCGAAGAAGTTGGTCACGTCGTCCCGGTCGAGCATCTCGGCGTACACGTCGACTGCCCGTCCGAGTTCGGCCGCGCCGATTCCCGCCTTGCCGTACTCCGTTGCGAGGTCACCGACGCTCATTCCGGCCCACACGTCTGCGTGATCCAGCGGTTCCTCGTGGAACTCCTCGCGGGGCGGGTGGTGTCCGTCGTCCCCCTCGTCGGCGTCGTCAGTCATTGGCCTGGATCGGCGCTCCAGCCGCTTCAACGGCGCGATTCGACGCCGGCCCGCGGGTGTAGCGGCGCCGTGTCTCACGCCTCGATCCACCCGAGGATGGCGGTTTCCAGGCGGTCGAGCGCCGCCTCGACCGAGCGGGCGTCCGTGTCGACGACGAGATCGGCCGCCGGATCGGCGAACTCCGCGTGGACGACGTGGACGCCGGTCTCCGAAATCGGCGCCGCGCGGGTGCGATTGCGTGCCAGACAGGTCTCGACCGGGGCGGTCACCCACACCACGTGGGTGTCGTCGAGCGCCCGGAACCGTTCCTGCCATTCGCGCCGATAGAAGGTGCCGTCGAGAATCCAGTCGTCGTCGGAGCCACCGACTCGCGCGTACATCCGTTCGTAGGTGCGCCGCGAGAAGTCGTCGGAGTGGAGCAGCGAGAACTCGTATCCACGAGCCGCGAGCCGGTCACGGAGTCGCGTCGCGAGCGTCGTCTTTCCAGCTCCGGGCGGCCCACACAGGATGACGATCACATCCGCCTTACGGCGGCGTCCGCCAAGTTCTTCTCGGCAGGCGGGGCGGTTCGCGACCCGCCGCCGCGAGCCGGATCTGTCCGCAGTTCTATATGTCTTCGGAGCGAACGCTCGGTGATGTCTCGTCCCGGTCTGGAGCCGTCGCCGCCCACCGACGGACGCGTCCTCGTCGTCGACGACGAACCGGACGTGGCGGAGACGACGGCCCTGATGTTGCAGAACCGGGGCCTGGAGGCTGTTACCGAGATGTCGGCACCGGCGGCGCTCGACCGCCTCGACGACCGAATCGCGTGTGTGGTGAGCGACTACCAGATGCCCCGCATGGACGGATTAGAGCTTTTCGAGCGCGTGCGCGACCGGTGCCCGGACATGCCGTTCGTCCTGTTTACCGGCCGCGGGTCGGAGGAAGTGGCGAGCGAGGCAATCGCCGCCGGCGTCGACCACTACCTCCAGAAGGGGAAAGCGGAGCAGTACGACCGCCTCGCGCACTGCGTCGAGACGGCCGTCGAACGGACGCGCGCCGAGCGGGCACTCTCGAAGCGGCGCCAGCAGTTCGCGGCCATCTTCGAGAACGCGTTCGACGGCATCTTCGTTCTCGACCTGGAGGCAGCGGTGGTCGTGGAGGCAAACCCGCGGGCGTGCGAACTCCTCGAATACCCCCACGATGAACTCGTCGGCACCGACATCGCGGAGATTCATCCCGACGACGTCGAGGAGTATCTCGCGACCGGGCGGGAGCTCATCGAAACCGGCGACTGCCGGCGGGTTCAATCGACGTGTCACACCCGCAGCGGCGACACCATCCCCTCCGACATCACGGCGGCCCCGATGGAGTACGAGGGGCGAACCTTCCTGCTCACTATCATGCGGCCACGCCGGTCGGACGCGTGAGCCATCGCCCCACGCCGACGCTTACAGCCCGGTCGGGTGGTCGATGTACGTCGTCTCCAGCCCCCAGTCGTCGAGCAGCGATCCGAGCGCCCGGACGCCGAACGTCTCGGTGGCGTAGTGCCCCGCGAGGAAAACGTTCAGGCCCAGGTCACGGGCCTCGTGGTACGCCTTCTGTTTGCCCTCGCCGGTGACGAGGGCGTCGAGGCCCGCGTCGGCCGCCGCCTCGATCCAGTCGACGCCGCTTCCGGTGATGATCCCCACGTCTTCGATCTCGTCGGGGCCGAACCCCAGTACCTGCGTCTCCGTGTCCAGTTCCCGGTCGAGGAGCGTGGCCATCTCGCCGACGCCGTAGGGGTCGGTCGCCGATCCCCGGATGCCCACGTATTCGGGGCCGAACTCCCCGAACGGTTCCCGAGCGTCGAGGCCGAGGACATCCGCGAGGCCAGCGGCGTTACCGAGTTCCTGGTGGCCGTCGAGGGGGAGGTGTGAGACGTACAGCGCCACGTCCTCGCACACGAGGGGTTCGATCCGGTCGTAGTCGAGGCCGGTGAGGCGGTCGAGCCCGCCCCACACGAGGCCGTGGTGGACGACGAGAGCGTCGGCGCCGCGGTCGATTGCCTCGCGGATCGTCGTCTCCGCGGCGTCGACCGCCAGGGCGACGCGCTCGACCTGTCCCGTCTCACGTCCCACCTGCAACCCGTTCGCGCTCGCGTCCACGTCGGCGTAGTCGTCGGTACGAAGCCGTTCGTCCAATCGGTCGACGAACTCGTTGCGATCCATACCGGCTCCTCGGACGGGAGGGGTTTGTAGGCTAGCGATCCGCATCGCCGCTGGTGTCGGCCGAATCCGCGTGTGCGAACACCGCGTCGCGGAGGAGTTTCCCGCCGAGCGTCGCCGCCTGCCCGTCGTCGCGGTCGTTCACTTCGACCACGTCGGCGCCGTCAGCGAACGGGGCGACTGCCCGGACGACCGCGCGCATCTCTCGGGCCGACAGGCCGCCGGGCTCCATCGTCCCCGTCCCGGGCGCGACGGCGGGGTCGGCGGCGTCGATATCGACGCTCAGGTAGGTCGACGCCGACGCCGGGTCGGCCACGGCGCCCGACACGGCATCGAGAACCGCCGTGGCACCCCGGTCGCTCACCGTCTCGGGATCGACGGTCGTCACGTCGGCGGCCGCTGCCCGATCCCACTCGGCTTCGCTCCCGGCGCGGGCGCCGACGATCACGGCGTGGTCGGCGGTGTCGAGCACCCGGTGGGTCACACAGGCGTGGCTCCAAGGGTCACCGTCGAACGCGTCTCGGAGGTCGAGGTGGGCATCGAGGCAGACGAATAGATCCGGATCGACGGCGCGGACGCCCGCCACGGAGACGGTGTGTTCGCCGCCCAGCAGGAGAGGGACGGCGTCGTCGCCGACGACCTCCGATAGTTCGCCCGCGAGGAAGTCGACGTACTCCGCGGCGTCGTTCCAAGCGTGAATGTCGCCGGCGTCGTGTACCGCCTGCTTGGAGAAATGCCGGTCGGTTCGGCGGTCGTAGTCCTCGAACGACGCGGCGAAGCGTCGGACGCGGTCGGGACCGAACCGGGTGCCGGGCTGAAAGGTCGTAGAGATGTCGAGCGGTGCGCCGACGACGACGTACGCGGCGGCCGCGCGGTCGGCGGTCGCACCGGGAAACATCTACACGATCTTCCGCTGGCCCTCGTACTCCAGATACTCGATTTCGTCGTCGGGCGACAGATCCTCGTCCTCGGGGATGCGCATCGTGAACGTCTCGTACGTGTCGAGGTCCATGATCTGGGCGTCGTCGCCCGAGACCGAGACGACCTGGCCGCCCTTTCGCTCGACGATGGGCACCCAGACCTTCGCGTCGACGGGCTGGCTGAGCGATCGCTTTTTGCCGTCGAAGACCCCCGTGCCTTCGATACGAGCCTTCGCACTGCCGTGTTTCCCGGGTTTGGCCGTGCTGTAGGAGTTGATCTTACACGGGGCGTCGTCCATCATGACGTAGCTCCCCTCCTGCAGTTCTCGCACCTGCTTTTGCTCTCTCGCCATACGGAGCGATAACGGAAGGCGGTGTATAAACGGTTTGGAACGCCGTTCGCGATCAGTCTTCGCGGCGCCGACGCATCTCCTGGCGGGTGAACTGCGGGCGCGCCTTCACCCCGCGCTTTCGCCGGAGCGAGCGATAGAGCAGGACGCCGACCGGAAGGGTGATCACTCCCGCGACGGCTGCCGCCTCCGGGGCTTCGTTGAAGGAGTAGAGGATGGCCGTCGAGAGCACGCCCACCGCCGCCAGGATGCTGTAGGCGATGCGTTTGGCGAGTTGATCCAGCACGTCGTGCTCGTCGTCGAGTTGCACCTGCACCGTGAGGTTGTCGCGCTTGACTCGGTCGAGTACGTCGTCGAGTTTCGGTGGCACCGTTACCAGCGACCGGGCCGTCCGCTCGAGTTGATCGCCCGCCGACTCGACGGCCTGCCGGACGCCCTCCTCGCGATAGCCCTGTTCGGTGAGGTAGTCGGTCGCGACGGAGATGAAATCGAAGTCGGGGTCGAGCGTGACACACACCCCTTCGACGACGGTGGCGACCCGGAGGATGAGCGCGAAGTTCCGCGGGAGTCTGAGGGGGAACTCGTAGATGGTGTCCTCGACCTGTTGGATGACCTGCTGGACGCGGTACTGCTCGATGTCCTCGCCGCGCACGTCGGCGATGGCGAGTTCCATCACGTTGCCCATCACCTCGCGGTCGGCCTCGGGGCTGAGCGTCCCCATCTCGACCATCGCGTCGAGGATGCCGTCGATATCCTGGTTGGCGACGGCGATGTAGAACTCGACGATTTTCTCCTGGAAGAAGGCGTCCACGCGCCCACTCATGCCGAAGTCGTAGAAGATGATCGCCCCGTCCTCGTCGACCGATAGGTTCCCCGGGTGCGGGTCGGCGTGGAAGACGCCGTCCTCGATGATCATCTGGAGGTAGATGCGCTGGAGGCTCTCGGCTAACTCGCTCCGGTCGAGTCCCTGTTCGTCCAGGCTGTCGATGTCGTTGATCTTGGTGCCGGCGATGTACTCCATCGTGAGCACGCGCTCCCCCGAGATGTCGTCGATGGCGGCTGGAATCCGGATGTGGTCGTTGCCGGTGAAGTTCTCCCGAATCTCGCCGAGCATCCGGCGCTCGCGGTTGTAGTCCATCTCCTGTCGGATCGTGTTGGCGAACTCGTCGGCGAGATTCGACAGCGAGAACCGCCGCGCTTCGTCGGTGAACCGCAGGAGGATCGGCAGGAGCCACTTGATCGCCCGGAGGTCGGCCTCGACGAGGGCCTCGACGCCCGGCCGCCGAACCTTGATCGCCACGGCCTCACCCTCGTAGGTGGCACGATACACCTGGCCGAGGCTGGCGCCGCTGATGGCCTCGCGGTCGAAGCCGTCGAACACGTCGTCGACGGGGCCGACTTCGGCTTCGAGCACCGGCCGCGTCTCGGCCCACTCCGCCGGCGGTACGTCGTCTTGCAGTCGCGTCAGGACGTCGATATATGCGGGCGGGAGGATGTCCGGCCGGGTCGACAGCAGTTGGCCGAGTTTGATGAACGTCGGCCCGAGCGTGAGCAGCGAGTTCAGCAGGCGATCCGCTCGCTCGCGCTGTGTCTCGGGGTCGACACTCCGTGACCCGCCGAAGAGGAGGTATCGCCGGCGGTCACGAGCGTACGCGACCGCGAGCGGCAGGAACTGGTACACGACGCGGGCGAACCGCCAGTACGAGCGGAGATTGACCAGCGTGATCACCCAGGCTTACGCGTCCTCGATGGGGATGGACTGCTCCGGCGCGGCCTCGTACTTCGGTAGACGGAGTTCGAGGACGCCCCGCTCCATCGACCCCTCGGCGCCCGCCCCCGTCGCGTCCGGCGGCAGGGGCAGTTCGGCGTCCAGAAAGAGCGGGCGATCCTCGCGCACGTACTCGAAGTCCTCGGGGAGGGCCTTCTCGCGGCGAGCCTCGATGACGAGGCGCCCCGTCTCGACCCGGATATCGACCGTCTCGGCGGTCGCCCCCGGTAGGTCGAGGACGAGGAGGTAGGCGTCGTCGCTCTCGAGCAGATCCGCGAACACCGCTTCCGGGAGTTCCCGAAGCGCGTCCCGCAGTGCTGACATGGGCCGGAGTAGGGAACGGGGATCGAAAAAGGCCGCGGTGTGTGGTGGTGTCTCTCACCGCCCGCCTCGCCCCGCCCGACCGGCTACGGGTTTTTGTATCCCCGAACGCAAGGACGGGTATGAGCCACGACGATCTCGAACGCGCGGGATTCAAGGATCGCACCCGCGTCGACGAGGCCCTAGAGACCGTCCTGCGCGTGGTTTCCGGTCACGACCGAACCGAGCGGGTGGCGCTGGGTCGCGCCGACGGCCGGACGCTCGCCGAGACGGTGACGGCCCCGACGCCCGTTCCGGGCTACGACCGCGCCGCCATGGACGGCTACGCGGTGCGTGCCGAGGACACGTTCGGCGCCACCGGTCGGTCGCCGACCGTGCTTCGCGAGGACGACGGCGCCGTCGGCCCGGGCGAGGCCGTCCGCGTCCACACCGGGAGCGACCTGCCCGACGGCGCCGACGCCGTCGTGATGATCGAGGAGACGGAATCCGTCGGCGACGAGGTAGAGGTGTTCGATGCCGTCGCCGAGGGGGAGAACGTCGGCGATGTCGGCGAGGACGTGGCCGAGGGCCAGGAACTCTACCGGCCTGGCCACCGGATTCGACCCTCGGATCTCGGCCTCCTGAAGTCCGTCGGCATCGACCAGGTCGAGGTGTACCAACCCCCGACGGTCGGGGTGATCCCGACGGGGGAGGAACTCGTCCAGCGCGATCCAGATCCGGGTGAGGTCATCGAGACCAACGGCCTCACCGTCTCGCGACTGGCCGACCGCTGGGGCGCCGTCCCCGCCTATCGGAACGTCGTCGACGACGACCCCCACGCCATCCGGGCCGCCATCCAGCGTGACCTCGCGAAGGACGTGGTCGTCACCACCGGCGGGTCGTCGGTCGGCGAGCGCGATCACACGCCCGAAGTGGTCGACGAGCTCGGCGAGGTACTCGTCCACGGCGTCGCGCTGAAGCCGGGTCACCCCGTCGCCCTCGGCGTCGTCGAGGAGACGCCAGTGATCATGCTACCGGGCTACCCCGTCGCCTGCATCATCAACGCCGTGCAGTTCCTCCGTCCCGTTCTCAAACACGCCGGAAACCTGCCCGTCCCGTCGCATCCGACCGTCGAGGCTCGGCTGGAGCGCAAAATCTCCAGCGAACCCGGCACTCGGACGTACGCGCGGGTTCGGCTGTCCGAGACGGACGGCGAACGCGTCGCCGAGCCCACCCGCGCCAGCGGATCGGGCGTCCTCTCTAGCGTCGCCCTCGCCGACGGCTGGGTAGTCGTCCCCGAGGAACGCGAGGGGTACGACGCCGGTGAGCGCGTGTCCGTCGAGAACTGGGAGTGGTCGGCGTGAGCGAGCGGAGGGAGTTTCGCGATCTCGAGTCGCCCGCCGAGGCCCGCGAGGCTATCGGAAGCCTCGACCTCGAACCGGCCACCGAGACCGTCCCGCTCGACGAGGCCCGGGAGCGCGTCCTCGCCGAGCGAATCGACGCCACGCTCGACGTGCCGGGGTTCGACCGCGCGAGTATGGACGGCTACGCCGTCCGCGCCCGCGACACCTTCGGCGCCGACGAGGCCGATCCGGTCGTCCTCGACCGCGTCGGCGTCGTCCACGCCGGCGCCGAACCCGAGGTGGAGGTGTCCGAGCGCACCTGCGCCGAAATCTCGACGGGGGCGGTGATGCCTCCCGGGGCCGACGCGGTCGTGATGGTCGAGCGTACCGACGAGGTCGACGGCGGTGTCGCGTTCCGAACGTCGGTCGCGCCCGGTGACAACGTGATGGTGGCGGGCGCGGACGTGGCCGCGGGGTCGCGGGCGCTCGGCCCCGGCACCCTGCTCACGCCCCGGGAAATCGGCCTGCTGTCGGCGCTCGGCGTCGACCAGGTGCCCGTCCGTGGCCGGCCCACGGTCGGCATCGTCTCGACCGGCGACGAACTCGTCCGGCCCGGGCAGGAACTCCACAGCGAGGCCGGGCAGATCTACGACGTGAACTCCTACACCATCGCCGCGGGCGTCGAGGAGGCTGGCGGCGAGGCCGTCCTCTACCCGCACGCCGGCGACGACTACGACGAGATGGAGCGCCTGCTCGTCGAGGCCGCCGAGGAGTGTGATCTCGTGCTCTCCTCGGGGTCGACCTCCGCCAGCGCGGTTGACGTGATCTATCGCGTCATCGAGTCGGAGGGCGACCTCCTCCTCCACGGCGTGTCGGTCAAGCCCGGCAAGCCCATGCTCGTCGGCCGCCTCGCCGACTCCGCGTACGTCGGTCTCCCGGGCTACCCCGTCTCCGCGCTCACCATCTTTCGGACGTTCGTCGCGCCGGCGATCCGCGAGGCGGCGGGCCTGCCCGCGCCACAGACTGCGACCGTCGAGGGGCGGATGGCCGTCCAGGAGCGATACGGCGAGGGGCGCACCCGTCTCATGCCAGTCGGACTCGTCGAGACGGACGAGGGAACGCTGGTCTACCCCGTCGACAAGGGAAGCGGCGCGACGACGAGTCTGGTGGAGGCCGACGGCGTCGTCGAGGTGGACGCCGACACCGCCTACCTCGCCGAGGGGGAGGCGGTGACGGTACAGCTGTTCTCGCCCGACGTGCGCCCGCCGACCCTCCTCGGTGTCGGCGAGGACGACCCCGCGCTCTCCCGGTTGCTCGACCACCTGACTCGCCCGCGCTATCTCGACGTGGGGAGTCGACAAGGGCGTCGACGCCTCCGCGACGGCGTTCCCGACGTGGCGGTCGTCACCGGCCCCTCGGATCGCGCAGTCGCGGCCGCCGACCTCGGCGGTTGGCGCCGCGAATGGGGCCTGATCGTCCCCGACGGCAATCCCGAGGGGATCACGGGGCTTCCCGACCTGGTCGACGGCGACCTGCGGTTCGTCAACCGCGCTCGCGACGCTGGCCTGCGCGCCAGCCTCGACGCCTCGCTCGACGGCCTCGCCGACGACCGGGGCGTCGACCGCCGGGAGCTAACCGACGCTATCGACGGCTACGAGCTAACCGTCAAGGGGTTCGAGAGCCCCGCGCGGAAGGTGCTCGCAGGCGAGGCGGCCGTCGGTCTCGGCCTCCGAGCGACGGCCGAGACACTGGACTGTGGGTTCGTCCCCCTCGGCACCGAGTCGGTTCGCGTACTGGCTAACCCCGACCGAACCGACAAGCCGGGGGTCGAGTCACTGCGTGACGTACTCGACGCTCATCTGGCCGATGTCGTCGCCGATCTGCCGGGGTTCGACACCTGAGTCTGGCCTCAGCCGTCCGTAGTCGGCGCGAATTAGGCCAAGGCTATATATGGGTTCCCTCCATGTTTCCCCCCGTGTCACGCGAGTTGACCGTCCTCCATGTCGACGACGACCCGGCGGTTCTCGACATGTCACGACAGTGGGCAGATACGAGGGAGGGACTCACGTGTCTGACGGCAGCCGATCCGGTGTCCGGAATAGAGACGCTCGCCGAGGAAGACGTTGACTGTCTCGTTAGCGATTCGATCCCGTTCGACGACGACGGTGCGTTCGTTACGCGAGCGGCGGCGACGGCGCCGGAGACGCCGATCGTCCTCTTCACGGCGGCGACCCACGACGCGGTCGACGCCGACATTCGCCAGACTGCGTCGGAGTACGTTAAAAAGGGATCGCCCGATCAGTTTGCGACCCTGTTCGAACACGTGTCGGCGCTCGCCGCCGACGAATCACGGTCGACCGCCACAGCCGTCGACGCGGCGGCCCAGATCGCACCCCGACCCGGGATGCGTTCCGAAACGGGCGAGTCGACTCCGTCCTGGAAGCCGATCGGACGCTACGATCCGGCGGGCGAGTCCGCCCTCACGACGACCATCGTCAGTGCCGTCGAGGAATACACCGGGCGGGACGCGGAGTCGCTCCCGCCCCTGTACGACAGTATCGACGCCGAACGACTGGCGGCGCTCTTTCAGCATCCGGATGGCACGTCACGCTCGGGGATCCAGGTTCGGTTCTACTACGCCGATCACGAACTCGCCGTCACCAGCGGGGGTCTCGTTCTCGTTCGCTCGGCCGACTAATCGCTCGCCACCACGCGCGCCGACCGTAGTTCGTCGAACGAGCGCACGCGGTAGTCACCGAGCACACACCGCCCCCGGCGGTGCGGGCCGTGGCGTTCGACGTGGATGCCGTCCAGGCCGGCGTTCCACGCGGCACCGATGTCGTTCGGGCCGTCACCGGCGAGGGTGCCCGCTTCGTCGTCGCCCACGCCGAGTTCCGTCATCGCGAGATACACTGGCGCCGGATCGGGTTTCCACCCGACATCGCCCGTACACGAGACGATGGTGTCGAACCAGTCGCGGATGTCGAGGTGATCGAGAACGGGGTCGACCAGATACTCCTGGCAGTGCGTGACCAGGCCCACCGGCTGGTCGAGTTCGGCCACGAAGGTGGCGTCGTCGTGGAGGTACGTCGCTTCGGCGCGGGCTGTCGGATCTTCGGCCTCGTGGAGGGCCGCCCAGAACTCGTCGGGGTCGATCCCCCACTCGCGCAGCTGCGGGGTGCGCTCGCCGGACAGGCCGTGCCAGAGGATCTCGACCTCGCGGTCGGAGAACGACCGACCCAGACGGTCGCCGACGCGGTCGAACACCGCACTGGCGTACGATGGTTCCACATCCACGAGCGTCCCGTCGAGGTCGAACAGCCAGAAGTCGTAGGCGTGTGCGACCATTCGGTCGTCCGTAGGTGTGGAGAGGACAAGTGTGTTCCGGCGGCGGGTCGCGGTCACTCCACGCGGATCGAACTCCCCAGGTGGGCGTGGAGCACCTCGCGGGGAGTGTCGCCGTCGAACGCCTCGCTCTCGGTCTCGATGGCCGCCCGCAGGGCGTCGAGATACGCCTCGTCGGCCCGCAACTCGCTGAACGTGACGCTCACCACGGGGACGGAGAGCCAGTCTTCGGCCAGTCGCCGCAGGTATCCCTCGTCGCTCACCTCCCCGCGCCACAGAGCGTCCTGGAAGAACCGCCACCCCTCCGTTCCGGGTTCAGCGGCGGGCTTGGTGACGACCGTCTCGAACGTCTCGGGGTCGACCGCGACCGTCGGGGCGTCGAGTCGAAACTCCACGCGGAAGACGTACGCGGCGCCCATCGTCATCGCTCCGCGTCGAACAGGCCAGCCAGACGGATGTCGGCGTCGGTGATGCCGCCGGCCTCGTGGCTGGTGAGACGCACCTCCACCTCGTCGTAGCGGATGATGATCTCGGGGTGATGGAACTCCTCGTCGGCGACTTCCGCGACCTGGGTGGCGAAGGTGACGCCGTTGAGATAGTCGTCGAACTGGTAGACGCGAACGATTTCGTCGCCGTCACGCTCCCAGCCTTCGGGGAGTCGCCGCTCGATCTCGTCGTCGTCGAGGACGTCGGCCATACGCGTGCGGTCGGCCGCGCGGCGAATAACGGTTGGGGTGGCTGTGGCTACTCCTCACCGTTGGGGTGGCTACGGCTACTCCTCACCGAGGCGTTCGAGAACGTGCTGGGGTACGTCGCTCTCCGGCGCCTCGCGGGGCATCTCCGTCGACTGCGGTGACGGCTGGTCGCCGCCGAACTCGGGGTCGAACAGGCCGAGGGCGGTCTGGATGGTCGTCCAGTCGTCCTCGGCGGCGGCGTTGCGCAGGCTCTTGGTCGGCGCGGCGAGCAACTGCCCGACGAGCGCGTCGGCCAGCGACGCGACCGTCTCCCGCTGTTCTTCGGTCAGATCACCCTGCGCTTCGAGGCGCGAGAATGCCGTCCGGAGTTCCCGCTCTTTGACCATCTCGGCGCTCTCGTACATCGCGCTGATGGCCTCGTCGGCCCGGCGGCGCTTGAACGAGTCGATCAGACGGTCGAACTCCTCGTCGATCATTCGTTCGACCTCGGCGGCAGCCTCGCGGCGGCGCTCCCGCGTCTCGTCCGTGATCGCCTCTAGCGAGTCGATGTCGAACGCCTCGACGCCGTCGATGGCCTCGACCGACGGGTCGACGTCCCGCGGCTGGGCGAGGTCGATGACGAGCATGGAGCCGGAGTCGGCGAGATCCGACCGGTCGAGAACCGGCGTCGGACTGTCGGTGGCCGTGACGAGCACGTCGGCCCGTTCCGCGGCCGTCGGCGCGGCGTCGAGGCCGACGGCCGTCGCCGCCGTCTCCACCTCGTCGGCGAGATGGGTGGCGTGGGGCACCGTCCGGTTGGCGACCACGAGTTTCGCGACGCCCGTGTCGTCGAACGCGCGGGCCGCGAGCCGACCCATCTCCCCGGCGCCGACGACGAGCGCCGTCGCCCCGGCGAGATCGAGTTCCCGGTCGGCGAGTTCGACCGCGGCGCTCCCCAGCGACACCACGCCCTCGTTGATCGTCGTCTCGGTGCGTGCCCGCTCGCCTACGTGCAACGCCTTCGTGATCGCGGGGTCGAGTACGGGGCCGATGCCGCCGGCGCCGCGGGCCGACTCGAACGCCGTGCGGAGTTGGCCGATGATCTGATCCTCGCCGAGGACGAGCGACTCCAGGCCCGCGGCGACGCGCATCAGATGCCGGAGGCTGGTTTCGTGATCCATCTTCCGAACCGCGCCGTCACGAACCGACGGCGCGAAGTCGGCGAGCGCCGCGCGCCCGGCCGTCGCGTCTTCGGCGACGACGTACGCCTCCGCCCGGTTACAGGTCTGCAGGGCGAACGCCTCGTCGACGCCCTCGTTCGCCAAGAGGTCACGGACGACGGTCTGTTCGTCCTCCGCGACGACTGACTCGATTTCGTCGACGGTCGCACGCTGGTGGGAGACGGTTACCCCACGGAGTACGCCCGTCTTCACTGGGGCTCACCTCGGGACACGACGGTCACACGCTCCGTTTCGTGTCGGGCTTTGCACCCATCATACCTAAACTCTTCCAATAGTCCGGTCGTTCCGACGCTGGTATGTGTCCCCAGCGCCCCGGCCCGGCCGGGCGTGACGACCGATAGCTCCCCCCGGGTTCCGTTCATACACCCACCTCTACGACCCTCCCTCTTAAACGTCTCGTCGTCTCCCGGGGGGTGAAAACCCACGCATCCTTGTGCGGAAGGCTCATGGACGTTCGAGCCAAACTCGGATTCGATGACGGTCTCTCGGCGCAGCGTACTCTCCAGCGTGGGTATCGCCCTCGGCGGCGTCGCCGGTTGCCTCGGCGGCGGTGGCGGTGGAAGCGCCCCGAACCTGGACAGCTACCCGACCACCACGACCGACGGCCAGTCGGTGCCGCTCGCTCCCCTGACGGACGTGCACGACTGGTACAAGGACGGCACGGCTCGATTCGTCGACTCCCGCTCCCGATCCGCGTACCTTCAGTCCCACATCGAGGGGGCCGTTTGGAGCCCCGCCCGCGACGGCCGCGAACGGAACGACCCCGTCGCCGACTGGGGCACGGACACGCTCATCGTCACGTACTGTGGCTGTCCTCACCACCTCTCCTCGATGCGTGCCGCGGCGCTCATCCAGTCGGGCTACGAACGGGTCGCCGCTCTCGACGAGGGGTTCTGGGCGTGGCAGGACGAGGGGTATCCGGTCGCCGGCGGACGCCCCGACTACGAACCACCACTCCGCGTCGTCGAGGGACGCACTAGCCCCGACTTCGCCGGCGAGTGGGCGTGGGCGCGACACGACCCGTCCGGTCAGCGGGAGGTCACACCCATCACCGACGACGGGTCGTACGCGCTGAACGTTCGCTTCGCTGGCGTGGCGCCGGACGACCCGATCCGCGTCACGACGCCCGCCTACGAACTCTCGGCGCCCATCGACGCCCTCGCGTCCGGCGTCATCGGCGCCGACGGCCGCCTCGGTTAGGCGCTCTCCGCCGCTACCTCGTCGTCCTCGTCGAGGACGACACTCGTCACCTCGTAGCCGCGGTCACGGATCGCTTCGACCAGCGCCGCCTGGTCGAGGTCGGCCTCGTAGTAGAACACGATGTCGAAGGTGCCGTCGCGGAGGAGTTGCTGGCACTCCCAGACGAACGCGTCGTCGTCGACGGTGAGCCCCTGGAACTGGTTCGAGGAGAAGTCGGTGTCGTCGTTGCCGGCGTAGATGTACGTCTCCCCCTTGCCGGCGTGGTCGGCGATCACTTCGTTGAGCTCGACCGTGAGTTCGTGCATTTCGAGGTCTTCCTGCCCCGTGAGGTCGGTGTGGACGATAGCGCCGGCGAGGTCGATGTCGCCGGGTTCGAGCAGGGCCTTCGTTCGCCGGTAGAGGTCTGCATCGAGTACGTCGCTGTTGCTCATACAGTCATCTCGACGGGGCGATGGCTTACCGCTGACGATTCGTCGGACTCCCCGCCCTCAGCCCAGCTGTTCGTCGAGGATGAGCCGCGTCTTCGTGTTCTGCACCTCGTCCAACTCGCGGGCCTTGGTGATGAGTTCGTTCACCGCGCGCGTGTCCGTGGCGTCCACCACCATGACGATGTCCTCCTCGCCGGAGACTTGCCAGACGAAGTCCACCTCGTCCCACTCGGCCATCCGCCTGGAGACGTCCGTGGTGTCGACGTCGACGGCGACTGACACCTCGATCATCGCCTTCACGTTGCCGGTGCGGGTCGCCACCGTGAACCGCTCGATGATCCCCTCGTCGGCGAGCCGTTCGACCCGGTTTCGGATCGTTCCCTCCGACGTGCCGACTCGGTCGGCAATCTCCGTGTACGGCGTCCGCGAGTCCCGACGGAGGATGCTCAGAATCCGCCGGTCTAACTCGTCCATACCTCGCGTAACGACGGCAGGGACTTACCGATTACGAATTTCGAAACTCAGCTTCGAAAGCAAGGCTTAATGGCCGCGGATACCTGTGTTTCTCGTAATGTCGGACGCCTATCTTGCCCTGGAGGACGGCCGCGTCGTCGAAGCACGTGGTCGTGCTCCGGGTCGGACGCGTGGCGAACTGGTCTTCACGACCGCGTACACCGGATACGAGGAGAGCCTGACCGATCCCTCCTACGAGGAGCAAGTGCTCACGTTCTCGTACCCTCTCGTCGGCAACTACGGCGTCCGATCCGAGCGATTCGAGTCAGACCGCATCCACCCCAAGGCGGCCGTCGCCCGCGAGTTCACCGAGGACGTCGTCGAGTGGTTCGAAACGGAGGGCGTGCCCGCTATCGACCACCTCGATACGCGCGAACTCGTCACCTCGATCCGCGAGGAAGGGGCCATGAAATGTGGACTGGTGGTTGGCCCCGACGCGACGCCCGAGGCGGCAAAGGAGGAACTCGCCGCCTGCAAGGGCATGAGCGAACACACCGATATCGGCGCGCAGGTGAGCGTCGACGAAGCCGAGGTCTACGAGGGTGGCGCCACCGCGACGGTCACCCTGATCGACTGTGGCGCCAAGGGGTCGATCATCGACTCCCTGGTCGCCCGCGACGCGACCGTGCACGTTCTTCCGTACGACGCGACCCCCGAAGACGTCGCGGCCATCGACCCCGACGTGCTCTTCGTCTCGAACGGCCCGGGCGACCCGGAGAACTTCGAGGCCGCCGAACGCCTGGTCGAGACGTACGCCGGCGACCTGCCCATCGCGGGCATCTGCCTCGGCCAGCAGGTCGTCGCCAACGCCCTCGGCGGCAGTACGGAGAAGATGTCGTTCGGGCACCGCGGTGTCAACCAGCCCGTTCGTGACCTGGATACGGGACGCGTCGTCATGACCACCCAGAATCACGGCTACACCGTTGGCGAACCGGGCGACCGCCTCGACGTGACGCAGGTGAACGTCAATGACGGCACCGCCGAGGGCCTCGCGAACGACGAACTCGGCGTCATCACCCGCCAGTACCACCCCGAGGCCAACCCCGGCCCGCACGACTCGCTCGACTTCTTCGACGACGTGCTGGATCTGGTGTCGACCGACACCGCGGTCGCCCCGTCGGACTGAGCGACCGGCGCACCCGTTTTCACAGAAAAGTCAAGGCGGATGCCCCGAGGCAATTTACGCCGCACTGTCCCGACCAGCGCGAGTACCAGCAGGACGGCTTCCCCCGGGAGCGCCGGCTGGCTCCACGAGGTCGAACATCGCCCTCCCGCCGGCGCAGCGAGAAGCCCCCGAGCAGCCCCAACGGACACGTCACCGACGCCGAAACGGCCGGCGGAGTCGGGAAATCTGGATGACGATGCCGAAGCTGCCAGGCCGAGGCAGACGACGAGCACCCCGCCGCGACGGCACGCCGGGGACGTTCGACGGTCGCGCCGCCGGGGACAGCCACATCCGCAGGGGGGCCAGTCGTCTAGTCGTTGTGCCCGACCTGTGTTGACCTTCGGCAGGTTTTTGACCCGACTCGCGCAACTCGGGAGCATGGTTACGGTCAGGGCTCCCGCGACGAGTGCGAACCTCGGGAGCGGTTTCGACGTGTTTGGCGCGGCCCTTGACCGGCCGGCGGATATCGTCCGTGTCGAGAAGGCAGACCGGACGACCATCGACGTGACGGGGTACGGGAGCGAGTTCATTCCCGAGAATCCCGACGACAACACCGTCGGTGCGGTCGCCGAGGCGCTCGACGCCCCGGCGCACATCCGCATCGACAAGGGGATTCGTCCCTCCTCGGGGCTGGGGTCGTCGGGGGCCAGCGCCGCCGCGGCGGCACTCGCGCTGAACGAACTGTACGACCGTGGTCTCTCGCGGAAGGAACTCGTCCCCATCGCGGGCCAGGGCGAGGCGACCGTCTCGGGTGAGGTTCACCTCGACAACGTCGCCCCCGCCCTGCTGGGGGGGTTCACTATCGCTACCGGCCGCGACGTGACGACCGTCGACGCCGACATTCCGCTCGTGGCGTGTCTCCCCGAAATCGCCATCTCGACGCGTGATGCGCGGGACGTCGTCCCCGCGGGCGCGACGATGGAGCAACTCATCTACACCGTCGGTCGGGCGGCGACGCTCACGACAGGGATGTGTCGGGACGACCCCCGCCTCGTCGGCAAGGGGATGCACGACCGCCTCGTGACGCCTGCCCGGGCCGACCTCATCT
The DNA here is from genome assembly GCA_042216725.1 of Haloplanus sp. GTDB lineage: Archaea > Halobacteriota > Halobacteria > Halobacteriales > Haloferacaceae > Haloplanus. Next base: position 19,058 of record JBDGTP010000040.1, read on the forward strand.
CGGGCTACGACCACGTGCGGGAGGCGGCTCTGAACGCCGGCGCGACTGGCGTCACCGTCAGCGGCGCCGGGCCGGGCGTCCTCGCCGCGTGCTACCCCGACGACCGCGGCGAGATCGCGGCCGCGATGGTCGACGGCTTCGACGCCGCCGGCGTCGACGCCCGCGCCTACCAGACGAAAATCGGTCGCGGAGCGACGCTGCACCTGCCCGAGTGATGGCCGCAGGAACAGTCCGCCTCAGACGCCGCGACCCTGCAGCTGCTCTTCTTCGGGCAGGTCGGCGTTCGACTGGCCTTTCATCCCCTTGCCGACGTTCGTGGCGATTTCGGCCAGGCGGTCGGGGTCGTCCCAGTTGTTGACCGCCTCGACGATGGCCGTCCCCATCGCCTCGGGGTCTTCCGCGCCGAAGATGCCCGATCCGACGAAGATGCCGTCACAGCCGTGGTGCATCATGAGCGCCGCATCGGCGGGCGTCGCGATGCCCCCCGCGGCGAAGTTGACGACCGGCAGGCGGCCCATCTCGGCCGTCTCGTGGACGAGGTCGCGCGGGGCGCCGTGTTCCCGCGCCCACCGCTCGCGCTCCTCGTAGGCCATGCCGTCGAGTTCGCGGATCGCACTCTTGATCGCGCGCTGGTGCGTGACCGCCTGGTTCACGTCACCGGTGCCCGCCTCGCCTTTGGTACGGATCATCGCCGCGCCCTCGTCGATCCGGCGGAGCGCCTCGCCCAGGTTCCGGGCGCCACAGACGAAGGGGGCGGTGAACTCCCGCTTGTCGATGTGGTAGTCGTCGTCGGCCGGCGTGAGCACCTCGCTCTCGTCGATCATGTCGGCGCCCGTCGCCTCCAGAATCTGGGCTTCCTTGGTGTGGCCGATGCGTGCTTTCCCCATCACGGGGATCGACACTTCCTCCAGAATCTCGGTCAGGGCCGCGGGGTCGGCCATCCGAGCGACGCCCCCGCGCTTGCGAATGTCGGCGGGGACGGCTTCGAGGCTCATCACCGCGACCGCACCGCAGTCCTCGGCGATCCGGGCCTGTTTGGCGTTCACCACGTCCATGATGACGCCGCCTTTCTGCATCCGGGCGAAGCCGCGTTTCACCAGTTCCGTGCCGCGTCGAAGCTCTTCGAGATCGGTCATACCCCCCGTTACGGTGGGATCTACTTAACGCCGGGCTTTCGGTAGATGTTGCCATCGGTCGCCGGGCACCGTCACCGATTTATCGCCCCACGCCAACCCCTCGACCATGAGTTCCGGGTCGGAGTCGACGAGCCATCTTCGCGCGCTTTTCGACGGGACTGATCTGCCCGCTGCCGACTCCCTCCCCCGGTGGCTCGCACCGCTCCCGCGCGCCGTCGAGAACCTCGGCCTCACGCTGGCGTGGGCCATCGTCGCCACCAACCTCGTCGGCACTGCTTTCGGCTTCTGGTACTACCGCTTCCAGTTCGCGGCCGAACCGCTCGCGATCTGGCCGCTCGTCCCCGACAGCCCCGTCGCGACGCTGTTTATCGCCCTGTCGCTCGCCCTCTGGAAACTGGGGCGATCCAGCGAGGTGGTGAACGCGCTCGCCTTCTTCGGCTGCTGGAAACTCGGTCTCTGGACGCCGCTCGTCCTCGTCGCCTTCGCCGACGGCTTCCTCGCGACCACGCCCCTGCCGATGTACGCCTTCCTCCTCGGGAGCCACCTCATGATGGTCGTCGAGGCGTTCGTCATCCACCGCTACAGCGACTTCCCCGTCGGCGCCGTCGCCGTCGCCGTCGCGTGGTACGGCCTGAACGACCTGGTGGACTACTTTCTGCCACTGATCGGCACGCCACACCACACGCTCCTTCCGGGCCAGCGCATCGTCGACGGAACGATCACGCATCTCGCCCCCGTCCACGACGTTGCCGCCGCGGGCGCCGTCGTCCTGACGCTCACCGCGACGTTCCTCGCGCTCGCGACGCGGGTGAAGAAACTGGAAGCGAGCGGTCGGTGACGCGTCGCGGCTACGCCACCTGCCGGCGCTGGGTGAACGTCACCGTCTTCTCCGCGGACTGAATCGTCGTCTGCACGGTGATCCACCCGCCCGACTGCTGAACTGCGAAGGCGTCGGTCATCGACAGTTCGACCCGCTTGGTCGTGGTGTACGACTCGCCGGCGCCGAGGGCGCCGACCGGTTCGCGCCCCTTCCAGACGACGTCACCGTCCGTGCCGTTCCCGGCGTAGATCCGCGTGTAGACGGTCACGTCCGTCGCGGCCGCCCCGTCGTTGGTCAGCGTACTCGTCACGTCCCGGCACGTCTCGCCACACTTCTCGATCCGGTCGATGGTGAAGGTGAACGAGGGATCGGGAACGGGCGTCGTGGTGCCGCCAGTCGCGGTTCCCGTTCCGGAGTCGGTGCCCGTCGCCGTGGGTGTCTCGGTCGGGAACGACTCTATCGACCGCTCCCCGTCGGCGCCCGATCCGGAACCGGTTCCGAGCCCGAACATCACCGGGACGGCGACGAGGAGCACCACGGCCGCTCCGATCACGAGTGATCGCCGCTGCATGGCTCACGTCCTCCCCGCTGGGCGGGTCGACGCGCTCCGTCCCGTGACCATCGGTCTGGTCGTGTTCGTCATATCCCATCCCAGGGGCCTCGGCGGCATATAACTGGACGACCCTAAACGCCAGTTCATCGCGGGTTAAATCCAGTTTAGCGGCCGTCGAACGCCGACACACACGGTTTTGCCTGTGCCCCGCCACCACCGGGTAT
>JBDGTP010000053.1:0-21508 GCA_042216725.1 Haloplanus sp.
TCGTCTACACCAACATCGCGTCGCTGGCGATGTTCATCGGCTTCATCGCCCTGGTGTTCGGCCTCGGCGACGCGGTGTCGTCGCTGGACATGCCGGCCATCGCGCAGGCGCTCCGGGCGGGCGAACTCGGGTCGCTGTACGGCATCCCCGCTGCGACGCTCCGGAGCGCCGCCTTCGTGGCGATGTTCCTCGGCTTCGCGGTGAAGGTACCCATCGTGCCGTTCCACACGTGGCTCCCGGACGCTCACGTCGAAGCGCCGTCGCCGGTGTCGGTGATGCTGGCGGGCGTCCTCCTGAAGATGGGGACGTACGCCCTGCTTCGGTTCAACTTCACCATGCTGCCGGAGACGGCGACGCAGTTCGCGGTGCCCATCGCGCTGATCGCCGTGATCAGCGTCATCTACGGCGCGATGCTCGCGCTGGCCCAACAGGATCTGAAGCGCATCGTCGCGTACTCGTCGGTGTCGTCGATGGGCTACGTCATCCTCGGACTCATCGCATACACGACCTACGGGGTCGGTGGCGCAACCTTCCAGATGATCGCCCACGGCCTCATCTCCGGGCTGATGTTCATGTCGGTCGGCGTCATCTACAACACGACCCACACCCGGATGGTGGGCGACATGTCCGGCATGGCCGATCGGATGCCCGTCACGACCGGCATCCTCGTCGCCGGCGCCTTCGGCTACATGGGCCTGCCCCTGATGGCCGGCTTCGCGGGCGAGTTCTTCATCTTCAAGGGTGCGTTCGCGTCGACGGTGCACGCGGCCATGCCGCTCTTTACGGCGGCCGCGATGTTCGGCATCGTCGTCGTCGCGGGCTACCTGCTCTTTGCGATGCAGCGGACGCTCTTCGGATCGTTCCGCCTGGAGACCGACTACGAGGTCGGCCCGGCCGCGCTCCACGAGACGGTGCCGCTGGCCGTTCTCCTCGTGACGATTATCGTCCTCGGGGTCGCACCCGACCTGTTCTTCGGGATGATCCAGGACGCGGTCGATCCCCTCCTCGACTTCGGAGGTAACCTCTCGTGACACCACTACAGACACAACTGCCGACCTGGACGGCCGTCGCGCCGACGCTGCTGCTCGGCCTGACGGCGCTCGTCCTGTTGCTCATCGACAGCATCGACCCGGACTCGACCCGCCCCACGACGCTCGCGGCCACCGCAGTCGGTGGCTCGCTGCTGACGCTCCTCGTCGCCGGGTGGTTCCTGCTCGCGGGCACCGGACAGACGGGCGGCGCCATCGAACTCTACGGTGGCTCCATCGTCGTCGACGGGTTGAGCCTCTTTTTCACCGTCATCTTCGCCAGCGTCGCCGCCATGGTGTCGCTCGCCAGCTACGACTACCTGCGGGGGCGCACCTACCAGGCGGAGTTCTACGCGCTGGTGATGCTGGCGGCCACGGGGATGAGTCTCATGGGATCGTCGGGGTCGCTGGCGACGGTGTTCGTCAGCCTCGAACTCGCCTCCCTGCCGTCGTACGCCCTCGTGGCGTTCCTCAAGAACAACCGCGGGAGCGTCGAGGCGGGGCTGAAATACTTCCTCGTCGGCGCCGTCTCCTCGGCGGTCTTTGCCTTCGGCATCTCGCTGGTGTACGCCGTCACGGGGTCGCTCCTGCTCAGTGACGTGGCCGCCGCCATCGGCGATGCGGGTGACCTCGTCGGCATCGCGGGCGTCGGCGTCGTGATGGTCGCCGGCGGGTTCGCGTTCAAGACGGCCTCCGTCCCCTTCCACTTCTGGGCGCCGGAGGCCTACGAGGGCGCCCCCGCTCCCATCAGCGCCTTCCTATCCTCGGCGTCGAAGGCGGCCGGCTTCGCCGTCGCCTTCCGCGTGTTCGCCGTCGCCTTCCCCATCGAGTCGGTCGTCCCCATGGGCATCGACTGGCCGCTCCTCTTTGCCGTCCTCGCCGTCGTCACGATGACGCTCGGCAACTTCGCGGCGGCGACACAGGAGAACGTCAAGCGGATGCTGGCGTACTCCTCCATCGGCCACGCGGGCTACGCGCTGATCGGCCTGGCAGCCCTCTCCAGTGGCGGCCCCAACGGCGACGTGATGGGCGCGAGCATGGCCCATCTCATGGTGTACGGCTTCATGAACACGGGCGCGTTCCTGTTCATCGCGATGGTCGAACACTGGGACGTGGGCCGCACCTTCGAGGACTACAACGGTCTCGCGACGCAGGCGCCCGTCGCCTGCCTGGCGATGACGGTGTTCATGTTCTCGCTGGCCGGCCTGCCGCCGTTCGGCGGCTTCCTCTCGAAGTACGCCCTCTTTTACTCGGCCATCGAGGGCGGCTTCTGGTGGCTCGCGGCCGTCGGCGCGATCAACAGCGCCCTGTCGCTGTTCTACTACTCCAGAGTGGTGAAGGCGATGTGGATCGAAGATCCGGTCGGCGGGTTCGACCTCGGGCCGACGCCGCTCGGACTCTACGTCGCGGTGATGGTCGCCGCCGTCGGGACGCTCGTGCTCCTGCCGGCGTTCGGCCCCGTCGTCGAGACGGCCCAGAGCGCCGCGACGGCGCTGTTCGCGTAGGTCACCCCAGGATCGACCTGATCGCCCGCGTCACTTCCTTCGACCGCAGGACGGTGATCCCGTCCGTCGTCACGAACACGCCGTGGTCGCCGTCGATGACGCGAGTCACGAACCCGTTCTCGAAGACCCGGAGCGTGTACTGATACGCGCCGAGTTCGCTCCCCTCGTAGGCCGTCTGGGTACGAAACCCCGCGGCCTCGTGTTCGACCCAGCCCATGATGTCGGCGTCGGCCTCCAGATCCGAGCGGAGATACACCTGCTCGTACTCGTCCGGGGTGAAGTAAGTGATACTTCGGAGACTGTCACCGACGGCCGCGCGACACGCGCTCACCAGTTGCTCTTCGAGCGACGGGTCGACCAGGTCGCGGTGCTCGCTCATGTTGCATGGTACCACGAAACACACGATGTTAACTCCATCGGCGACACGGGACGGTAGCGTTTTCCCCGCCGGGCGTAACGGTCGGATATGGTCAGGCGGCTTGTGCTCGGGTGTGGTCGCGCCGGAGAGACCGTCGTCGGCGTCGTCTCGACGTGGGGCGGCGACCTGCGGGCGGTCGTGCCGGACGAGACCCGAGCCGAGGCGATCGAGGGCAACGCCGACGAGGTGATCCAGGGCGATCCGGCCGACCCCGAGACGTATCCCGACGAGGTCGACGTGGTGTTGGTACTCGGCGAGGACGCCGAGGACAATCACGCGGCGGCACGGCAGGCCAGGGCATCGTTTCCCGACGCGCTGATCGTCGCGTGTACGGGCCAGGGTGGCGAGTCGAGCCGCCTCGATGCGGTCGCCGACCGGGTGGTCGACGACCGGTCGGTCGTGACCCACTCCCTCCTCACGGCGACGACGGGCGAGGAGGCCGAACGCGCGTGGCGACTGCTGAACGTCCTCCGCGGCATCGACGGCCGGCTGGCCGTGGTGATGCACGACAACCCCGATCCGGACGCCATCGCGTCGGCACTCGCACTCGCTCACGTCGCCCGGTCGGTCGGCGTCGAGGCCGAGCCCTGTTACTACGGTGACATCTCGCACCAGGAGAACCGGGCGCTGGTGAACCTGCTCGAACTCGACCTGCTGAATCTGGACGACTGTGACGACATCGAGGGATACGAGGGGGTGGCACTGGTCGATCACTCCCGGCCCGGCGTGAACGACGGTCTCGATCCGGAGACGGCGGTCGACGTGGTGATCGACCACCATCCGCCGCGCGCGCCGGTGGAAGCGAAGTTCGTCGACCTCCGAAGCGACGTGGGCGCGACCAGCACTCTGCTGGCGGCGTATCTGGAACGACTCGGCATCGACCCGCCGCGGGACGTGGCAACCGCGCTGCTGTACGGCATCCGGATCGACACACGCGATTTCACCCGGGAGGCCGTCGACTCCGACTTCGAGGCGGCGGCCTTCCTCCTGCCGCACGTCGACGAGTCCGTCCTCGACCGCGTGGAGTCGCCGAGCATGAGCCCTGACGTACTCTCGACGCTTGCGGCGGCGATCCGGAACCGCGACGTGCGGGGCGACGTACTCACCACCGGCGTCGGCCGCATCCGCGACCGGGACGCCCTCGCACAGGCCTCCGACAGACTACTCGACATGGAGGGGGTCTGCATCGCCGTCGTCTACGGGTTCATGGACGGAACGATCTACGTCTCCGGCCGTGCCCGAGGGACGGAGATCGATCTCGGTGAGGTGTTGCGCGACGCCCTCGGCCCCATCGGGAGCGCGGGCGGCCACGCCGACATGGCCGGCGCACAGGTTCCGCTCGGCATCCTCGAGGAAGTCGAGGCGGAATCGACCGAATCGCTGGCTCGCGTCGTCGACGAGGTGATCGCGGAACGCATCATCGAGGTGCTGGAGAACCCACCGAGCGCTCCGCGACGCGACGCCGCCAGCGCCGACATCGCGTTCGAGTTCCCCCTCGCCGAGGAGTGACCGCGAACCGCCGTCAGCCGCGGGTTCCAGGCGCCGTCCCGTCGGCGAGCGCCCGTCGACGGCGACGGTGGCCACGAGACGCGGCGACGACCACCCTTTTGAGACTCGGCCGCGTACGGACGGCCGATGGCCGCGAACGCGACAGTCGAAGACTACATGACCCGTGACGTGGCGACCGTCTCGCCGGACGACACCGTCTCCGAGGTATCCCGGCGGATCGTCGAAAGCGAGGGTCACACCGGCTTCCCGGTGACCGACGGCCGCCAGGTCGAGGGGTTCATCAGCGCCCGTGACCTTCTTCCCGCCGACGACAACGCGCTCGTTTTCACCGTGATGTCCGACGATCTGGTGGTCGCACACCCCGAGATGAAGATCAACGACGCCGCGCGGGTGATCCTCCGGTCGGGCATCCAGAAACTGCCCGTGGTCGACGACGCGGGCAACCTGGTCGGCATCATCTCGAACACGGACGTGATCCGGAGTCAGATCGAGCGTGCCACCCCCGAGAAGGTGGGAAAACTCATGCACACGCTCGAAGAGATCCACGACATCGAGGTGACAGAGGAGCGCCGCGAGGTCGAACTGTCGGCCCTCACGCCGACACAGGCGCGGGTGTACGCCGACGAACTCCAGGGGCGGAGCTACGAACTCGAACACGGCCTGGCCGAACCGCTGGTCGTCATCGACAACGGCGGGACGCTCCTGCTCGCGGACGGCCACCACCGCGTTATGGCTGCCAGCCGCCTCGACATCGATGAGATGGACGCCTACGTCATCGTCGTCGACGACGACGAGGAACTCGAACTCGGCATGCAGCGCACGGCCGAAAAGGAGGGGCTCGACTCCATCAAGGACATCTCCGTGGTCGACTACGCCCGCCATCCCCTGATCGAGACGACCGAGCGCCTGCAGGAAGGGGAACGGTAGGGCGCTACGCTCGCGTGTCGGTTCGGGTCGTCGCCGTCGGATCGTCGCCGGGATCCGACTCGTCGTCCGGCCCGTCACCGCCGTCGTCGCCGGGGGTCGCATCGCCGCCGCCGTCGCCGTCGCCGTCCTCCGGTCGCTCGACCCCAACGAGGTCGAGTTCCGGGAGCAGCATTCCGAGCACCGACAGCGAGTAGTACCGGACGAACGTCAGCGCGGGCACCTGGACGACCAGGCCGACGACGATCATCACGAGGACGAACAGCGCGACCAGGAGGCCGACGATCACCCAGCCGACGGTGTTCGCCCCGACGGCCGAGAAGGCGAGAAACAGACCGCCGCCCACGAGAGCGAAGGGAATGGCGACGATCAGCGCCGCCAGCAAGACGACGAGCGAGACGCCGAGGCTCACCGCGATGCCGAGGACGAACTTCGCGACGATGTAGAGCCCCGTCTGTTTCCACTCCTGGCGGAGCGTCGGCCAGAGGCGTCGCCACGAATCGAGGACGCCCAGGTGTTCGGTCAGCATCGTCGGCACGACGAAGTCGGTCGTCAGCCCCAGCACGACGCTCGACGCGAGGGCGACGACGCCGAAGACGGCGACCAGCGGTACGAGGAGGACGAGAAGGAGCGGCGAGAGGCTGATTCCCAGGACGAACACCAGGACGAGTGGAATACCGAGCAACAGTAGACTCCCGAGACCGACCACGAGACGGAAGCCAAACAGGCGCAGACCCCGACGGAACTGTTCGCGGAAGGGGTCGCGGATCGACACCTTGCGGTCGCGGAGGCCGACGATCAGGACGAACTCCATCACGGCGCCGACGACGCTCCAAACGAGCGCCAACAGAACGACGAGAGCCACGAGGGCGATCACGATAGCGGCCGTCGTCCCGGGTTCGGGGAGCGAGATCGAGGGGAACCCGGACGGCGGCGCGCCGCCACCGCCCGAGGGGAGGTTCGCGTTGCCGCCGGTCGGGACGCCGCCGCCGACCCCGACGAACAGGGTGATCAGGGCGAGTCGGAGCCACCGACCGCGGTCGATGGGAAAGAGGAGGTCTTTGGTCGCGTCACGGGCGTCTTCCAGGGCCGCAAAAGCGTACCAGGAGGGCATACGAACCCCACTACTGGGAAACGACAAAAATCTGTAGGGTTCGTCTCACGACGAGGGGACGATATTTGTCGATACGACAGAAACGCCACGGCATGACGCCGTTCGAACGCCGAACCCGGCGCGCCCAGTCACGCCTCGATGCGGTCGGCGCCGACGCCCTCGCGCTGTCGCCCGGCAACGACCTCTACTACCTGAGCGGGGTCGACATCGATCCCAGCGAACGCCGTCGCCTCCTGATCGTCCCCGCCGACGGTGACCCTGTGTTCGTGGTTCCCACCCTCGACGGCGCGACGATCCGGGCGTCGACGTGGGTCGACGACGTACGGACGTGGGACGACGACGACGGGCCCGGATCGATCCTCGACCCGATACTGGTCAGCCTGTCACCCGACCGCGTCCTCCTCGCGGATCGCATGTGGGCAGCCGTCTCGCTCGATCTCCGGGGGCGACTGCCGGACGCGTCGTTCGGTCTCGCGAGCGAGGTGCTGGCGCCGCTTCGCCGGCAGAAAGACGACCGGGAACTGAACGCGTTGCGGGCGGCCGCCGACGCCGCCGACGCGACGATGCGGGACGTGCGCTCTCTCGGCGCCGACGCGGTCGGTCGCACCGAAGCCGACCTCGCGGCCGTCGTCGAGGATCGCCTCGCGGCCCACGGCGGCACGGGCGTCGCCTTCGAGACCATCGTCGCCGCCGGGCCGAACGGCGCCGACCCACACCACGCGAGCGGCGACCGGGAGATTCGGGCGGGCGACCCCGTCGTCCTCGATTTCGGGACGCGCGTCGACGGCTACCCGAGCGATACGACCCGGACGGTCGTCTTCGACGGCGAACCAGCCGACGAGTTCGAGGCGGCACACGCGGTGGTGCGCGAGGCACAGAACGCCGCCGTCGACGCGGTCGAACCCGGGGTTCGGACGGGAGCGGTCGACCGCGCCGCGCGCGAGGTGATCGAAGCGGCGGGCTACGGCGAACGGTTCGTCCACCGGACGGGTCACGGCGTCGGCCTGGACGTCCACGAGGAACCGTTCGTCGTCGCCAGCGGCGAGACGGTACTCGAACCGGGGATGGTGTTCAGCGTCGAACCCGGCGTCTACCTGCCCGACCGGTTCGGCGTCCGGATCGAAGACCTGGTGGTCGTCACGGACGACGGCGCCGAACGCCTCAACCACACCGACCGCGGGTGGCGACCCTAAGCGTCCGTGTCGTCGCCGGTCGGCTCCCGGACTTCGCCACCGATCAGCGCGTCCACGTCGGCGTGGTCGACCAGCAGGTCGCCCATCACGTCGACAGTGTGTTCGTCGCGCGTCCGGCCGCCGTGGATCACGTCCTCGGCGCGTTCGAGCGTCGAGAGCGTGTCGGCACTCGACAGCATGATCGGCACCCCCTTCTCCGCAGCGGAGCCGAGGATGGCAGACGGGGGGCGCCGCCCTCCGGTGAGCACCAGACATTTGACGCCAGGCGCTTCGAGCGCGGCGGTGTGGATGTCGGTGCGGTCGCCGCCGGTGACCACCGCGGCGTCTTTCGTCCGGCGGAAGAAGCGAAGCGCCTCCTCGCCGCTCATCGCTCCGACGAGGAACCGTTCGACGACGCCGTCGGTCGGCACGGCCGTCAACAGGTCGGCGCCGAGTTCGCTCGCCAGGTCGGCGACGGTGACCCCCGCCAGTTCCGGTTCCCGCGGCAGGACGCCGAGGACGGGGATACCCTTCCCCTCGAGGAACGGCGCGACGAGCGTCTCGACTTCGTCGTAGGCGGCGTCGGCGACGCGGTTGAAGATGACGCCCGCGAGTCGGTCGCCGATCCGTCGGGCGGCCGCGAGCGTCTCGTCCACGTCGGGCGGCGAGCCGTAGTCGGCGACCAGCACCACCCGCGCGTCGAGCAACTCGGCCACGTCCACGTCGGTGAGGTCGACGACGCCACCGGTCGTGAGGCGGCCGCCGCCCTCGACCAACACCAGTTCCCGGTCGTCGGCGACGGCGTCGAAGCCCTCGCGAACCCGGGCCGCGAGTTCGTCCGACTGTTCGCGACCCTCCAGTGCGCTCCGGACGAACGTCGGCGAGTAGACGATGGGCTCCATCTCGTGCATCTCGTCGTCGGTGCCGAGGAGTTCGCGTGCGAGCATGGGGTCGCGATCCAGCGTCTTGCCGACCTGGCTCTGGAGACGGGTGCCCTTGGGTTTCATATAGCCGACGCTCCGGCCCTGGGACTGCGCGTAGCGACCCAGCGCGATGGCGATGGCCGTCTTGCCTGTGCTCTCTCCGGTTGCGGTGACGAGTACGGTGTTCATAGCTGATCGAGGTCGACGGTCAGTCTCAGGTCGACGGCCTGGACGCCGTCGGGTTGGGCCACCAGCGGGTTCACGTCGAGTTCGAGGATGGCCGGGAAGTCGGTGACGAGCTGTGAGAGGCGGCCGAGCGTCTCCGCGAGTGCGTCCCGATCCACGGGGTCACGCCCCCGCGCCCCGGACAGGAGCGGCGCCGCCGTGATTTCGTCGAGCATCTCCCGCGCGTCGGCCTCGGCGACGGGGGCGACTCGAAGGGCAGTGTCCTCCATCACTTCGACGAAGATGCCGCCGAGGCCGAAGAGGACGAGCGGCCCGAACTGCGGGTCGCGGTTCGTCCCCGCGATGGTCTCGACGCCGGCGTCCACATCGACCTGCTCCTGTACTTGGACGCCGAGGATCGTCGCGTCGGGCTGGTAGTTGCGCGCCCGGGCGACCAGATCCTCGAAGGCGTCGTACACCTCCTCTTTGGGCACGCCGACTTTCACGCCGCCGATGTCGGACTTGTGCAGGATGTCGGGACTGACGATTTTCATCACGACCGAGTCGCCGATCCGTTCGGCCACGTCGAGAGCGTCGACCGGCGAGTCGACCACCTCCCCCGCCGGCGTCGGGATGCCGTAAGCGTCGAGCAGTGGCATCGCCTCGACGCCGAGCCGCGTCACGTCACGTTCCCGCGCCCGCTCCAGAACCGCCTCGGCGGCCTCGCGATCCACGTCGTACGTAGTCGGCTCGCGAACCTCCCGGTCGCGAACCGCGCGATACCGGGACAGCGTTCCGAGACTCCCCACCGCCCGCGCGGGATCGAAGTAGTTGGGGATGCCCGCCTCGGTGAGGACGTCGTCGGCCTGGCGGGCGCGCTCACCGCCCATCAGACACGTCGTGACCGGGAGGTCGTGTTCCGCCTGCAGGTCGGTCACGTCGGCCGCGAGTTGCTCGTAGTCCAAGATAGCCGTGGGAGCGGCGATGACGACGGCCGAACCGACGGCGTCGTCGCCGAGGACGGCGTCGACGGCGTCGCGCATTCGCTCGTTGTCGGCGTCGCCGATGACGTCGACGGGGTTGTAGACGTTCGCCCCCTCCGGGAGTCGGTCACGGAGGCGGTCGACGGTGTCACCGCCCAGTTCGGCGAGCGAGAGGGGTTCCTCGCCGACGGCGTCGGTCGCCATCACGCCCGGGCCGCCGGCGTTGGTGACGACGGCGATGCCGTTGGACTCGGGGATGGGCTGGCCGGCGAGGATGCGCGCGGCGTCGAACAGATCCTGGACGGTGTCGGCACGGAGGACACCCGCCTGCCGGAGGCCGGCCTCGTAGGCGCGGTCACGGCCCGCCATCGCGCCGGTGTGCGAGGAAGCCGCCTGCGCGCCCGCCTCCGTACGCCCCGATTTGACGACCACGACCGGCGTCTCGCGGGTCACCTCGCGGGCGACGGCCATGAACCGCCGGCCGTCCTCGATGCTTTCGAGGTAGCCGACGATCACCTCGGTGTCGTCGTCGTCGCCCCACGTCGCCACGAAGTCCGACTCGTCGAGGACGGTCTTGTTGCCGAGCGACACCACGTCCTTGAACCCGACGCCGAGGTCGGCCGCCCAGTCGAGCACCGCGGTGACGAACGCGCCCGACTGGCTCAGAAACGAGATGGGGCCGGACGGGGGCGACCGGGGCGCGAACGTGGCGTTCAACCCGACGGGCGTGCTGATGATTCCGAGGCAGTTCGGCCCGACGAGGTTGAGGTCGTACTCCGCGGCGACGGCGTCGAGGTCACGTTCGCGACTGGCGCCCTCGCCACCGGCCTCGCCGAACCCCGCGGTGATGACGACCACGTTCCGAATGCCGGCCACACCGGCCTCTCGAACCACGTCCACTGCGACCGACGCCGGCACCGCGACCACCGCCAGGTCGGCGTCCGTCTCGCTCACGTCGTCGACTGCCGGGAGACCACACACCGACTCGTAGTTCGGATTGACGGGAACGATATCGCCGGTGAAGCTAGCCTGGAGGTTTTCGACGAGTGCTCGACCGACCGACCCCGGGCGCTCCGTCGCGCCGACGACGGCGACCCGCTCCGGGGTGAACAGCGCGGATAGCTCTCCCATCGCTCGGCCGATTCGACCGGCCGAGACATAAAATCGGCGTGCGAGTCCCACGCGCCGACGACGGTTTTAGGCGAGCCAAATGTATCGGGAATATGATAATACTTAACCGGATCGACCCCTTCAAATCGGCCGATGGCTCTGCTCGGAAACGTGGCGTTCGTCTTCGTCGCCGGGTTGCTGACGGCGCTCGCGACCGGCCTGGGGGCGATTCCGTTCTTCCTCGTCGACGACGTGAGCGACCGCTGGAACGTGGCGCTGTGGGGATTCGCCTCGGGGATCATGGTCTCGGCATCGGTGTTCGGCCTGGTGTTCGAGGGTCTGTCGGCGGCCGACTCGCCGCTCGAACTCGTCCCCGGGCTGGTGGCGGGTGTCGTCCTGGTCGTCGTCGCCCACGAGGTGATCGAAGGCTACGAGGTGAATCCGAAGCGCTACGAGGAGGCCGACTTCCGGAAACTCCTGCTCATTCTCGGCGTGCTGACCGTCCACAGCTTCCCCGAGGGTGTCGCTGTCGGCGTCTCTTTCGCCGACCTCGGCCTCCAAGCGGCCGGGGCGACGTTCGGCGTGTTCGGCGTCGCCGTCCCCCTCCTCGCGGTGTTTATGACCATCGCCATCTCGATTCACAACGTCCCCGAAGGCGTCGCCATCTCGATTCCGTTGCGGACGCTCGGCGTCTCGGAGTGGAAGATGGTCTGGTGGGCCATCTTCTCCAGTCTCCCTCAGCCCATCGGGGCGGTGATCGCGTTCCTGTTCGTCCGCATCGCCCGTGAGTTCCTCCCCATGGGCTTTGGCTTCGCCGCCGGCGCCATGATCTACCTCGTCGTCACGGAGTTCATTCCCGAAGCGCTCGAAATCGGCGAGGGCCTGCCTGGCGGTGGCCGGCGCGAACTCACCGCGGGGGTCGCCGTCGGCGTGCTGGCGATGCTACCGCTCCTGTTCGTTTAGTGGTCGTGGCCCGTCGCCTCGGCGAACGTCATGCCGAACCGCTCCTCGAACAGTTGCTCCGCCTCGTCGTTGATCTCCGCGAGATCAGCGGGCACCTCGCCGTCGGCGTGGTGGACGATGGCGTGTGACCGCTGGACGAACGAGAGCAGTGCGATTTCGGCGACGACAGTCGACGGCTGTTCGCCCTGTTCGGCGAGGACATCGACCAGGCCCTCCGGGAGTTCGAGTTCGTCGGTGTCGCCGCTCGGGCCTTCGATGGTGTACGTCTCGGTGTCGACCATGCCGCCACTGGGGGCCGATGGTATAAGGGCGTGTGGGAAACGACGCGCGATCAGTCGTCGCTCTCGGCGGTCGCGGGCTCCTCCGCGGCCGCGCGCTCCCGGTCGAGGTCCTCGAGATACACGTCCGCGTCCATGGCGGCCTTACAGCCCATCCCGCCCGCGGTGATCGCCTGCTGGTAGTGGGAGTCGACCACGTCGCCCGCGCCGAACAGGCCGGGGACGCCCGTCGCCGTCTGGCCGCCGCCGTCGACGCCGGCGGTTTCGAGGTAGCCCTCCTCGTCCATCTCCACGTCCAGTCCCTCCAGATAGTCCGTGTTGGGCGTGTGACCGATGGCGTAGAAGACGGCACCGGCGTCGAACGCGTACTCCTCCGTGTCGGGGTCGTCGAGTTTGTCCGTTGGGTGGCCCTCGGGGTTGTGAACCATCGTCACGTGGTCGATGCCTTCCTCTTTCGAGCCGTGGAGTTCCGTCACCTCCGTGTTCAACTTGAGTTCGATGTCGCCGTCGTCGACGTGTTCCATCACGCGGTCGATCCAGTAGTCCTCGGCGCGGAACTCGTCGCGTCGGTGGACGAGATAGACCGTCGAGGCGAACTTGGTGAGAAAGACCGCCTCCTCACAGGCGGCGTCGCCACCGCCGACGACGACGATTTTCTCGTCGCGGAAGAACGCGCCGTCACAGGTCGCACACGTCGACAGTCCGTAGCCCATGAGTTCGTCTTCGCCGGGGATGCCGAGGGTTCGGGCGCTCGCGCCCGAGGCGGCGATGAACGCGTCGGCGGTGTACTCCGCCCCACTCGACAGCGTGACGCGGAAGACGTGTCCCGGCCCCGAGTCGTCCTCCACATCGACCGACTCGATGACGCCGTTCTCGATTTCGGCCCCGAACGTCCGGGCCTGTTCTTTCATGTTGTTGACCAGTTCCGGGCCGCTGATCCCCTCGGGGAAGCCCGGATAGTTGTCGACATCGGTCGTCAGCGTCAACTGCCCGCCGGGTTCGTCGCCCTCGAACACCAGCGGTTCGTTGTTCGACCGGCCGGCGTAGATGGCGGCCGTGAGTCCCGAAATCCCGCTCCCGGCGACGACGAGGCGCCGGTGTTCGGCGCCGTCACTCTCACTCATACCGTTCGGTTGGTGGCTGGAACCCATTTACTTTGCGCTGTCGTGCGTGGACTCGGGAACGCGACGAGGGTCACGCCCACCGGCCCACGGGTTCTTTGGGTCGGGCCACGCACGCCGACGTATGGCCGCCGAGTTGGAGGAAAAGACCGACCGCTACGAGCGGATGCTCGCGGATGCCCTCGACGCCGCCGAACCGCGCCCGCCCGCCGAGACGCCCCTCGGCACCGCCGCGGCGGAGTGTCGCGAGATGGCGCAGTCGTACCTCGACGACGGCCGTCACTTCCGCGAGTCCGACGACCCCGTGAACGCCCTCGCCGCCTTCTCCTACGGCTACGGATGGCTCGACGCCGGGGTGCGGATGGGGCTGTTCGCCGTGCCCGAGGAGACGGAACTGTTCACGACTTAGTACCGGTAGGTCGGCCCCTCGTCGCTGTCCTCGACGGTGACGCCGAGGGCTTCCAGATCCGCGCGGAGGGCGTCGGCCCGGTCGTAGTTGCCCGCCTCGCGTTCCGCCTCGCGCACGTCGAGGACGAGTTCGATCAGATCGTCGGCGAGATGGGCCTCGCCGGAGCCGCCCTCCGCAGCGAAGGCAAGTCCGAGTACGTCCCCGCCCAGTTCCTCGAACGTCTCGACCGCCCGGCGCAGGCCGACGTAGTCGTATTCGGGGCCCTCGTCGACGTGGCGATTGACCGCCGACGCGAGTTGGAGGAGGGCGGCGGTCGCTTCGCGCACCCCGAAGTCGTCGTTCATCGCCGCGGCGAAGTCCGTCCGGGTCGTCTCGACGGCTCCTCGGAGGGCGTCGTCCACGACTTTGGTGCGGGCATCGACGCTATCGCAGGCGTCGACCGCCGCCTCGTAGGCCCGTTCGAGCCGTTCCCAGCGTTCCTCGGCCTCGGCCATCGCCGCCTCGCTGAACGTCTGTTTCGAGCCGTAGTTGGTGCTCAGATAGAAGGTGCGGATCACGTTCGGCCCGAACTCGTCGAGGGCGTCGGCGACGTAGAAGTAGTTACCGAGGCTGGAGCTCATCTTCTCGCCAGCGGTTTCGAGCAGCCCGGTGTGGAGCCAGTAGCGGGCGAACTGCTCGCCCGTGGCCGCTTCGCTCTGGGCGATTTCGTTCTCGTGGTGGGGGAAGACCAGGTCGTGTCCGCCGACGTGGATGTCGATGGTGTCGTCGAGGTGAGTCGTGCTCATCGCGGAGCACTCGATGTGCCAGCCCGGCCGGCCCTCGCCCCAGGGGGAGTCCCACGTCTCGCCACTCGGCGGATTCGGGCCGAGCGGCGGGCTCTCCGACCGGTGTTCGGCCACGTCGGCGGGGTCGACGCCGTCGGCCTTCCAGAGCGCGAAGTCCGCGGGATGGCGTTTCTCCGACCGCTCGTCGGGCGTGCCTTGAGCCTCCATCTCCTCGACGCGCTGGTTCGAGAGTTTGCCGTAGTCGTCGAAGGCGGTCACGTCGAAGTAGACGGAGCCGTCGGCCTCGTAGGCGTACCCCCGGTCGATCAGCGTCTCCACGAGATCGATGATTTCGGGGATGTGTTCGGATACCCGCGGGTAGACCGCCGCCCGCTTCAGATTCAGCCCGCGCATATCCTCGATGATCGAGGCGATAAAGCCCTCGGCCACGTCGAGTTCCGACTCGCCGAGGTCGTCCTCGCCGACCCGGGCGACGATTTTCTCGTTCACGTCGGTGAAGTTCTCGACGTGGCGCACGGGGTATCCGAGATGGGAGAGCCACCGGTGCATCACGTCGGCATGCGTCCAGACTCGGGCGTGGCCGAGGTGGGCGTCGTCCGAGACCGTCAGCCCACAGACGTACAACAAGACTTCGTCGCCCGCTGGCTCGAACTCCTCGCGCTCGCCCGTCAGCGTGTTGGTCACGGACAGCGTCATCACGAGAGGGTTCCGTGTCGAGGCATTAATATCTGTAGAAACGCTCACGCCGGCGACGCCGCGTCCGGCACGGCCGCGAGCGCCGCCTCGACGACCCGGAGCGCCCGCCCGCCGGCACGCCCGTCGACGACGACGAGCAACTGGTCGCCCGCGACGGCGGCGGCTTCAGCGTCGAGACCCGCTGCGGTCAGGCGGTCGAGCACCGCCGCCAGCGCCCAGGCGTCGACGTCGCCGGTCGCGAGCAGGGCGGTCGCCGACCCCGCGTCCGAACACACGCCGCAGTCGCCGACCGTCAACAGGGGGGCGGCACACGCCGAGTCGAGGCCGACCCCGCGCCCGACGGTAACGCGCGCGTCGCGGGCGGTCGGATCGGGATCGGGGAGGTCGGCAGCGAACCGCCGGAGCGCGGCCGCAACGGACTCCGCCGCTGCGTCGAGGTCGAGCGTCGCGGCGGCGGCGTGGTAGTTGACGACGCCCGCTCGAAGCGCCTCCAGCAGGAAGGGTCGCTCACGGACGGCCTCGCGGGTAGCTTCGGCGATGGACAGATCTCCCGACACCCGCGACGGTTGTAAGTCAGTACCGGATCGCCACCGGCAGCGATACTCAACCCGAGTTCGGTAACGTGGCTTACAGAAGTGGCGTTCGGATTACAGTTATATGCAGCCGTCGTGTTGATTCGGTGTGCGGCGGTCGACTCCCCGTCCGTCGACAGTGATCCCCGCGGGCGCTTTTCGGCGGCCTCCTGTTCTCACACCGTTCCCAACGCTCGTCGCGGCGACGCGGCCGGCGGTCGTGGTCGGCGCCGGACTGGCGCTCGTCGCGCCGCTCGCCGTGTAGAAGGCGCACCCGCCACGACGCGACGACTCACCGAGACAGAACGACGAGCGCGACGAGTACCGCTCCGACGACGACCCCCGCCCCGACGAGCACCGGCGGGCTTCGGACGGCGTTCGCGACGGCCGCCGCGACGGCGATAGCGACGGCGCCGAGCACCAGAACCGGAATCGTGCGGCGGCCGGGGAGCGCCCCCGCGAGTCGCTCGCCGAGCGAAGGGCCACCCGTGTCGCGTTCCGATTCGGGCGGCCGTGAGAGCGTCTCGTCGACATCGACATCCCCGCCGTCGGATTCGGGCTCGACCGTCACCTCGACGGTTCGACGCTCGGCGCCGTAGCCGGTAGCGATTTCGAGCGTTCCCGTGACGGGTTCGTCGACGGCACTGACGGTGACGGGCACCGACCGGGTTGTCTCCCGCTCGACGTAGAGGTTGCCGTCGGCGTCGATGCGGGCGACGGCAGACAGCGCGTCGTCGGCGCGGACGTGAACGTGGACGGCTTCGCCGTGGTTGCGGAGTTCGACCGAGAACTGCTCCGAAGTCGCGAACTCAGCCGGGGCTTCGACATCGTGAAGCTCCCCGCGGTTCAACTCGACGAGCAACACCGGAGTCACAGGCCGAGGGTCGTACCCGGGGACGAAAAAACTTCAGGCCGCCCGTATGACAGGTCTGAGTCAGTTCTCGTCGCGCATATCCGGCGGGAGCAGGTTCGGAATGCCGTCCTCGATGGGGTAGACCTCGCCCGTGACGGTGCCGACGAGGCGCCCCTCGACGATCTCCTCGCCGTCCCGCTCGTCCACTTCGAGTTCGAGGTCGCTCTTGTCGAGCGGATCACAGAGGATCTCCATCAGGGATTCCTTCATTACCCGGCAGGTGGCGGCCGGTCGATAAAAATCCACGGGTCGCGGTGCGCGAACGGGCGCTCAGTCGAGCCAGATGGCCGTCACGACCTGGTCGTCGCGCTCGACCGTGTCGTAGGCGTAGCCCCGGTCGTCGAGTCGGGGAAACAGGTGCTGGGGCACGCGGTCGCCCACCTGCACGACCACGGTGTCGTCGTCGAGGTCGGCAAGCGTCTCTAGCGTCACTTTCAGCGGTTCCGGCGGCGGGAGTTCGCGCACGTCGAGCACCTCGCGACGACCGGTCGACGGGGCGTCCATCTCGGTGAGGAGCGTTTCGGGGCCTGACATATCCCTCCCTACGGGAGCGTCCGACGAGGGGGTTGTCCCGAACTGGTTCGCCACCACTGTCGCGATGACTGGGCTTTTGGTCGTTGCAGGGGAATCACGGCCATGGAGACTGTCACCACCTCGCGAACGATCCCCGCCCCGCGCGACGCCGTCGCGGAGGCGATGGCGGATCTCGAACCGTTCATGCTCGCCGCCGGGTTCGACGAGGTGACCATCGAGGGCGACGAGATCCATCTCCTGAACCGGGTCGGAATCGCCACAATCGAACTCACCGTCGAACTGATCGACGTGCCCGACGCGGCACTCGCATACGAGCAACGCGAGGGCATCTTCGAGTCGATGCGCACTGTCTACCACCTCGACGACGCCGGGAAAGGGAAGACCCGCGTCGAGGCGACGACCGACTTCGCGCTCGATGTCGCCCTCGTCGGCGACCTGCTGGACGCGACGATCATCCGCCGTCAGCGACACAAGGAACTCGACGCCCAGTTCGACTACCTCGAAGACGTGACGGAGTGAGTGCGGATCGACCCGCGCCGAACATATTCGGGACACAGCTTTGGAGGAAACGTCGCCAACCGGCGCGTATGAGCCAACACGACGACTCGACCCACGACACTTCGTGGTCGGCGAACCTCGAAGGCCCGGAACACGCGGCCAACCGCGACCTGGTGGTGTCGGAGGCAGTCGACGCAGTCGACGCGACGACCCCGGGCAGCCACGTCAATCTCGTGACCCACGGCGACCACGGCCACCCCGAGTCCTATCTCTACGCCGAACTGCGGGCGGCCTTCGACGACGTGCGGATCGAGTACGTCGACCAGTGTGGCTGTGGCGGGCACGTCACCCGCGTCCACGTCTGAGATGCATCCGAACGCCCTCGACACCGACCGCCGGCCGTTCGTCCTCGTGTGGGAACTCACCCGCGCGTGCGAACTCACCTGCAAGCACTGCCGAGCGGACGCACAGCCCGAGCGCCACCCCGACGAACTCACGACTGCGGAGGGGAAGGCGTTGCTAGACGAGGCGTGTCGCTTCGGCGAGAACCAGTTGGTCGTCCTCTCGGGGGGCGACCCACTCGCCCGCGACGATACGGTCGACCTCGTGGAGTACGGCGCCGACAACGGCCTACTGATGACGCTCACTCCGAGCGGCACGGCGTCGTTGACGCCGGATCGTGTCGACGCCCTCGCGGACGCGGGCGCGCGCCGCCTCGCGCTGAGTATCGACGGCGGGTCGCGGGCCGCCCACGACGAGTTCCGGGGCGAACCCGGAAGCTTCGACTCGACCGTCAGGGCGGCGGCGGCCGCGCGTGACGCCGGCCTCCCCCTCCAGATCAACACCACCGTCTGTGCTGAGACGGTCGACGAACTCCCGGAGATCCGTGATCTGGTGGCCGACCTCGACGCAGTGCTCTGGTCGGTGTTCTTCCTCGTTCCCATCGGTCGCGGGGCCGTCCTCGACTCGATCAGCCCGGAACAGGCGGAGCGCGTGATGTCGTGGCTGGCCGACGTAGAGGAGTCGGCCGATTTCGGGCTCAAGACCACCGAGGCGCCTCACTACCGCCGGGTGGCGATCCAGCGACGGCGCGAGGGGAGCGACGGTGGCGACACTGTGGCCGATGCGATCGGTCGGCGGGTCGGCATTACGGCCGGCGACGGATTCGCGTTCGTCAGTCACGTCGGCGATATCTTTCCCTCGGGGTTTCTCCCCGAGTCGGCCGGGAACGTCCGCGAGACGAGCCTCGTCGAGTGTTACCGCGAGGCGGATCTGTTCGAACGCCTGCGTGACCCCGAGGCGCTCCGCGGAAAGTGTGGCGCCTGTGAGTTCCGGGCGGTCTGTGGCGGGAGTCGGTCGCGGGCGTACGCGGCCACCGGCGACCCCCTGGAGAGTGACCCGCTCTGTGCGTACGTCCCCGAGGGGTACGACGGCCCGCTTCCCGACGGCTCGACGCCGAGCGCCTGAATCGATGCCCGCACCACCGACCCTCGACGCCGACCGCCCGAGCGGCGACACGGACGGCGTGCCCGACGCGACCCGCGTGTCGCCCGTCCGTCTCGACCGGCGTCTCCACGACTGCGGCGTCGCCGTCGCGGAGCGCGAACTGGCGACGGCGTTCGCGGCACTCGACGACCTGACGCCGGCCCAGCGACGAGTCGTGGCGGTCATGGCCGGCCGCATCGCGGCGGGCGTCCTCGCGCCGGCGCGAGCGGCGGTCGACGACGACGCGACGGCGGTCGCGCGCCTGTTCGATCCCGAACGGATTCGGGACGAGAGGTAGGCGACACGGCCCCGTACGATCACGTATGCCCATCGTCCCCCGACCCTGGTCGAGTGATAGCGACGACTTCGACGACTACGACTCCTTCGACCCGGCACACCTGCCCGAACCGGGGCCGTTCCTCGACGGCCACGCAGTGCTGACGGGGCGCGAACACGCCGCGTTCCACCGCCTGACGCGGGTTCGGTTCGAGGCGCGAACCGTCTACGACGTGACGTTCGGCTACAACCTCGCTCGCCTGAACCTCGACACCCGGCATCCGGACGCGGGCTATCGCTACGCGGTCGACGCCGACGATCCGTCGACCCTCCGCGCGGAGTTCACGCCGACGACGGCGTTCTGCCCCCAGAGCGACACGCTGGCGACCGCGTCGTTCCGGGCGTGGAACGATCACGACAGCGAGTGTGCCCACGAGTTCGACCTCGTCCGTGTCAGGGTCGCCCCGATGCACGACGACAGCGAGCGGATCAACGGTCGCCTCGCGGAGCTAGAGGCCACGTACCGCGAGTCCGGCGACGTGGCCGACGGGAGCGACGGCGGGACGCTCGGCGAAGCGAGCACCGAGAACTCCGGCACCGACGATCCGACGGGGACGGGCACCACGACACCGTTCTGAACCGCTCACTCTCCCCGTGCCGAGCCGACGGCGTCGCGTCGGAGCGACGCGGGGGCGTGACGCCGCACGACCAGCAACAGATTCGCCGCGAAGACGGCGAGGCCGAGGGCGAAGACGACGCCGCCGACGAGAGCGAGGGCGTCGACAGCGAGTAGATCACCGCCGACCAACAGGAGGCCACCGCCGGCGACGAGGACGCCGTCGACAGTGGCGAGACGGTCGTCGTAGAGGTCGTCGATCATCGGTACGGCCTCGATTCCGAGGCGGTCGCTGTACCGGTGTACCCAGACGAGAAAGGGAATGATGTGATAGAGCGTCCCGACGAGGACGAGGACGACGACCAGCGCGAGGAGGTGAGCGGTACCGGGCGCGCCGAACACGGCGGCGGGGGCCAGGGGGGCCCGAAGCCACGCGGGAAGGGCCGCGAGTGCCCACAGCAGGACGACGGGTGCGAGGAGGGCGTACCGAACGATCATCGGCGTCCGCTCGGCCCGCGCGTCGCGGAGGCGACGGACGAGGATGACGACGAACGCGAGGGCGCCGCCGAGAAGGAGGACGGCGCCGACGCGGGC
The DNA here is from genome assembly GCA_042216725.1 of Haloplanus sp. GTDB lineage: Archaea > Halobacteriota > Halobacteria > Halobacteriales > Haloferacaceae > Haloplanus. The sequence continues at coordinate 20,592 of JBDGTP010000053.1, forward strand.
CAGCAGCGCCGACGCGACGAGGCGGCCGGCGGCCAGGCCGACGACGCCGAGGGGGTAGACGACCGTCTCGACGCGCTGGAGCGTTCGATCCACCCCGTCGAGTTCCGTCTGGCCGAACATGGTGACGAGCTGGTAGAGCGCGCCGAAGACGGTGGTCAGGACGGCGCCGAAGACGGCGAGCGTGGCGTGGGCGGCGACGACGTCGCGACGGGCGATGGCACCCGTAAACTGCGGCTCGACGAATCCGACGGCCAGGCCGAGGCCGAGCGTCGTGAGCGCGACGAAAAACCCGAGCGCCGCCGTGAAGTGGCGTTCGGTCACGTCGAGCGGGCGGGCCGTCGCGAGCGTCCGGCCGACGTTGTACGCGAACGTCCAGAAGCCCGCGAGGATGAGCGCGCCGAAGACGGGAAGGGCGACGAGTCGCCGACCCAACAGAGCGATGGCGAACCCGGTGAGACCGCCGACGAGCAGCCACAGTTGCACCCGCGCCAGGCGCCGGGAGTGAAGCGTCGTCCCCGCCCACACGGGGACGAACTGGGTCATCGCACCGGCGATGGTGAGACAGACGAAGCCGACGAGCAGGAGGTGGAGGTGGGCGAGTCGTGCCAGCCCGGGGGCGACCCCGAGCGCGTCGGCGACACCGAGAGTCGATCCGACGAGCAGAAACCCCAGCGCGGCGACGAAGTGGCGAAGCGGAATCGAGAGCGGTGGCTGGCGATCCGTGTCGATGCCTCCGGGGACGGCGTTCATAGTCGACACTATGCCGTCCCGCATCCTCGACGTGTGGGCGAACACGTTCGACCGGGACGAAACCGGGTTTTTAACACAGAGGAACGCCTGAGCACCGGATATGCCCACCGCCGAAGTTTCGTTGCCGGACGACGTGGATATCGAGATCAGACAGCTCGTCGAAGAAG
>JBDGTP010000068.1:0-21306 GCA_042216725.1 Haloplanus sp.
TACTTACACAACTACACTTGGAGTAGGCTACAGCCTACTTTCGTGGTGGGGGCTTGGAGAGGTAGGTCGCGGGCACGGTTCTACGTCCTCCCTCTGTGAAGCTCCTCAGCGAGTTGCGTATCGCTGAGGTCGTCGTCGGCGAGTCGGACGAGCTCGTCCTCGAGGTCGTCACGGTCCACGACGAGACGGTTCGCAGCGTCGTCGCGCTCCTGGACGCGGATCGAACCCCACCGACTGACGAGCTTGTCCCAGGCGTCGTGAACGGTGCGGTGATGCAGGTTCGTCTCCGGCCGGGCCATGTCGACGACGTCGCCGGCCGTCACGGCTCCGCCCTTTCCGGTCGTCGCGATCGCCTGCCTGACGACTTCGTTCCGCGACAGGAGCTCCGCGCGCTTGACCTTCGTCGGACCGCCATCCGCGCGGGCCCGTTCGCTCGTCTCGCCGGCCACCGCGACCGCGAGTTCGGCGTCGTTCTTCGCCTCCTGCAGCTCCTCGCGGAGCCGTTCGTTCTCCTCCTCGAGCTCTTCGACGCGGTCGGCGAGGTCGCTGACCTTCGCGAAGAGCCCGTTCACGTTCCCGTCGATCCGCTCGATGTCGTCGGCGAGGGACTTCTGTCGGCCCGTCATGGTGGAGAGCACCCCCGCCGGAACGTCCCCGCTCCACCGGCGAGCGGGTCACGGATGTGCTGCCGGACCGCCTCGCGGACGGCCTGTTCGCCGACGACGACGCGGTCTATCCACCGGTCCTCGTCGAAGCGCGTGTTCACGCGGTGGTAGATGACGGCGTCGTCGATCTCCTCGCGGACGTACCCGCTCCATCCGGCAGCGTCCTCCCACAGCCGGAGTTCGCCGTCGACGAACAGGTCGTCGACCTCGAGTTCGTGGCGCTTCGTGACGACCGCGCGGAGCGTGTTGTCGTCGGCATCCAGGTCGACACGAACGTCGACCGGGTCCTCAACGCTCACGCGGACCACCCCGTAGAGCGGCCGCTATTGTCAGAGAGTCCGGGAAAAGGGGTATGTACCCAGTGGGCCGGCACGAATTTGAATCGTGGTTACGGCCACCCGAAGGCCGAAGGATACCAAGCTACCCCACCGGCCCGCGGTCGAACGAACGCCAGCGCCGAGTTTAACAGTTGTGATTCGGCGCCCCGCCGGGCAGTCGGGACGACCCCGAGTGCGACCGGGCGACGGAGGGCGGGCACACCGGGCGACTGCCGGCCGTCCCGGTCAGTACGACCGGAACCCCTCGGTGTCGAGGTAGTTGTGCGCGACGGTGATGGCGTGGTCGGCGTGGAGTGCGCGCGGGCCGAGTCGCAGGCGGGCGTCGGCGTGGCCGGCCAACAGGTCGGCTTCCGCGCCGGTGAAGTCGTGGTGATCCGAGAGGACGAAGACGGGATCGGTCGGCGGGTCGTAATCGACGACCGGCATCCCCGCCTCGTGGAGGAGGACGAGCGTTCCGTCCAGGGCGTCGACCGACGCCTCGAATCCCCGGCGACGGATCGAGACGCCGGGACTCGACTCGACCGGCTGGTGACCGATGGCGTCCTCGCGGCGCTCCAGGGCGCCGCGGATCAGGGCGGCCGTACTCCGCTCGTCGGGGTTCAGACGGCGGAGGTCGCTCCCCTCGAACGTGACGGTGAACGTGTCGGCGAGGACGAGGTGGACGCGCACGTCCTCGCGGATGGCGTGCGAGAGAAAGAAGGCGGAGGTGACACACCGACAGAGTACGTCGAGGCGGCCGGCGCCGCCGGCGAGGTCGTCGAGTGCGAAATCGGGGGTCGTGGGGGCGTCGTGACCGACGACGACGAACTGGCGCATGAGCGGGGATGAGCGCCCGACCGTCTTTGGTCATTCGATCCGAACAGTCGTCGTCGCGGCGAGGCCGGTGGTGTCGACGAGGAGGCGCGCACCGAGGGTGTGTTTGCCGGGGTCGGCGGCGACCCACTCGTCGTCGGCGACGCGGAACCGCTGGTACCACACGCCCTCGAAGGTCTTGGTCTCGCGGCGGGAAAAGCGGAGGATGCTGGAGTCGTCGGGAAGGGCGTCGGCGTCGACGGTCGACGCACGGTCGACGCCGTCGACCGACCACGTCCAGGGGACGGGCGAAGCCGTTCGCAGACGGATCGGCACGGGCAGGCGGTTGCGGACGGTGACGCGGAAGCACACCGGGTCGTCGGGGGCGTAGCGCTCGCGGTCGGTCGTACAGTCGAGGGTAAGGGCACGGCGCCGGATCGCCCGGGGGAGGAGCGCGTGGCTCGCCTTCGCGACGTCGAACGAGCGGGACGTCTCCGGGCGAGAGCGTTTCGGGGTCATCGTTCCTCCTCGATCAGGTCGTGGTACGGACAGGCGATAGCGTGGTCACCGTCGACGGGGTCGAGGTCGGGGTGGTCGATCCACTCGCCGCAGTCGTCCTGGGCGATGGGACACCGTGTGTGGAACTTACAGCCGCCTGGCGGGTCTGTCGCCGATGGGACGGTGCCGTCGAGGACGACCCGGTCGCCGTCCCACCGGGGGTCGGGTTCGGGGACGGCCGAGAGCAGGGAGTAGGTGTAAGGGTGGTACGGCGGCGCGAACACCTCGTCGACGGTGCCGATTTCGACGATGTCGCCGAGATACATCACCGCCACGCGGTCGGCGACGTGCTGGACGACAGAAAGGTCGTGAGCGATGAACAGGTAGGTGAGGCCGAACTCGTCTTGTAGGTCGGCGAGAAGGTTGAGCACCCCCGCCTGTACCGACACGTCGAGCGCACTGACGGGTTCGTCGCAGACGACGAGGTCGGGGTCGACCGCGAGCGCACGGGCGATGCCGACGCGCTGACGCTGGCCGCCCGAGAGTTCACGCGGGTAGCGCGCCGCGTGACTCGGCCGCAACCCGACCGTCTCCAGCAGTTCCGCCACTCGCCGGTCGCGGTCGGCACCCGACGCGAGGCCGTGAACGTCGAGTGCCTCACCGATTGCGTCGCCGACGGTGAGCCGTGGGTCGAGGCTCGCCGTCGGGTTCTGGAAGACGTACTGCAGGTCGCGCCGGCGGTCGCGGAGTTCGGCCGCGGAGAGGGTGTCGAGGTCGTCGCCCCGGTGTCGCACCGTTCCGGCGGTAGGTTCCTCCAGGTGGACGAGCGTCCGGCCGAGCGTGCTCTTGCCGCATCCGGACTCGCCGACGAGCGCCAGCGTCTCGCCGGCGTGGAGGTCGAGGTCGACGCCGTCGACGGCACGAACCCACTGCCGTCGGCCGAGCAGGCGCGCGAGGAAGTTCTCTTCGGTGGGGTAGTGTTTGACCAGCCCCTCGGCGCTGAGTAGGGGGTCGCTCATCGGTCGCGCTCACCCTTCCGATGCGACGTGTCGGGGCGGTCGCCGTCGACCGCGACGTAGAAGTCCAAGTCACCGTCGAACTCGGGGGCATCGGCGTAGGCGAGGCAGGCCGCGCGGTGGGCGGGGTCGTGGTCGACCGAGACGAGCGGCGGGTCGCGTTTCGTACAGGCGTCCTCGGCGTACGGACACCGCGGGTGGAACCGACAGCCCGGGGGCGGCGTCGACAGGTCAGGCATCGACCCCGCCAGCGTCGGCAGCCGGTCGCGGTCGGCCCCGATCCGGGGGACGGCACTCAGAAGGCCGGCGGTGTAGGGGTGTCGCGGATGGTAGAACAGGTCGTCGACCGGCGCCCGTTCGACGGCCTGCCCGGCGTACATCACGAGCACGCGGTCACAGAACTCGGCGACGACGCCGAGGTCGTGTGAGACGAGTTGCACCGCGAGGTCGTCGGACGCGAGGTCGTCGAGCAAGTCGAGCAGTTGCGCCTGAATCGTCACGTCGAGCGCGGTGGTCGGTTCGTCGGCGAGCAGAAGGTCGGGGTCGCCCGCGAGCGCCATCGCGACGACGACCCGCTGGGCCATGCCGCCCGAGAACTCGTGGGGGTACTGAGCGGCGCGGGTGGCGGGGTCGGGGATGCCTACCCGATCCAGGAGGGCGACCGCGCGGTCGCGGGCCGCCGCGCCGTCGCGGTCGGTGTGGACGCGCACCGCCTCGGCGACCTGATCGCCGACGGTGTAGACCGGATTGAGCGCCGTCTCGGGGTCTTGAAACACCGTTCCGATCCGGCCGCCACGGAGTTCGTGGCGACGCTCGGTGTAGTCCTCGCCGTCGAATCGGATCGTCCCGCTCTCGATCCGGCCGGCGTCGTCGAGTAAGCCGAGCACCGCGAGGACGGTGACGGTCTTGCCCGCGCCGCTCTCGCCGACGACGCCCAGTCGCTCGCCGCGATCCAGGGAGTACGAGAGGTCGTCGACGGCCTGCACTACTCCCTCTTCGGTGTAAAAGCGTACGTCGAGATCCTCGACCTCCAGAAGCGCCATCAGCGGGCCTCCCGGGTGCGGTAGGTGGCGGCGTCGGTTTCGGGGTCGAGCGCCAACCGCACGCCGTCGCCGACGAGGTTGATCGACAGGACGAACAGGAAGATGGCGAGACCGGGGAAGACGGTGACCCACCACTCGCCGCCGACGAGGGTGTCCCGGCCGGCCGAGAGCATGCTTCCCCACTCGGCGGTGCCGGGCGGGAGGCCGAGGCCGAGGAAGCCGAGTGCGGCCGCCGACAGCACGACCGTTCCGACGTTGAGCGTCGCCTGAACGATCACGGGGGCGATGGCGTTGGGGACGACGTGGTGCGCGAGAATCCGTCGGTCGCTCGCACCGAGCGCCCGTGCAGCGAGGACGTAGTCGCGTTCGACGACGCTCAACACTTCCCCCCGGACGAGGCGGGCGTAGCTGATCCACCCGACGGCGACGAGCGCACCGACGAGTTTCCAGAAGCCCTGGCCGAAGACGGCCACGAGCGCAATGGCGAGGACGAGAAAGGGGAAGGCATAGAGCACGTCGACCAACCGCATGATCGCCTCGTCGACCCAGCCGCCGACGTAGCCGGCGATAGCGCCGAGCGGAACGCCGACCGCGAACGCGACGCCGACGGCGACGACGCCGATGGAGAGACTGTACCGGCCGCCGTAGATGACGCGGGAGAACACGTCGCGCCCGGCCCAGTCGGTGCCGAATGGGTGAGCGAGCGACGGCGGGCGGTAGGAGGCGGCGACGCCGGAGGCCGCGGGGTCGTACGGCGCCAGCGCGAACGGCTGGACGACGACGCCCCCGAGTTCGATTGGACGGGCGAACAGGGCGAGAAGCGCCATGAGGGCGATGACGACGAGGCCGGCGACGGCGCTGCGATCACGGCGGAAGCGCCGCCAGGCCCGCGCCCAGCGACCTGTCGTGGGGGGCGTCGACGCAGTGTCGGCGGCGGGCGTCGTGTCCGTGTCGGTCACGGCTCCGTCGCCGTCGCCGTCGCTCCCGAACCCACGCACGCGGAGTCGGCCACGGTCGTCGAGCGGGCCGGACATGGTCAGTCGTCCCCGATCCGGGGGTCGAGCCAAGCGTACAGGACATCTGCGAGGCGGTTGGCGACGACGACGGCGGTCGCCGTGTCGTCGCCGGCCGAGAGCCGACTCCCCTCGCTGTCACCGGCTTCGCCGGTTGCCCGAGATGTCGAAGATTCCTCGCGATCCTCGAACACTCGTACACGAAGGCAGTGGGAGTCCGTGAGCACGCCTCTCATAGTCAGTCGTACCCGATCCGGGGGTCGAGCCAAGCGTACAGTACATCTGCGAGGAGGTTGGCGACGACGACGGCGGTCGCGACGAGCAACACCACGGCCTGCACGACGGGGAAGTCACGCTGGAGGATGGCGCGCACGAGCAGACGGCCGAGGCCGGGCCAGGAGAACACCCGTTCGATGACGACGGCGCCGTCCAAGAGGAAGGCCACCTGGACGGCGGCGACGGTCACGACCGAGATGAGCGAGTTCCGGAGGACGTGTTTGACGATCACCGTCCGCTCGTCGAGGCCCTTCGCGCGGGCGGTGCGGACGTAGTCCCGACGGAGTTGGTCGGTGACGGCCGAGCGAGTGAGCCGAGTGAACAGCGCGGCGGAGGCGGTGCCGAGAGTGACGGCCGGGAGGGCGAGAAAGAGGAGGGACTCGGGCGCGAACAGGGGGGCGACGGGCGGGATGACGGGGACGAGGTTCAGATGGACACCGAAGACGAGGATGAGCAGGAGGCCAAGCCAGAAGTTCGGGGTGGCGATGCCGGCGAGTGCGACGACACGACTCCCCTCGTCGACGAGGCTCCCACGGTGGACGGCCGCGAGGACGCCGGTCGGGATGCCGACGACCAAGGCGATCAGGAAGGCGGCGGCGCCGAGGGCGAGCGTCTCGGGCAGGCGTTCGGCGATGGCGCCGCGCACGCTCCGATCCGAGACGACGCGCTCGCCGAAATCCAGGTGGAGCACGTCGCTCAGCCAGAGCAGATACTGCCGCCAGAGAGGCTCGTCGAGATGATACTGAGCGCGGAGTGATGCCCGAAGTTCGGGCGTCGCCTCCTGGAACTGGAGGACGTAATCGACGGGCGTGCCGGGGAGCAGTTTCACCAGGCCGAAGGTGAGCACTGAGACGCCGAGCAGGATCGGGATCGTGAGGAGCGTTCGCCGGATGACGTACCGTCGGAGCGACATCGCGAGCGGAATCACCTGTCACCGAGGCTCGTGTACGTATCGGCCCAGGGTGCGTAGATGGCGGTGAACTCGTCGGTGTCGAGCGGGTAGGTGCGAAAGCCCTCCACGGAGCCGGAGCGGAACGCCTCGATGCGCGTACCGAAGCGAACGAACCCGACGGGGGCGTCGGCGACGATCCGTCGCTGGGCGTCTTCGTAGAGCGCCTGCCGTTCCGCGCGGTCGTACGTCGCGAGCGCCTGGTCGAGCAGGCGATCCACCTCCTCGTTGGCGTAGTGAGCGGCGTTACAGCACGACGGCGTCGCCTGCTCGCTGTAAAAGAGGTTGCGCAGGAAGGTGTCGGGATCCCATCCGCCGGTCCACCCGAGCGCCATCATGGAGTCGGAGCGGTGCGAGTCACCCGCAAGCACCCGTGAGACGTACGTGTTCCACTCGAACTGTTCGACGGACACGTCGAAGAAGTCGGTGCGGTTCAACTCGTCGCGGAGGAGTTGCGACCACCGCACCCGGTCGGACGTTTCGTTGGTGACGATGGTCGTCTCGTACGGCGGCGAGATGTCGAGGTCGGCGAAGCCGGACGCGAGCAGTTCGCGGGCTCGCTCGGGGTCGTAGCCTTGGTGCTGGTCGCGCATCTCCGCTTGGAACGACTCGGAGGAGTAGTCGTCGAGAAGCGGCGAGATGGGGGCGTACGCCGGACGGCCGATCCCGCCGTACACCGACGAGATGATCTCCTCGCGAGGGATGAGTCGGGCGATCCCCTTGCGCACTTTGCGGTTCGAGAACGGGGGAGTCGCGAGCGGGAAGACGACCATCTCGAACCCGCCGGCGAGGTGGTCGGTGACGGTGATTCCGTCCTCGTCGCGGAGGTCAGCCACCGAGTCGGCGGGCGGGTTGTTGGCGAGATGTACGTCGCCGGCCCGGAGCGCCGCCACCTGGGAGGACTGTTCGACGATGATGCGGAACGTGATAGTCTCGATGGGCGGGGTGGCGGGCACCGCTCCCCCTTCCTCGCCCTCGTACCAGTGGTCGGCGTTGCGGGTGAGCCGAAAGAGGCGGTCGGGTTCGTGTGAATCGAAGGCGTAAGGGCCGGTGCCGACGGGCGTCGTCGAGAGGTCGAGGTCGCCCGTCGCCGCCGCCTCGGGGACGATTGGAACGCCCGCGAGCGAGGTTTTCAGGGGCGCGTACCGCTCTGTGAGCGTCAGATCGAGCGTGTGGTCGTCGCGGATGGTCGCGTCCTCGTACCAGAGGAACACGTCGGACTGGCGGGGCGTTCCCTCGTAGCGTTCGAAGGTGGCCCTCACGTCCGACGCGGTGAACGCGCTCCCGTCGTGGAAGGTGACGCCCTCGCGGAGCGAGACGCGCCAGGTGAGTTCGTCCTGCTGGTCGAGGCTGGTGGCGAGCGTGGGCTGGACGGTGCCCTCGAAGTCGACGGACACCAGCGGTTCGTACACGAGGTCGAACGCCTTGTTCGAAGTGGTGTCGTTCGCCCGGGTCGGATCGTAGTTTTTCACGTCGGCGGCGAGCGTCGCGACGAGTTCCGCCCCGTCGGACGCCCCGGAGCCGCCGGAGCAGCCGGCGATGCCGACGGCGCTCGCCGCCCCCACCCATCGCAGAAGCTGACGACGCGATGAGGTGACTGGTGGCATACTATCAGTCCGGCGGGCAATGCCGAAATATGCTACGATTGCACAAACAGCGGCGTGACGACGCCGTGGGGGGCGGCGCGAGGCTCAGGCGGGGGACGGCGTCGGCGCCGGGGTTCTGGGTGGGGCTGCGCCACCGCCACCGCTGGCGGGGGGGCGAGCTGGCTGATCGGCGCCCGGCTTGGCCGGGGCGCCGGGACGCTTGTCGCCGTCGACGAGGAAGTCGGCGAGGTTGCCGAGGAGCACCTCGTTGTCGGCGTCGTAGGCGTTTTTACGCGAGACGAAGTCGGTGTCGCCGACGGCGGTCACGTTGCCGCTTCGGACGACGACGGCGTACTGTCCGGTGTCGCGCGTCGTCGACAGGGTCGTGCCCTGCGAGCCGACGAGTACGCGCGTTCCGTCGGCCGTCCGGAGCGGAACGGCCTCGCGCATCACGGCGCGTTCGACGCCGTCAGCGAGACCGGAGCCGCTGGCCGGGGTGGCGTAGATGCTCTGGTAGTTGTTGTCATTCTCCTCCATGTTATAGAGGTAGCCCGACCCGTAGGCGATGCCGTACGTCGACCCGAGCGACGTGGTGCGCGGGGCGGTGGGCTGGATTCGCCCGAACAGGAGCCCGCCGGATACCTGCACGGATGGCGGGTCGCCCATCACGAGGACGCGCCCACCGGCATCGGTGAAGGCCTCGACGCCGGCGAGTTCGTCGTTCGTGTACCGCTGGCGCGGGCTGACGACGAGGAAGGCGTCGGCCGAGCGGAGCGACTCGTTGAGGCTCGCCCGCTGGCCGCGGTAGAAGCGAACCCGGTGGCCGTTCTCGACGAGCGTCGAGAGCAGGGGTTCGAGCTTCGACTTCGAGACGCTGTTCTCGTGACCCACGTCGACGAGGATGGTCTTGCCGGTGGCGTCGCTCCCCATGCTGATCTCGCCCTGTTCGGGCGTCTCGTCGGGGAGGATGGTGGCGGGCTGGAACTGCTCGTTCTCGAGGGTGACTGGCTCGGGCTCGCTCGTCGATCCGAGGACGTACGGTGCGACGGCGGCGCCGCCGACGAGGACGACGACGATAACCACGAACACGGCGGCGAGTCTCGATTTAGGCACTGACATTACCGATCACCTCGTCTTGGGTTCGCACGTTGCCGTACACCATCAGGAAGGTCGGAGCGTCGACGGCGTCGTAGCCGACGGGGCTCTTCTCGACCACGACCGTCCCGCCGTCCTGCGTGCTGAGCAGGAAGAGGCCGCCGCGGGCCGGCGGTTCCTTGCGGACGACATCGTAGTCGTCGAGGCCGGCCTCGCTGGCAGCCCGGCGGATGGCCTCCTGGGTGGAGCCGATTTTGTCGGCCATGCCGTTGTCGACGGCGCGGGCGCCGGTGTACACCTTCGCGTGAGCGACCTCGGTACGGGAGAGTTCGAGGTCGTCACTGCGGTGTTTCATGACGCTGCCGACGAACGCACGCTGGAGCGTCTCGATCTGGGCCCGGCGCTGATCCGCGGTCGCGCTGGCCTTATCGGGGCCACTCTTGATCTCGCCGGGGAGCGAGGGGCCGGGTGCCGCGCCACGGACGCCGACGCTCCCGACGATAGACGCCGGGGTGACGTAGATGGCACGCGCAGGAAGCATCGCGTAGTAGGCGCCCGATGCCCCGGTCGATTTGACGCTCGCGACCACGGGCATCTGCTTGGCCGTGCGCTGCACTGAGAGATAGAGCTGTTCGCTCGCGGCCGCCGATCCGCCCGGACTGTCGACGTTCAGGACGACCGCGTCGATCGATTCGTTCTCGCGGGCCTCGCGGAGATCCTCCTGAACGGCAGTAACCGAGTTCGAGGAGATGAACCCTTCGACCGTGATGACGGCGACCCGGCCGTCGGGTTCGGTCGCCCGGTCGTAGGCGACGGGCGCGAGGATCGCACTCAACAGGACGGCTGCGGCCGCGACGATGGCGTACGACTGCGCCGTCGTCAGCGAGGAGCCGCCGGGACTGTCCGACATAGTGCACTTCGGCGTGGATCCTACGACGGGTAATAACCTGGCTTGACGAAAATGCCGATTGCACCTTGTGACGGAGTCACTCAGTCAGGCCGTAGCCCCGCTTGAACAGCAGGAAGTCGACGAGCAGCACTACCAGCGTCACCGCCGACAGCACGGTCAGGGAGATGTTGGGATCGACTTCCGTCACCCCGATCATCCCGTACCGGACGCCGTTGACCATGTAGACCATCGGGTTCAGCAACGAGACGTCCCGCCAGAACGGCGGCAGAACGTCCAGCGAGTAGAACACCGCGCCGAAAAACACCAGCGGGCGGAGGATGAACTGGTTCATGACGGTCAGGTAGTCGAAGTCGTCGGCCCAGAGGCCGCCGACGATACCGAGTCCCCCGAACAGCGTGGTGATGACGAGAAGGAAGCCGACCAGATACAGCGGGTGGGAGAGGGGGACGGTGGTGAAAAACAGCCCCACGCCGACGATGAGCGACGCCGTGACGACGCCGCGTGCGGCGCTCGCGATCACGTAGGACACGACCATGTTGAGATTCGACATCGGCGTGACGATCACGGCGTCGATGTAGTTGTTCCACCGGCCGTGGAAGATGGAGAAGGACGCGTTCTCGAACGCGTTCGAGATAGCGCCGAGGACGACCAGCCCCGGCAGGACGAACTGCAGGTAGCTCACGCCCGCGATGGAGCCGATCCGACTGCCGAGGATCACCCCGAACACGGAGAAATACAGGGTGTTCGTGATGATCGGCGGCAGGAAGGTGTTGTACGGGCGCCTGACGAATCGGAGGATCTCGCGGCGCACCAGGGTCTTCAACTGGACGGTGCTCCGGCTCACACGTGCCCCCCGTCGGTGACGGCCGATTCGGGTCGGGTCAACTCGACGAACACCTCCTCCAGAGACGTGCGGGACACGTCGAGGTCGACGATTTCGTAGCCCGCGGCGTCGAGTTCGCGCACGAGATCAGGTGCGACCAGGCCGCCGCGAGACGCCGAGACGACGAGGCGGCCGTCGTCGACGGATACGGCCTCGATCTGGCCGTTACCGACGGTGATTTCGGGGGCCGACCGGATCGGCTCGCGGAACGCGACCGTGATGCGGTCGGTGCCGCGATCCATGAGTTCGTCGGGCGTGCTCACCGTCACGACCTGTCCCGAATCGAGGATGGCCACCTCGTCACAGAGGCGTTCGGCCTCCTCGATGTAGTGGGTGGTCAGAAGGATGGTCGTCCCCCCTTCGTTCAGGTCGGTGATGAGATCCCAGAGGTCGTGCCGGAGTTGCACGTCGACGCCCGCGGTCGGTTCGTCGAGGATCAGGAGGTCGGGATCGGTGACGAGTGCCCGCGCGATGAGAAAGCGGCGCTTCATGCCGCCGGAGAGCCAGTCGAAACGCGTGTCGCGTTTCTCGTAGATACCCACCTGTTTCAGCGCCTCGTCGGCCCGTTGGCGGGCGTCGCTCGCCGGGATCCCGTGGTAGCCCGCCTTGTGTTCCAGCACCTCACGGATCGGGAAAAAGCGGTCGACGTTGAACTCCTGGGGGGCGAGGCCGATGCAGTCCCGGGCCTCGCGGTAGTCGGTCTCGACATCGTGACCGAACACCCGCGCCTCGCCACCGCTCTTGCGAGCCAGCCCGACCAGCAGGTTGATGAACGTCGTCTTGCCGGCGCCGTTCGGGCCGAGGAGGCCGAAGAAACTCCCCTCGGGAACCGTCAGCGAGACGCCGTCGAGCGCCGTCACGTCGCCGTATCGCTTCCGGAGATCGTCGGTCTCTATCGCAGCTACCATCTACCGGAACTGGGCGCCGGACGGAGTTAAGGCCGGGGAAGTGACCCGCAACCGTGTGGAGTGCTACCACCCATCCAATAAAGTCATTAACGAATATTATCATTAAAGACCATTAACTTTATTTTCCCCTGCGCCGTTCGACCGAGTGCAATGCACGTACGCGACCACTCCGCCGAGGCTGAGCGAACAGGCAATCGACCGACACCACCGACACCACCCACATGAGTACCCCGACACAACGCGAATACGACGACGAACTGGCCCAGGAAGCTCCCCTCGTCCCCGACATCGGTCGCCCCGACGGCACCCGACAGACGATGACCGACGGCCGCGGTGCGACGCCACTCCTCTCCCCGCGCGACCCGGACGCGACGACCCGGCACGCGCGCGACGACGAACTGGCACAGCAAGCTCCCCTCGTTCCTGATCTCGGTCGCTCCGACGACACGCGCCGGACGCCGACTACCGACACTACCGATCGATGACACCAGAAGAACTCGACGACGACACGTTCACCAGAGATATCGACAACCCCGCCGCGGAGCAGTTCCGCGAACAGCTGGCCGACCAGCAGTTCGTGTTCGCTCCCGGCCTCTATCACGCCCTCGACGCCCGGCTCGCGGAGATGACGGGCCACGACGCCGTCTACATGAGCGGCTACTCGACCGTCCTCGGCCAGTTCGGCTTCCCCGACCTGGAGATGGTGACGATGACCGAGATGGTCGAGAACGCAAAGCGGATCGTCGAGGCGACGAACCTGCCGGTGATCGCCGACTGCGACACGGGCTACGGCGGGATTCACAACGTCCGCCGGGCGGTTCGCGAGTACGAGAAGGCCGGCGTCGCCGCCGTGCACATCGAGGATCAGACGACGCCCAAGCGGTGTGGCCACATCGCGGGCAAGCAGATCGTCTCCCGCGAGGACGCCGAAGCCCGATTCCGGGCCGCCGTCGACGCCAAGCAGTGCGACGACACCGTCATCATCGCTCGCACCGACGCCTACGGCTCCGCCAACGGCGACTGGGAGGAACACCTCGAACGCGGGCGCATCTACGCCGACGCCGGTGTGGATCTGGTCTGGCCCGAGATGCCCGACCCCTCCCGCGAGGACGCCGTCGAGTACGCCGAAACCATCCACGAGACCCACCCGGATCTCGACCTGGCCTTCAACTACTCCTCCTCGTTCGCGTGGTCGGAGGAAGACGATCCGCTGACGTTCGCGGAACTGGGTGACCTCGGCTACAAGTACATCTTCATCACCCTGTTCGGCCTGCACTCGGGCGCCCACGCCGTCTACGAGGACTTCAAGACCCTCGCGGAGGAGGACGAACAAGCGCAGTTCGACCTCGAAGACCGATATCTCGGACACCCGACGGAGAGCCACCACGAACTCTCCTTCGTCAGCCGGTACCAGGAGGTCGAAGCCGAGTTCGACCCCGAAGCCCGCCGCCGGATGGAGGAGTCGGAAGGGTTCAGCGAGGAGGCGAGCGACCCCATCTCCTCGGACGACGAGACGGCCGACACGCCGACCGCGAACGACGACGACTGAACCCCTCCACTCCCGTTCACCTACAGCACGCTGCCGGCCGTCCAGAGCGTGAGCATCCCCGCGGCGAGCGTCGCGAACATATTTTCCGTGGCCCAGGCCACGGCTGCCGCGACGACACCCGCGAGGAGGCGGCCGTCGAGGAGTGTCGCGGTGACGGTCGGCCCCGGATCGACGAACGCAGGGGCGACGAGCGCCGCCAGCACCGCCGCGGGGACGTACCGGAGCGCGTGCTCGACCCGTGGCGGCACCCCGTCGACGCGGCCGAGCAGGTAGATGAAGGAGTACCGGATGGCGAAGGTGAGCAGGCCGACGAGGAGGACGACCGCCCAGATGGACGCCGGGCCGTACGTGGTCGTCACGACGCGACCCTCCCCTCGACGGCGGTGCCGGCGGCGACGCCCGCGAGTGCGCCGCCGAGGAGGCCGAGGTTCAGCGGCCACCCCGACCCGGCGACGGCGACGCTCCCGCCGACGAGGGCCGCGATCACCCGCGGCCGATCCGACAGTTCCGGCACGAGCAAGGAGAGAAAGACGAGCGGCACAGCAAAGGAGACGCCCCACTCGTCGGGGATGCTCGCTCCGAGGACGACGCCGGCGACGGTGGCGGCCTGCCAGACGGCCCAGATGGTGCCCGCGGCACCGAGGTAGTACCAGCGGCGGTGCGTATCGGCCGTCCCGGAGGTCGGGGCCTCGTCCTCGCTGAACTCGGCGATAGCCAGCGCGTAGGACATATCGGTCAGGAGGTAGGCACACAGCACCTCCCACCGACGCCGGAACGACTCGAAGTAGGGGGCAATCGACGCCGAGTACATGCTCATCCGGAGGTTGATGACGACGGCCGTGAGGACGACGACGGCGATGGAGGCGTCCCGACCGAGCAGGTCGACAGCGGCGAGTTGCGAGGCGCCAGCGAAAACCACGGCCGACAGACCGACCGCCTGGACGGGCGAGAGGCCGGCGTCGACGGCCGCGACGCCAGCGACGAGGCCGAAGGGGATCAGCCCCAGAAGGAGGGGGAGCGTCGCCCGGACGCCGGCCCGGAGGTCGTCGGGAACGCGGGGCATACGCCACTCTGCGAGAAGCTCCCGCAACGACCTTTCGGTTCGAGCCGGCGCCGGTTCCCGACCACGACGGCATCACCAACCGATAACGACCGCTTCGCGGATCTCCAGCGCCGTCTCGAACTCCTCGCGGCGGTCGGTGGCGGAGCCGATGCGGAGGAGCTGTTCGGCGTGGGTGCGCGCGACGGCGTCCGTCTCACGCCGACCGAAGTCGAGACGGTCGCCGACCGTCTCCCAGTGGTCGGTCGGGACGAGGAACACCTCGCGGTCGTCCTGTACGGCGACGCGCTCGAACTCACGGCGATACGTGTCGCGCCGGTCGGCGAGGTCGGCCTGCACGCGGGCCAACAGGTCGGACAGCGTCGAGGGACCGACGCTCGCCTTGGCGGCGGCGAGCATGAACACCTGGCCGTCGATGGGCGACTGCGGCGCGCCGGACACGCTCACCCACCGGCGCGCATCGCCTTCTGCGCGAACCGCTCGATGAGCGTATCGAGGGTGTCGGGATCACCCTCGAACACGAGGTCGACCTGCGTCAGCGACACCGACGGACCGATGGTCACCGTCTGCTCCGAGAGGGTGGCCTCCCAGTCGTCGGCTTCGACCCGGCCGTCGGTGACGTGTTCGGCGCCCAGAGTTTCGAGGTACTTGATCGCCAGTCGCTGGGAGATGCCCCGGAACGAGCGCTCCCGGCGAACCCAGTTGTCGGGCGTCATGCCCCGCCCGCTACCGGCGGGAACACCGACAGCGTGTCACCGTCCTCCATCGTCGTCTCCGGCCCCTCCATGTGGAGTACCTCGCGCCCGTTTTTCAGGATGTTGAGATTCGGCTGGAGGTCGCCCTCGTCGTCGATCAGCTGTCCCTCAAGGCCGTTGTACTCGGATTCGAGGGTCAAGAGAACGTCCCGAACCGTCGATCCGTCCTCGAACTCGTGTTCGAGCGTCTTCTGTCCGACGGCCTCGCGGAACGTGGCAAAAAATCGCAGTTCCAGATCCATGTCATCCGTTGAGGGCGCCAGCGTAAAAAGGGACGCGGCACCGTGCAGTGGCGATACCCTACCGGTCGCTCAGGCGGATGCCGTCCTCGACGGTGCGGTAGTTACGCTCGCGGTCGAGACGTTCGGCGACCCAGCCGACCTCCTGGATCTGCATGATGAGGTCGGCCTGCAGGTTCCGCCACGCGATGGCGTAGATGGGCGACTGTCCCCACGCGCGGAGTTCGGGAACGAACTCGTCGTACTGTTCGAGCTGGTCTTCCAGCCGTTCCAGCACGCTGACGACGGTCTGTGACGCCTCGCGTTCGTCCTCGGCGGCCGAGACCGCCTCGTTGAGCCGGGCTTCCAGTCCCGCGACAGCCCGCTGCATGTCCTGTCGCGCCGCTTGATCGTCGTCGGGGAGCGATTCCAGGATCTGCTTGGGCACGCCAAGGTCGAATTCGTCCATACGAAGGGGTGGCCCGCGAACGGTAAAAGGCTCCCGACACCAAATCAGCCCGAGGACGACGGGTCGACGACGGCCGTCACTCCCCGTCGAGGAAGTCGCGCAGCGCCGCCGAACAGGAGCGACAGAGCAACACCCGGAGGTCGCCGTCGGCGTCGAGCAAGTCCAGCGCGCCGTAGACGTGCCCCGGTTCGATGGTCGCCCCACACCGATAACAGGGGTGGGACTGAACCGGGTTCGACCCGCCGGCGGCGTCGGGGGCGCCGTCGGTCACGATCCGTGGGGGCGGTTTCGGTCGACGCCCTCCTCCGTGACGCGGTCGGTGGCGGGCGCCTCGCCGAGTGGCGTTTCCTCGTCGACGGCGTCGGTCAGCCCCAGTCGGTCGACCGTCGCGGCGGTCGGGACACCGTCGGACGACCACCCGCGGGCCGTGTAGTAGGCGTCGAGCATGGTCTCGAACGCCTCGCGGTCGACGGTGCGGCCGGCGGCCGGGCCGTCGGGAAGCGGTTCCTCGAACACCTCGGGCAGGGAGTCGTCGTCGCGGTCGAACCCCTCGCGGGCGTTGAACAGGCGCACGAGCGTCCAGACACGTTCGCCGAGCGTCGCCAGCGACTCGCGGTCGTAGTCGAGGCCGACCGCACGCAGCCACTCGGTGCCGAGGTCTTCCCACATGGTCTCACCCGCGAAGTCGTCGACGACGAGGCTCCAGAGCGTCGAGCGGACGTTCTGGGCGCCGATGACGGTCGCGACGCGGTCGGCGGCCGTCCACTCGTCGCGGGCGAACGCCTCACGTTCGACGGGACGGGCACGGCGGTGACAGCCACCCCGGTCGCTGGTGGCGTACGCGAGCGCCATCCCCACGGCTCCGCGGGGGTCGTAGGCCGGGAGTTCCATCGATTTCACCGTGGGCACTGTGTCGGCGCCGTATCGCTCGCGGGCCGCGTCGACCCCTTCGGCGAGCGTGTCGCCGAGGTCGGTCGACCGGGTCGCAATCGCCGCCAGCAACCGCTCGGCGGCGTCGGCGTCGCCGAAAGAGAGGCCGTCGGCCGTCGCCGCCGCGTCGACGGCGCCCGCGTCCGTGGCGCGCATGGCCCACGCGACGGCGTTGCCGGCGCTGATGGCGTCCATCCCGAGGTGGTCACAGGCGGCCCCGAGACGAGCCACGTCCTCGAAGTCGTCGACGCCGAGACCGGCCCCGAGAGACATCAGGGCGCCACCCCGGGGGACGGATTCGCCGTCGTCGGTATCGACGCGGAACCCGCCGGGGACGGGATCGTCTTCGTTCTCGCGACCCGTCGACGCTTCGCGCACCGCTTCGACGCCGATGTCGCCGGCGTCGTCGAAATGCCCGCCCTGCCAGCCACGCGTCGAGAGGACACCCACCTCGTTGGCGAAGTCGACGCTCTCTACCGTCTCGCCGGCGGCCTGCCAGCGACCGGTGTCGTCGTCGCGGTAGGCGGCGTCGTACCGGTCACGGAGGACAGCGACTTCCGGGGCTGGATCGGGTGGGTCACCCCGAACGGCGACGGCTTTCAGGCGTTTCGCGCCCATCACCGCGCCGGCGCCACCCCGACCGGCGTGGTGGTCGCCGCCGTCCGAGGCGATGGTCGCGTACGCCACCCGGTTCTCGCCTGCCGGGCCGATGCAGGCGACCGATCCGTCGAGGGCGTCGTCGACGGCGGCGGTGTCGGCTCCCCACAACTCGCTCGCGTCGTCGAGGGTCACCTCGCCGTCGGCGACGGTGAGGGCGACCGGGTGGTCGGACGCTCCCTGGATCAACAGGCCGAACGCGTCCGGGAGCGCCCCGGCGAGGGCGTCCGCGAACGACCCGCCGCTGTAGGAGTCGAGGAAGGTGCCGGTCAGGGGCGACTTGGTGATCGCCGCGTACCGCGACTCGCCGGGGAGATACCCCGAGAGTGGACCGATGAAGAAGGCGAGGCAGTTGTCCGGTTCGAGGGGATCGGTTCCCGCGTCGAGTTCGTCGTAGAGATAGCGGGCGCCGAGGCCCTTGCCTCCGAGGAAGTCCCGTCGCCAGTCCTCGGGGACGCGTTCGCGGGCGACGCGTCCGGCGGAGAGATCGACCCGGATCACGTCGCTCCGAACGGGCGATGACATCGACGTATGTAGCCGGAAGGCGGTGTTAAGCGTTGTCCTCCACGTGACGCATCTGGACGGCGACGCCGCGGGAACTGTCGCGCATCTCCGGACCGCTCATCTCGGCGCGGCCGACGCCGAAGGCCGACGGCCCCTGGACGACCACCTCGTCGCCGACGCGGATGTCGTCGGTGGCGTCGGTAACGCCCGGCGCGAGGACGCTCCCGTGGGGGACGAAGTCGTCGATGGTGACCCGCTTGGTCGGGGCGTCGCTCTCGGCCCAGTGGCGGGCGCCCGCCAGCGTAAAGGAGAGCACGCCGTACTGCGGCACCTGTGCTGCGAGTTGGGTGCCCGAGCCGTCGCGAACCTGCAGTTTGGGGTGTCGGCTCGTCGTCTGCAGGTCGGGAAAGAGGTCGTCGCCCGCGCCGGGGCCGAACTGGTAGTCGGCGATGGCCCGGATCGTGTTGTGCTGGCGCTCCCGCTTCGAGTACTTGAGTTCGCCCGCGAGGGCGTCGGAGAGGTTCGACAGCGACGCCTCGGTCGTGGGGTGGTCTTCGACGGTGAACTCGAACGGGACGTCCACGCGTTCGGCGACCCGGTCGCAGATGTCGCGGTAGCCCTCGTCGGGGACGTGAGCGATCACCCGCGGGTAGTCGTTGCGCTCCAGGTATCGTTCCAGCACCGCGGCGACGAACGCCTTCTCGCCTTCCGTCCAGTTCCCGGTGACGACGGCGTCGTAGTGCTGGGCGGGGTAGGTACACTCCAGCTCCTGTGGGACGACGCCGATGGGCGACGTCACGGAGACGAGGTGGCCGCGGTAGTTGATCGCGCGGTGGAACTGGGCGTGGCTCTGAGAGTCGCTGTAGGGCTTGCGCGCCGAACACGGCACGAGCACCAGGGGATTGGAAAAGCGGTTGCGGTACCGTGAGGTGACGCGGTCGGCAAAACGCTGGATCTCCACCCGGCGGAGAGTGTCCTCGCTCGCGGCGCTGAGTTCCGTATCCCTGATCACGGGCGTTCGCTCCTCCAGATACCGATACTCCTGGTCGAACTCGCGGAACGTCGCCGTCAGCCAGTTCTCGTGGCGCGCCTGGCCTTCGAGGTAGTCACGCAGGCGACCCCGTCGGATCCGGGTACGAACCGTCGCGAGGGCGGCACGGAGGGCGGCGACGTTGTGGGCGACGCAGTCCTCGCGGGTGAACTCGGCGATGGGCGGATCGGACGGGCGGGCGCCGGGGAGTTCGGCGAGTTCGTCGAGGTGGTACTCCCCGTCAGGGGTGAGATACACGCCCTGTCGTCCCTTCACGCGAGCGCGCTTGGTGTCGACGAGGTCGGCGCCCGCGGCGACGAGGGTGGCGACGTTCGCGGGCGTGGCGACGCCGGCGAGATAGAGCGCGGTGTCCGGGGGGATGGCCTCCCGGACGGCGATCATCTCGTCGCGGAAGGACTCGCCGTGGCCGACGACGCCCGGCGCGTTCGACAGCACGTACGCGTCACAGCCGTAGTCGTCGGCCGTCGCCGCGGTGACGACGGCGGCGCTCGGGTAGTCGACGTCGGGGTAGTCGACGGCGAACGAGTCCTGAACCGTCGGGTCGGTGCCGGCGGGGAAGGCGCGGTGGGGAAGCACCGTCAGGTCGGCCTCGCTCCCCTCGGGCAGGTCACGGTCGGCCCTCCACAGGCTCCCGCCGTCGACGACGACACCGTCGGCGAGGGCCGGGGTCGTCACGGGGTCGCGCAGGCGGAGTTCACCCAATCGGGCGGCCCCGTCCCGTGCGTGAACCTCGAAATACTCGGTCATGGGTGGTCGTGGTCGGGGGCGCGGAACTACGTTTCGTTCCCGGACGCGTGTCGCCGGCGGGGGCTCCGCGCCGTCGTGGCACGCCTAGGCGAACCCACCCGTTCCGACCTCGTCGCGCACGACGTAGTAGAGTATCCAGACGACGAGGCTCCCGAAGAACGCGCCGACGGCCCACGCGAGCGCGTGGCGACTGTTACGGCGCCTCGCGTCGCGGTAGATCAGAAACGAGACGGCGAGCGGAACGACGACGGAGAGCAACAGCGTGAGGAGGACGACCAGTATCTCGACGCCGCCGGGGACGGCAAACTGGAGGACGGGAACCGACATGGACACACAACGCGACTCATCTGACAAAAGCGTTCTGCGGCACGGCGGCGCCTCGCGGATCAGTTTCACTTCCACCGCGCTTGGCGACGATGTATGTCGGTCGGGACGCTACCGGGAATCGGAGCGTTCGTCACACGCTCCGGAGACACACGCTCCGAACCCCCATCCATGCGAACCAACTCATCGACGCTCGGTCGCTGTCCGCACTGCGAGGCCCGGATTTCGCAGGCTCGGCTCCTGATTCGGTACCACACCAGCGAGGGGCCGGCGGCGTACGCGGAGTGTCCCGGGTGTCGGGACATCGTCCACCCCGCCTGAGCGACGGCGCGCCCGAACCGGCCGCGGTTTTTAGCCGTTCCCGTGCCAACGTGGCCCATGACCGCCTACACCGGCACGTGGGATCGCGAGGGGGTCGCAGCGTTCCTGGCGGACGTGACGGTGCCGATTCGCCTCGCCTGTCGAACGCCCGCGGGCGGCCTCTGGATGCTCTCGCTGTGGTACGGGTTCGACGCCGACGCCGAACAGCTGGTCTGTGCCACCTCGGCCGCCGCCGACGTGGTCGACTACCTCCGTGCCGACGACGGCGTCGCCTTCGAGGTGTCGACCAACGACCCCCCGTACCGTGGCGTCCGGGGGAACGGCTGTGCGACGGTCGCCCCGGACGAGGACAAGGCCGTTCTGCGCGACCTGCTAGAGCGGTATCTCGGGGGCACCGATTCGCCGCTCGCCCGCCGGTTGCTCGCCCCCGAACGCGACGAGGTCACGATCCGAATCGAGCCGAGCCGGTGGTACTCATGGGACTTCACCGACCGAATGCGGGAGGTGAGCGACGGCGACTGACCGGCGACGACGGCCGTCCCGGGCCGTCGCTCGCTGGATCGTCGAGTTTCCCGTACGCGCCACCACCCGTCTCGTCGTCGCCGCCCCCGTCACCGCCGTCGTCGCCCGGAGCGCCACAGCCAGCTATCCAGACGGTCGTTGCGGCCGCCGTGAGGAAGCGTCTCCGATTCATACCCTATAATCTTTGACGAAAGTTTTTACCGCATATAGATCTCTCTTTTTCCATG
>JBDGTP010000045.1:0-21216 GCA_042216725.1 Haloplanus sp.
GACCCATTACCAACACCAGCGTCTCTATCGGTAAAACAGTTCCCTAGACACTATTAGTCGGGGAAGGAAGCGTGTGAGTACCCACTACCCAGTCCACCGACGATAGCGAGGTCGACTCTCCAATGTCGTCTCGATCTCGAAATAGTACCCGATGCACGCACGAGATATGGCGCTCGTTCGGAACGTCCAGATGAAGCTAAATATATCAGAGAACACTCATAGAAATTTAGATGAAACGTTTGGGCACATCCGCGACGCCGCCCAACGCGTAGCGGGCTACGGATCGGACGACGACCCAACCAAGCTCGTCACCGACCGAGGTGATCCCGACGCCAGCACAGGCTCAAGTCTGGTGCTGGACGGGTCAACTGTCGGGTGGGCCTGATACGGATTATTGTAACTGTTTGCCGGTGGTTCGCCGGACTGTCTCGGCGAACCACCGGTGATGACTTACGATAAACCGTATGAAGTCGGGGACGCTGAACGCGAACGGCGTTACCCGCCTGTCACAGCTGGTGGCCAGAGCGGAAGTCCACCGCTTTCGGAGTGGATTTCCGACCGCGACGCTCCCGAAGAAGCCGCCCGGCAGCCACGAGACGCTCTCCTCGGGGCGCTCGAACCCAAGGGACGGCTCGATTCCGTCGTTCGGGTGGTCGCCCCGACGTCGTCGGCTTCGACGAGTTCAGTTCGCCACTCCGCCGTCTGATCGTTATCGACGTGGCCTCGGACACGTCCCCTTCGGCGATCACGTGTCGGCCGAGTTCCAGACGAAGCGGCCTGTGAGCACGAGCGAGAGCACCGTCCACGTGAGGAGGACGAGCGTGCCGACCGCGATATCGACGCGGGACGCGCTCGCCGAGTCAGTCACAGGGGCCACGGCGAGTGAGAGCACCAGCGTCCGATACGCCCCGTTGGGACTCAGCAGCGCGAGCGTAGCGCTGGCCGCTCCACCGTCGAATCCGAGCCCGACGACGGACGCGGCGTCGAACCCGAAGACCAGGATCAGGAGTGCGACGAGCACCGCGACGAGACCCCGACGCTCGTCGCGGGCCACGGCCGAAACGAGGTGGAAAATCGCCAGCGTAACGGCGCCGAGTACGGCCGTCAACACGACGAAGCGGAGGTACAGTATCGGTGAATCTAGCCCCGTCGATTGGGGGAGGAACGTCGGGGCACGACCGAAGAGGGGGACGGCAACGGCGACAACCGACAGGGGAACGACGATGCTCACGAGAAGCGAGAGGAGGCGGGCGAGATACACGCCAACGGCGTACTCCCCGCGGGTCACCGGGTACGTCTGGTGGATGTCGAGTTCGTCGCGCTGGCGTTCGCTGACGATGGCCGGATATCCCAACGCGCCAGCCAAGAGGGGGACGAGCAGTTCGACGGGCGTCAGGAGAGACAGCACCAGCGGAACGTATCCACTGACGCCGCTCGCCAGTACGATGGCGACGACGAGCAGAAAGAAGACGCTTGCCAGACCGAGATACGCTCTCGTTCGCCGGATCGTCACGACTTCCCGTTCGAACACGGCGCCGACCCGGTCGAGCCACGGAGCCGTCACGACCCACCCCGTTTCCCCGACTGAACGGTCGGTTCCTCCGAGAGGGCTTCCAGAACCGTCGCTGTCAGGGAGTCACCCGACCCGGCGTCGAGGAGTTCCGTTGGCGTTCCGGCCCGCCGGATCCGCCCTCGGTCGAGGAGAACGACGTAGTCCATCCGGGCCGCCCCCGCGAGGTCGTGTGTACTGATGATGACCGCTGTTTCGTCGTCGCTGATGTCGTCGACGAGACCGAAGACGCGTTCCCGCATACGAGGATCGAGGCCGCTGGTCGGTTCGTCGAGAACGACGACCGGCGGCTCACCGAGCAGGCTCTGTGCGATTCCGAGCAGCTGTCGCATCCCACCGGATAGCTGCCCAACGCGTCGGTTGCGAACGTCGAGAAGACCGACTCGTTCCATCGCTGCTTCGACATCCACGTCCGTTTCGAGGAGGTCGGCGTAGTATCGGAGCGTCTCTTCGACGGCTAACTGTGTTCTGAACCGGGGGTCTTGTGGAAGATAGCCGACCGGGCGTTCCGTCGCGGTCGGCACGCGACGACGGCCGCTGTCGGCGTCGAGGACGCCGGCGACGACGCGCAGTAGCGTCGTCTTGCCCGACCCGTTCGGCCCGACGATTGCGGTCACTTCGTTCGTCGAAAACGCCCACGAGAGCCCATCGAAGACGGTCACGTCGCCGAACGAGCGGGTGATGTCGTCGAGCCTCACGACGACCCGGTCGTCCCCGGCCGAGCGATCCATGCGAGTCAGTTTAACGCTCGGTCTGAAAGGCGTATCGTTGGGCGAGGCAGGCATACGCTTCTTTGCGATCCAGACCGTACGTCCAGGACGGATGCGGATTCGCCTCGCGGTTCTCGGAGCCCTGGTCGTCCTCGTCGCCGCGAGCGCCCCGTTCGTCGTCGGTGTCTCACCCGACAGCAGGGCCGGCGCTGTCGCCTTCAACGACACTATCAGCGTCGGCGTCTCCGAGGGCGTCGTGCGAGAGGCACAGCGAACGTCGCTCGTGCTCCCGAAAGCACAGACGTTCTACTCGCAGTATCGCTATCCCGTCGGCTACTACGGGATTTCCTCGCTGGTGGCCGATCTTCAAGCCGACACGGCACGCGGACTCGGCCGCCCACTACGCATTTACGTCACCGATTTCTCCGACGAGCCGATTCGCCTCGACGACGATGGAACCCTTCGGCTGTCCCCGGCACGGGAGCCGGGGTGGATTCGGGCGAGCGAGGCGGTGTTCGTCGTGGACAGCCGTGCTCGCGTTCCGACTCGTGACTGGGCCGCCGTTCCGTTCTCGGATCGCACCGACGCGAGGGCGTTCGCTTCCAGGTACGGCGGTCGCGTCGTAAGCTGGGACGCCGTACGAATCCGTGACGTGGAGTCAGTCGGGCACACCGCGGCGGAGTGGGAGCGGATCGTCGACCGGCGAGACACCCGGGCGGATTCGGTCGTCGCCTCGCGCCGGACGCTTCTCGACCGACCAGTGTCGGTCGTCGTCGGGGAGGACGCATCGACACTTACCGCGGCCCTGCGTCGCGCACCCCCGAACACGAGCGTTCGAGTGCCGGCAGGAACCTACCGCGTCTCCAACGTCACGGTGACGAAATCGGTGACGATCCGGGGAGCGGGACCGAATCGGACACGGCTCGTCGGCCGCGGCGAGGGGACGGTCGTGACGGTGACGGCGCCACGAACGGCGATGGCGAACCTCAGTATCGCTGGCGTCGGTTCCACTCGAACGGGAGCGAACGTCACGGCGGACGCTGTCGCCGTCAACGAGTCGTCGTGGAACTACCGCATGCGGAAGATCCACGGCTACGGCGATGCCGCGGTCGTTTTCGACACGGCCGGCAGGTCACTCGTCTCCCGGGTTCGAATCACTACCCCGTCGAACGGAATCATCGCCCGCGACAGTCCGACCGTAGTCATCTCGAACCTCACCGCCTACGGCACGAAACGGTGGACTGACGGCTTTCTGGGCGTCGCGGCCATCGGCTCGCCGGTCGTCGTGCAGGACTCCGCGTTCTACGGGGGGAAAGTCGGCGTCTTCGCGCTCGACGTGGACGATCTCGTGGTTCGTGACTCGCGGATGGAGGGGATGTTGCTCGGCGTGTTCAACCTCTACGGTCGCAACCTCCTGATCAGCGATAACCGTGTTGTGGACACCGGCGACGGTATCTACGTCGAGATGCGTTCGTCGGAGACGGCCGTCGTCGACAACGTGGTGTGGGGAGCGCAGAACGGGGTTATCGTCGCCGGAACGGCGAACTACGTCGCGGGGAACGTGATCACGCAGAACGACTACGGTCTCGTCGTCGAGGGACACCACTCGCTCTATCGCCACAACGTCGTCGGGTACAATCGCATGGGAATTCAGGTGCTCTCCTTACTGCCGACGAACACGGTGACGGCCAACGATGTCGTGTCTAATCGCCGCCCGGCGACGGCGGCGGCACACGATGTCGTCCACGTCTGGCGGGGGAACTACTGGGCGCGTGCACCCGGCGTCAGACGGACGGCGAGCGGTCGTCTCGTCCGGTCGTTCCGACCGACAAGCCCCGTCGATAGCGCCGTCGGTCGCGTGCCTCACGCGGCGACGGTCGCATACTCGCCGACGGTTGCGCTCCTCCGTCAACTCCAGGGGTTCGTCCCCGGCCTGCGGAAAAGCGGGGTCGTCGACCCTGCCCCGGCGGCGTCGCCGGCCCGCGGCGCCGTCGTCGAACGCGTCCATCGAACGTTCAATCGGACGGGCGAGGGAGACGACCCCGACTCGTGGGACTACCGGTAGGATCACGTCCAGACGAGTTTCGTGGCGGCGGCGAGCGATCCGGCGAACCACCCGACGAGGCCGAGGCTGTTCGCGAACGCCGATCCCGCCTGGAGCGACGACGCCGTCGCCGGTTCGACGACGAGCGCTAGCACCAATCCCCGATACGCGCTGACCGGGCTCAAGGCGAGCAGCCACGGTAGCAGGTCGGGTGTGAAGACGTCCGTAGCAATCCCGGCCACGATCACGAGGTCGAGACCGACCGTGAACGCGACCACGAGTAACACGCCGAGTGCGAGAGCACGGCGCGACCGACTGGCTGCGGCCGAGACGGCGGTGACAGCGGTGAAAAACACCGCCGTCGCGATAGCCGTCAGGACGCTAAATCGGACGAACAACAGCGGCCCGTTGTAGGTCGTCCGCCGCAGGAGGAACTCACTCGACCCTCGGGAGAACAGTGGAACTGCAACTCCGACGACCACCAGCGCGAGGAGTACGATCAGTACTACGACCGTCAGACGGGCCAGGAGGACGCCGCCCACGTACGCCCATCGCGGGAGGGCGAACGTCCGAAGGACGTCCGCCTCGCCGGACTCGCGGTCGGTCAGCAACGACCGATAGCCAAGCGCCGCACAGAAGACGGGAAGCAGGACTGCGAGGGGTGTAAGGAGGTTGAGGATCGCCCCGACGTATCCGGAAACGCCCCCTACGAGACCGAGCGCGACGACGGTAGCGACGAATCCGACCCCGACGACTCCGTAGACGCGCGTCCGGATGACCGTCGCGAACTCGCGTTCGAACACGGCAGTGAGACGGTGTGTCGTAGTCATGGTCGCGTCTTAACCGAACGTGTCGTTCGCCGAGTTGGGAACGTCGTAGGACGCATGATAGTCGTACGGATCGGGATCGTGGTTCGGCCGGAACGGGCCCGCAGCCGCGTATCGCCGCCGAAGCCCGGCGACGCGACGGGGCGACCGAGGTGTAGCGAGCGGGGCGGTATCGACGACGCCCCCGGATCGTAGCCCGGGAACCGCTGTTCGGAGCGTCCGGAGGAGCCGGACGGCGGGCGAGCGCACGACCGTCGCCCCGCCGGATGCGTGATACGACAGGGTGCCCACGGTGCTCGTCGGGTAGACCGGAGCGTCGAGCACCCCGTCACCGTCCCGGTCGAAGCCGGCAAAGCCGCTCCAGTAGTTCCCGCGGCTATCCGCCGTCCAGACGTACAGTACGTTCTCGTCGGCTGCGTTGACCTGCCGGTCGTTGCCGACGAAATCGTTCTCAGTGATGCGGTTCGTCGGGAACGGGTTCCCCACATCGACGCCCACGTGGTTGTATCCGATCACGTTGTCGGTGTACAGCGTCGCTCGTCCTTCGACGGCGATTCCCATCCGGTTGTGGACGACGGCGTTCCGGGCGACGTAGCTGCGACTGCCGGCGAGGTCGATACCCAACACCGTGTTTCGGACATCGTTCCCAACGACGGCGTTGCCAGACCCTTCGGTCGCCGTCATCACCGGTTTGAACATGTCCCGAAACGTGCTCTCGGTGACCAGGGCCTCGCGAGTGTACATCGCGTGAAAGCCCGTAACGGCCCCTTCCGCGTGGACACCACGAACGACGACGCCCCTCGTGTTGTGGACGATGGCCGAGTCGAACCCGCCGTACAGGGTCGTGTTCTGAACGAGGACGCGGGACGCCATGACGCTGAGCAACAGCGAGTTGTTCTTCGTCTCGGGCGGGCCGTAGATGGTCGTCCCGGTGACGACGGTGTCCGGGCTCTCCCGGAGTACGATCCCGTGTTTCGGCGTGTGAATCGTGACGTTCGCGACGAGCGAGTCGGGCGAACGGCTGAAGGTGATCCCGGCCGCGCCGCGACCGTAGGTCGACCTGATCCGGTAGTACGGGTGCTCCTGAGGGAGCAGGGTCTCTCCAACGCCCTGTCGATCACCGACGCCCGTGATCGTCAATCCGGTGATGCCGACGCGGTCGGTGCTGACGTTGACGACGCTTCCCCGACCGTCACCACGTACCGTCGTCCGGTTCGGGCCGGCGCCTCGGACAGTGATGGGCTTCGAAATCCGGAGAGAGGACGCGTCGTACGTGCCGGCAGGGAGTCGAACGGTCGTGTTCGCCGGTGCCTGTGCGACTGCTGCCGCGAGTGTCGGTGCGTCCTCGCCCACGACGACCGACACTGGGCGAGTTCGGAGACTCGCCGCCCGCGTGGCGGTTCGGTTCGCCCACCGCTGGCGGCGACTCACCGCCTGACGCCACTCGCGGCGTGTGCGATCCATCCCGTCGAAGCGTCGGGTTCGAAGCGTCGTCCAGCGCACGGCCGAGCCGCCGTACTGTCGTGTGAACTCGCGGGCGGCGTCTCGCTCGGAGAAGGGGACGATGGCCGACGTGTTGCCGGGCGTCCGCGCGCGGCTGTCTACCACGAAATACGCCTCCTCGGCGACGACCCAGCCGACCGCCTCCTCGTTAGGGGCCACCAACGTCGACTCCGCGTTCAGGCTGACATCGGCATCCGAGAAATCGGAGACGTAGACCGTCACGAGCCGTCCGAACTCGCGGGCGCGCGACGCGTCGTGGAGGTCGTTGAGCAGGAACGGGATGCCGTTGTATCCCACGACGTAGGGGTATTGTGCGTAGAAGGCCTCGGCGCGAGGGACGACGGCGTTCGTCTGCCTGGCCTCGTAGATTGCTCCGAACGCGAGGCCGCCCTCGTTGGTCGCCTCGAACGGCACCGGGGTCGCCTGCTCCGCGGTCGGGTCGACGACGAACGACACGCTCGCGAGGACGAGCACGACGACGAGCAGCGCGGCGATCGGTTGGGGACGCACGTTCATGCGGTGGGTTCACCTGTCGTTTCGTGCCGGGAGCAGGGCTCGTGACCGGTTCGGGCAGTCCGCCAGCACGTCGTCACGTCCCGTCCCCCGTCTGAACCATCGGCTCGGTTCCAAGCATCGACTTGAACGCTCCTTTGATCGTCGCTTCGCCCGTTCGGTCGCACAACTCGTCCGGTGGAAGGTGGACGAGGAGCCGCCCCTCGTCCAGAATGGCGACCTCGTCGGCAGACTGGACGTGAGAGAGATCGTGTGTCGTCAGGATAACGCTCGTTCCCTCGTGTGTCAAGGCGGATACGACCTCCAGGATGTAGTCGGCGTTCCGGGGGTCGAGGCCGCTGGTCGGCTCGTCGAGGACGATCAGTGGAGGATCACCGAGCGTCGCGATCCCCAGTCCGAGGAGCTGTCGCATCCCGCCGGAGAGTGCCGAAACCCGTCGATCGGGAATCTCGTCCAGGCCGACCGTCGCAAGAACCTCGTCGATGTCGACGGGCGTGTCCAGCAGTGACTGGTAGAACGAGAGCGTCTCGCGGACGGTCAACTGGCCACGGAGTGCCGGCTGCTGTGGCAAGTAGCCGACCGGGTGGGCAGTGGCTGTGGGTCGTTCGACGCTGCCATCGGACGGTGTCAGCAGACCGGCGACGATGCGGAGTAACGTGGTCTTGCCCGAGCCGTTCGGCCCGATGACTCCCACGAGCGACCCGGAAGCGACGGACAAAGAGACGTCGTCGAGTGCGGTGACACTGCCGAACTGTCGGGTCACACCCTCCACAACGACGACGGCCTCACCGTCTGGGCTCTCGTCCGCCATCAGCGGTTCAGCTGGCACCTCCCGGCGCACTCACGAGCGCCGACCCAGCAGAATGGAACGGCGCGTATCCGGCCGCGACTCGCTTCGCCGCGAGGGTCGTCACGGCTGACCATGCCATCGGTACGTACAACACTGTCCCGACTCGTTAAATCACTCGGGTGGGCGGTGGGGCGGTGCTACTCACCGACCGCCGTAACGATATGCAACACGAGGACGATGCCGGTTGCGACGGTGAGCACGACGTGAACCCGTCGCCAGCGCGAGAACAGTGTGCGTTTGGTCATCGCTACGGTGCGACCGACGAGAGACGGCGTCTCCCCACCCCGTCCGAGTCGAATCACGTGCCGATGCAAATGTCGACCGTAGAGGCCACTCGCTACTTCGACGGCGAGTAGCAGGGCCACCAGGAGGCCAAGCCCTCCCCATTCCTCGACCGCCACGAAATGGGGGAGCGTCAGGGCCGTTCCGGTGAGTACCGTCCACTCGTGGGCCTGGAGTAACCGTCGCCGATATTTCGTCGGGACGACCGAGGTTCGCTTCCCCGCGGAGTATCCGCCGACGCCGATCACGAGCAGAACGACGCCGAGTTCGGCCAGTCCGACGTAGGGCGCTTCGGATGCCTCACCGCCCAGTCCCCACCACTCGCCGAGAACTCCCGCCCCAGTCTCTCCGTCCTCCTCGCGCTCTTCGCCCTCTCCGGCCAACTCCTCTCCTTCGGCGGCGTATCCGGAGTCGCCACGGGCGAACACTCCGTTCTCGGTGGTCGCCATCGACGCGTCGTCCGACGCGTCCGAGACGGGGACTGCGTGGACGGGACTGGTGGCCGCGACGACGATGAGGAGGAGGACTGCTCCGATGACGTGGAATGACGAACGCATAGCGTCGCCTCGTGACTCGGTTCGAAAAGCCGTTCGCGTCCAATCGTCGAATCGTCGTCCATCCGTCGAACCGACCCACCGAACCGAACGGGCGACGTGCGTGACTGCGCCGTCCCGGGGTCGTCTCTCCCGACGCTGGCAGGCGTAGCACTGAGTAACCCCGGCGTCCCGCCCGACATCGAACCCAGAACCGTATCGGAGAGCGGGAACGACTTCGGGTAGATGGCCGAGATGCGTTCCGAACGTCCAGTCCGGAACCGCTCCGGAGACGTGAATCGCCCCGTACACCGCGGTCGGCGAGCAAGGAGTCGCACGCTGGTTGCTCTCTCGACACCCACGCCCGGCGCGGGCGAACGCTCCCCACGGCCGACCCGCGACCGTTCCACACACGACGCACCGAATTCGACGATTGGACGCCAATCGTTTTCCTCGCCCGTTCCCAACTGCCGAACGGATCGCTCGTCGACTCACTCGTACGCATCGCGATCACCAGCTATGACGCTCGCCCAACTCCTCGAACAGTACGTCAGTCTCGGTATCTTCGTCGTCGCGGCGGCGCTTAGCGCCTTCAGCTTTCTCGCCTGGCGCCGCGAACGCGACCGCCGCATGGGAATCGTCACCGCCGGCCACGCGATGTTCGCCGTCTACGGCCTCATCGTCTTCCTCGAGTACATCCTGCTTCCCTACCTCCCCGCAGCGTCCGTGGAGTTACTCGAACACGGGAGTGCGATCCTCATCCTCGGGGGGCTCCTGGCGTTTTTCGCCGCCTTGACACGGGACTGAGCGATGTCGGAGCCTGACTTCGAACTGGACTCCCGGCGCACCATCTACCAGCGCGTGGCCGACAATCCGGGCGTGAACTTCCGGGCTCTGCTCGACGGCCTCGACTATGCCCAGGGCACGCTCCAGTACCACCTCCGGTGGCTCGACGACGAGGGACTCGTCGAGGTGTCCGACGACGGGAAGTACACCCGGTACTACCCCGCCGCGACGTTCGACGAAGACGACCGGGCCGTCATGAACGCGCTTCGGCGGGAGTACAGTCGCCGTATTCTCGCCCACCTCCTTGCCGACGGCCCGCTTTCGACGTCCGAACTGAGCGACCGTATCGGTAAGGCACAATCCACCGTCTCCTGGCACCTCTCGAATCTCGCCGATGCCGAACTCGTCACGAAAGAGCGGGACGGTCGTCGCGTGATCTACGAAGTCGCCGATCCGGATCGCGTCCGGTATCTATACACGGTTCACCGACAGTCGTTCACCGACCGCGTCGTGGATCGGCTTCTCGGTCTCTGGAATCGGTATTAGCTCGCGACCGAACGCGGCGTAATCCCGCGGAGTACCAGAATGCGCAACAGCAGGACGTAGACGAGGAACATGACCGTCGGCCCGAGTACGGGACGAACGAGGGACGCGATGTCGGTGCCGATGGCGGCGGCGTGAATCGTCCCGAAGGTGAAGCCGGCGTAAGCGAATCCGTGGACGACGCGTGGCCCCCACGGCCCGTCGAAGCGTCTCGCGTCCGTGAACCCGAGGACTGCGACGACGAGGAGGAACAGCGCACCGGTGCCGACGACGACGCCGGCGAGGAAGTACGACATCGAGTAGGCCGGCGCTGGCGCCTGCCCGGTGACGACGAACCAGGTGTCGAGGACGCCCAGTCCCGCGTGGAGCAGGGTGACGAAGGTTGCGAACACGGAGAGTTCCACGTGGACGCGCCTGGCGGCCTCGTGGAGCGCGCCGAACGCCTCGGTGTTGTAGAGGACGCCGGTGAGCACCGCGAGATAGAGCGCAGGGTACGCCACGAGGGCGGCTCCCCGATCGAGGAGCCACACGAGTTGTGACATTACGACGCCCCCGTCGTCGCGACGACATCCGGACAGCCGTCTCCGCCCTGAAAGCCGTTGTCGGTCTCCGGGCGCGTCGGGCACCTGTCGGTCGAGTCGACACGGCCATCGCCGTCGTAATCGTTCGGTGCCTGCCGCGCCGACACCGTCTCGTTCACCAGGTCGGACTGTTGCTGCTCGGCCGCTTGGGTCGCGCGCACGTCTCCGATCTGCCAGAGCACTGGTACTGCCGCGACCAGGAGAACGATCGCGACGACGGTGATGCGCTGTCTATGCGTCCAGGACATGGGCGTCGAAGTCGTCGGTCGTCCGAAAGACGCCGTCGTGGACGACGAGCGCCTCCAGGCCCGGCCACTCCGCAGCGAGCGAGAGGGCGTCGTCCAAGGGGAGCGCCGCGAGCGCCGTCGCGAGGGCGTCCGCTTCCATGCAGTCCCGGCGGGCGACCACCGTAACGGACTCGTGACGGGAACCGACCCGTTCGGTCGTCGGGTCGTAGACGTGGTCGGCGCCGTTCCGTTCGCGGCGGTACCCCCCGGACGTGGCGACGTGCCAGTCCGTATCGAGCGTTTTCAGCGGCTTGGCGTCCCCGTACGGACTCTCGACGGCGACAGGGCCGGTCGGGGGCGACATATCGCCGCCGCCGCTGACGAATCCCCGACGGGCGACCCCGTCGAGTGTCGCCGCGGCTCTGTCGACGATGTACCCCTTGGCGAGGCCGTTGAGATCCAGGAGCACGTCGGCGCTCACGTGGTCACCGTCGACGGCGACCGACCCGGTGTCGAACGTCCGGGGCAGCGACTCGGCGTCGCCACGCAGGAACGCCTTCAGTTCGTGTTCGACGCGCCCTTGATGGATGTCGAACACGTGATCCGTCCGCTCGTAGTATTCGAGGCCGCGGCGAACGATCCGCGCAACGTGTTCGTTCTCTACAGCGCCGTCGTGGTTGAGGCGACTCACTGCGCTCGTCTCCTCGAAGGCATCGAGTTGCTGTTCGAGGTTCGTGACCGTCTCCCGGGCGGCCCGGGTCGCGGCTTCGGCACGAAGTCCCGTCGCCCGGAGCCGGAAAGACGTGTCACAGCATCTGAACTCCAGGTGTGCGTTCCCGAGGCGTTCGGCCGGCAGTCCAAAGGCTGCCATGATCGACGAGTTACTCCTCCTCGTCCTCTCGGTCGTGTTCCTCGTCCTCTCGTTCTTCCTCTTCTCCCTCGCCGTGTTCCTCGTCCTCTCGTTCTTCCTCTTCTCCCTCGCCGTGTTCTTCGTATTCGCCACCGGACTGGGTCTGGACGGCTGGCGTGAAGTTCCGATTCGGCGTGGGAGCGTCGTCGGCGACCTGTGGCGACGCGGTACTGGTCGTCCCCGGAGCGGTGTCCGTGCTACTGGACTCCTGACCGAGGAGGCCGGGGACGGCGAGTCCCCCGGCAACGACCATGGTCAGGACTGCACCTGCGAGGGTGAACGCGACGAGTCGGTTGGTCGGGATGGGAATGCGCATGGTTAGGGTCGTGTCGGAGTGGCCGTCGCGGCTTCCGGTGTCGCGACGGGACGGTCGGTCGTTCGCGCTGGCGGTGTCGTCACAGGACTGCCCGTTCCGACGAGACCTGCCCTCGCCATCGGCGAGACAGGAGGCCACGGACGGGCGCGTCGGGTGGTCGGTGACATCACAACTGGACGGACGACGCTCTTCCTATAGTGCGTTCGCGTCCGACCATCGAATCGTCGTCTAACCGTCGAAACGTTCGGACTTCACGGTGATCGTGGGTGTTCGCCCTTCTGGAACAGTATTTATATAGTAGCTGACGGAAGGGATCACGTGATGCCCTCCAACGACGAGCGCAGCTTCGCGGAAACGGCCGCGGATTTTCTGGATCGTCTCGGCCTCGAAGACCTCACCGAGGACTACCGCGAGGAAAACCGGCGTGGCGACGACCGACTCGCCGAGACGTTCGATCCCCTTCCGGACGCTCTCGCCGAGATGCCGGACGTTCACGAAGTGAACAAGTCAACACGCACCGCGACGGCGACGACATCCTGGTGCCCGTCGTTCCGGTCGTGTTCGAAGACGCCGGCGCTCCCGAGATGGACGCCGTCTGGGAAGTCGTCGGAGCGGTTCTCGACGCCGTCCACCCCGTCTTCGACGAGTTCCACGTCCGTCACTACGATATCCAGTTCGCCTACGCCGACGAGGACGAGCAGGAAGTCATCTATCGCCGCATCACCGTCCAGCCACCACTGGTGGAGCGGTACACGACCGATCCGGACTATACGCTGACTGATCTTCGCGAGGACGTGCAGGCGGGTGACGACGGCGACGACGGCGTTCCCCCCGTCTACTGGCAGCAGTTCGACGCCGAATCGATGGCCTCTTCGGGCGCTTACGCCGGGAGCGGTGGCGCTGCCGCCGCCGCGGCGTGTGCCGGCGCGAGTGCGGGCGCGGCGGCGTCCTGTGCCGGTGGCGCTGCCGGCGCGGCCGGCGGCGCAGGCGGCGGCTGTTGAGCGTGGCTGCGTACGATTCATACGGTTTATCGCAAGTCATTACCGGTGGTTCGCCGGACTGTCTCGGAGAACCACCGGTAAACAGTTACAATAATCCGTATCAGCCGTCCCGGGGGTTCGAACCCACGCCGGCCTGGAGGCCTGCCCTGTATCCCGCACGCCTGCTGCGGATACCGTGTGACTACCCTCCGATGACCCGTTCGTCGCTCGCTGCCGACGGTGTCATCGGGGGCGATGGCGTTGTGTCTCCACGGTAGGCGTCGACGTCGCCGACGGGTCGGCACGTCGAATAGCTCGCTCCCGAGAGCCGCTTTGCAGAGGCGGAGGCGCTGACGACACAGGAGCGTCGGGTGTGTGACGAACGCGAGCAGACGCGCCGGCGCGAGGATGTCTGCCGATGCGGTGAGTGTGGAGCCGAGGGACGTGGGACGCGAAGGTGAATCGCGTGTTCCACGACGGCGAGACTGGGGGACATCGAGCCGAGGAGTCGGTTCGTGCCTCGTGTGGGACGATCACCAGTAGCGTTCCACCACGGACGCCTCGGCAGTCCGCGGCCGAATATCAAACAGGGTCGTACAGACCGGCGTGCCCACAGCGGGGAACCCGTCTCTCGGCCTTCAGCACCAAGCTGAAACACCAGCGGAGGAATCCCACGGTCGAAGCCGTGGGCGGAGGTCAATCGGTGGTGTCGACTCCTGCAGCTTCGTTGATGGGACATTTCTGGGTGGTTCCGGTCACCAGAAGGATGGCCCCGATAACGAGAGCGACCCCACCGATCACAGCTCCAGCGGCCCAATAGCCGGTGAGAGCGGCAATGCCCGCTATCGCGACCACGGCACCGACGACGATACGCCCCGTCCGGTCAATTCCGCCGACGTTCTTGTTCATACGTGTCACACTTCGTGTACAGAACTATAACTACTGTGAACGTTCCCAGCTACTTGGAATTAGCGGGAAGCTCCGATCCGTGCGGTGATCCTGACAGTCAACGACCGCGTTTATGGTAGCTCCGTAGCGAACCAGTCGGCCGCTACGTCAGCGACTTCTTCGAGTTCACCCTCTCCCTCGAAGAGGTGTCCTGCTCCCTCGACGACGTACAGTTCCTTCTCGCAGGAGAGTTGCTCGTAGGCGTCGCGGTTGAGTTCCAGTACCTGCGTATCAGCGCCACCGACGATGAACAGCGTCGGCATCGTAATCTCGTCGAGTATCTCGGATGCCATATCGACGCGCCCCCCACGTGAGACGACTGCGTCGATATCGTCTCCCAGACGCGCCGCTGCTCGGAGTGCAGACGCCGCACCGGTACTGGCTCCAAAGTAGCCCACGCTCAGATCACGAGTGGCTTCCCGTGTCCACAGCCACTCGGTGACGGCAACGAGACGGTCTGTGAGCAGGGGGATGTCGAAGCGATTCTCGCGGATTTGATCTTCTTTCTCGGTCAGCAGGTCGAACAGAAGGGTTCCGAGTCCCCGCTCGCGGATGACTTCCGCGACGAAGTTGTTGCGCGGACTCTTCCGACTCGATCCGCTCCCGTGGGCAAACACCACCAGTCCAGTTGCTCCTTCCGGAACAGCGAGCAACCCTTCGAGTTCGGCGTCGTCAACGGGAATCTGTACGAGTTCCTCGACAGTCTCGCCCATGCCTGATTCGACATGTTCTTTGGGCATCATTCTCGCGGTCGTTCCGACACCATGAGAATGACCCCACCTTACAGGCCACCCTGGCACGACGTTCTATCGGGAAGACCGGGTGCTCGCCGGTTTGCAGACCGAACCGAGGCGGGAACGCAATTCGGAGACGGGCTCCGGCCGCAGGAGAGATGTGGATCTCGTAGTCCCCATCCCGCGAGAGGACTCCGGGCAACTCGACCGACGCCAGCGGTGGCGTCGCCAGCGACGGGAGCGGCTGGCGCAGCGAAGAAGCGATGGCGTACCTCGAATCGGCGTCCCGACTCCGAGGTTCGACATCGGGGCTTTCCAGAGACGGAACGGGGTTGGCTCAGTAAATCTCCACCTCGGTCACCATCCGCCGGATCAGTTCCGGCTCTTGGAGGACGTGGCCCTCGTCGTCGACGTTTCGGGAGCCGATCTCCTCGGTGAGGACGGCCGTGTCGTAGTAGAGGTCTTCAGTTCCTTCGACTCGAGCGACCCTATCGGCCGGATACATGACCGGATTCCCCTCCTCGTCGGTCGTTGCGATCCACCCGTTCTCCGCGATGAACACGCGCTCGCTTTCGACTGGTTCCGTGTCGTCTCTGAAGTAGACGGTCGCCATATCCGAAGCGAGACGTCCGTTCACCATCAATATCACCACCCATTACTGACATCTGGGAGCGACGGGCAGTGGCTTTCCGCCCGGATTAGCCGCTGGCTGTCCGGGGTCTGCAATACGCGCCCGCGGATCATACGACGGGCTACGTTCGGGAGTCGGTTCCGTTCGGTACCGGATCGGACGGGGTTCGCGCCGTGTCGAGCAGTCGGCCAGGCGGCCGAGTCTGCCACTGGGTGTTCGGAGGCGAGACGCCGTTCCCAGCCCCTTGTATCGGCCCTGTCGCTTGATACGTGTCATCTCCGAAATAACAGCCATGCCCGAGCTGACCTTCCACGGATTGGACATCGGGACAGTGGAACCGAACGACGATCTGGTAGATCGAATCGTGGAGACGACGGATGAGGAGTATCCACTGACGGACGGCGACGTGGTCGTCATCACCTCGAAAGTCGTCTCCATCGCCGAAGACCGCCTCGTCGAAGCCGCCGATGTCGAAGTCGGCGAGCGCGCACAGGAAGTGGCCGAAGTCACGGGTCTCGACCCGCGCGAAGTCGCGGTCATCTACGAAGAAAGCGAGGTGATCGGTGCGATTCCGGTCGCCGAAATCGGCGAAGACCTGCTGTTGGAACACGCTGCCGACCGCGACACTGCCCGGGAGGCGATAGATGAGATGCCGTCCGCACTCGTAACCGACCGCGATGGACGCCTCTGCTCTAACGCCGGCGTCGACTGGTCGAACACTCCGGAGGGAGAGATGACACTCTTACCCGAAGACCCCGACGCAAGTGCCCGTCGCGTCCGTAAGGCTATCGCGGATCGGACTGGGACGGACGTGGCCGTGATACTCGCTGATTCCGAGATTCTCGGTCCGGGGACGATGGATCTCGCCGTTGGCTGTTCGGGGATACAGGCAATCGACAGCAATTTCGGGAAGACGGATCTCTACGGTCAGCCGAAGATCGGTGGGTTAGACCTCATTGCAGACGAACTCACCGCCGGGTCGGCACTGCTGTTTGGGCAGGCCGACGAACGCACGCCCGTCGTCGTGGTTCGTGGTCTCGACTACGAGGATGGGGAAGGCGTTCCCAACTCGGGTGGACTCGTCCGTCGAGGACTCCGGAAGGCAGTGGAGCTAACGGCTCGGTTGAAGATCAAGGAGTGGCTCTGACGCGACGGATCGCTGCGTACGGGCCGCTCGACAGCAACCGTGACCCCGGGAACCGACCATCTCACCGCTCAGGTCGACCGTTTCGTCCTCTTCCGTCGACGAGATACGGCCGGCTTCCAGTAGTAATTCCGAGTCGTGCCGAGCGAGCAGGGGAACGGACAGACGAACCGAGCAGCTGACTGGGCTGGGTCGACCACTCTTCTCACGGTGTGGGAACGGTTGTGCCCTTATTTGAACTCGGGGAAATAGTGTCAATAGAGGGATAACTAATGGCTGTCGCCGGCCTCATGCGGGAGGATGTCGTAACGGCGTCCCCCGATACACCCGTTTACGAGATAGCGATCGAGATGCGCACCGAAAACGTCGGGAGCGTCGTCGTCGTCGAGGACGATATCCCGGTAGGGCTCGTGACTGACCGGGACATCGCCGTTCGCATCGCTGCGGATATGCTCGACGCCGAGGAGATGACCGCACGGAACGTGATGACCGGAAATCCAGTCACGGTCGATGTCGATACCGGCGTCTTCGAACTCTGTAATACGATGTGCGAGGAGGGTGTCCGTCGCATACCGGTCGTCGACGAGGGTGACCTCGCCGGTATCGTCACGTTCGACGACTTGATAGTTCTCCTGACCGGTGAACTGGGAACCCTCGCGGGAGCCGTCGAGTCCGAATCGCCGTCTTCCTATAGTAGCCTTTGTAAGTCATCGCACACCTGATCGCACGCAGTCCTACGATCAGGTGTGCAAACAGTTCCAGACGCTACTATAGTCGGCCGGAGCGCCGACGAGTGGACGGAGGCTTCCGCCCTTCTCCACGCTACCAGAGGAGGACTGAAAGATACCGGCTATCGATAACGGCGAGCGAGATACACGAGGAGGAAAACGGCCGCAAGGATACTTGCGGGCAACTCGTATGGTCGCTCCCGGAGCGTGAAAATCGCCGCGGCGACGATCAGGGCGCCAGCGAGTACTGCGTACCCGAGATACGGGTCACCGGCCTCGCGTGTGTCGACGGGCTCCGTCCGGACGACCAGTTCGCCGCGCTCGAGTTGCTCCAGCGTTCGATCGAACTGTGCCGGAACACGTGCCAGCGCAGGTATCGACCGCTGGAGATCAGTCCACGACTCCTCGATGAGGGCATCGAGTTCGCTTTCGATGAGTCCCTCTTCGACGAGGAACTCCCGAACGACGGCAAGGAAATCGAACTCCGGGTCGAGCTGACGACAGACGCCCTCTCCGACGGTTCCGACGCGAATGAGTAACATCACGTCCGGTGGGAGACGAAAGGGAAAGTCCCGGAGCATCGTCGTCAACTCGGTGATGATCAGTCGCCACGTGATCTCCGAACGCCCCTCCAGATTTTCGATGACGAGTTCGAGAACGCGTCGAACCTCGACCCGATTGACGTTGGCCTCGAGAACATCGAGTGCGATCAATGCATCCACGAGCGCGTCGATGTTGCGCCGAACGAGTGCTCGATAGAGCCCGACGATATCCTCTTGAACCGTCGTCGGGAGACGCTCGCTCATCCCAAAATCGAATATCAAGAGCCGGCCCGCCTCTGTCACGGCGAGATTCCCTGGATGCGGATCCGCATGAAACACTCCGTCGACGAGCCCCATCTCCAGGTAGACCTTCGTGATTCGTGTCGCCATCTCGTGAGCGTCGGCGTCGACGCCGTGGAACGCGTCGTCGTCGGTTATCTTTCGACCGGTTCGGTACTCCATGGCCAACACTTGCTCGGATGAGAGTTCCTCGTACACCTCGGGGATGACGACCCGATCATCGTCAGCGAAATTCCCCCTGATCTCGGCCATGATCGCCCGCTCCCGGTCGAAATCCAGCTCGTCGAGGATGATCTCCTCGAAATCGTCCGCCGCATTCTGAACCGAGTACCGTTGGCGTTCCTCGAGGAAGGGCGTAATGAGTGGAAGCAATCCGCGGATGACCCGTAGATCCCGCTCGATGATGGCGTTCACTCCGGGTCGGCGCACTTTCAGGGCGATCTGCTCGTCACCGTACACGACTGTGTACACGTAGGCGAGCGAGCCGCCGGCAATCGGTTCGAGTGTCGAGAGGTCGAGCTGGTCGCCGAGTGCTTCGTTGAGGACTGTCTGTGGGTCGCCACCTGCGCCTTCGGGAACTTCGTCTTGGAGCGTCTCGAATCTCTCGGCATACGCGGGTGGGACGATATCTGGGCGTGTCGACAGCACCTGCCCGACTTTGATGAACGCCGGGCCGAGTTCCAGCATCGTATCCCGTATCCGTTCGGCCCGTCGTCGGTGTTGCTCTTCGCCGACCTGCCTCCGGGGGCCGAACAGCAGAAACCGGTGCCGATCACGAAGGAAGGCCACGACGAAAGGCAGAAATCGGAACGCAACCAGCAGATATCGGCGAACGAGCCCCCTCATCTCATGGCTCCCACCGAGAGCGACCGGGTACCGCCTGGCGATTCATATCCCGTGATTCGAGCACGCGACCTATATATACTGGTGAAGGTACGGCACGCCATCGCCTCGCCGTACTGGGTACGTCAGGAGCGCCCACGCCAGATCGAACACGGGGCTGGCGAGGCTCCCGATCACGCCGAACGGCTCGTCGAGGATGGACAGCACGATTCCGAGCGTCGCAGCGACACCAGCCCGCCGATGATCGCGTATTGCCACGTCCGGTCTCCGAACGGGTCGGGGAGGGAACCAATTCGGGTCATAGACGATACGGCCCGACTGCCGGGCGGTAGGAATACTCTTATCAGAGAACCTCTCAACGGTTCCAATCATCCGGGGGACGAATACGTGTCTCAATCCTCTATTCATCGGAGTTTCGACGGGTCGTTAGTCGTGACGCCGTTTGGTAGGGAGAACGTCGAATGCGCAGCACGTGAGGAGTATCGAACCCTTCTCGACGATCACGATTCGGAAGACGTACTCGTCATCACGGGCGCGCCGACGAGTACGGATACGTTTCGTGAGACGTTAGATGAAGAACTGCCGGGCGCGGCGACGCCGGACGTGACATCGCTCGTCGTGCACGCGACGGACGTCCTCAACCAGACGGACGACCGCGTCATCCTCTCCGATGCGCTGCGACGCGACCTCCTCCATCGGTTTCTCGCGGACTACGAGTGGGAAACGGAGTACCTGCAACGGGCGTCGGAGCAGCCGTCGTTCATCGAGGACGTGGAGCGCGTGATGGACACGATCTCCTGGCAGACGATCACTC
This sequence comes from Haloplanus sp., assembly GCA_042216725.1. Lineage (GTDB taxonomy): Archaea > Halobacteriota > Halobacteria > Halobacteriales > Haloferacaceae > Haloplanus. Next base: position 19,860 of record JBDGTP010000045.1, read on the forward strand.
CCGACGAGACTCCCGAACTCCGCGACATCACGGCGGCGCTCGCCGAGTTTCACGCGTGGCTCGCCGACCACGGCCACATGGAACGCGGCCAACTCATCTCCGAAGCGCTCGACGTCCTCACCGATGTCGCTCGGACTGATGTCGTCGACGTCGATGTGATCCTCGCCGTCGAGTTCGAGGAGTTCGTCCCGCTCGACCGCGCGTATCTCGATGCGCTCGCGGCGGACTGCGAACTCGTCTGTATCGCCGAAGAGAATGCGAGTGTGCGTCGAACCTGGGTGGAGACGGGTTCGGTCACGGACTACGCCTCGTTCAGCGAACAGCGACGCACGACATCCGCCTCGCCGTCGACACGACCCGCTGCCACGGCAGCGTATTTCGCCGAAGGCACGGCGCGGTCGAATCCGGAATCCGGATCGGTGTCAGTCCTCGCTGCGGATTCGAGTGACGAGCAACTCGCCGAGATAGCGAACGAAATCGAGGCACTCGTCGAACAGCCGGACTGGCGGTACGACGATATCGCCGTCGCTACCAAACAGAGCGGGACGAGCGTCACCGACACGCTCGACACCCTCGAACGCGCCGGGATACCGACGGAGTCGACGACTGTCACCGGATTCGGTGACGACCCCGCGATTCGGGAGCTCCTCGCCGTCGTTCGACACCTCGCGACCGACCACGAGGACGACGTGCCGGATCACGGGCCAACGCTCGATATGGATCGGTTGGATCGCGTCGACGGGACGGACGACCTGGCAGACGCGTTACGGTGGTGGGCGACGGATTCGGGATTGAAAGCGCGAATCGCGGAGCGGGCGTCCCCGCTCGACGCACGAGCACAGTTCGGGAACGTCCGCCGAGCGTTCCGCATGGCCGGGTTCCTCGAAGAGACCGAGTTCGTGGACGCGTCGTGGGCGTCGCTCGAGGAGATGCTGGAACGCGCCCACGAGTACGCACCGCAGCAAACCCAGACGAGCGCGACGGATCTCGACGGCGGCGTCCGGGTCGACCATCTGCAAGCGATCAAAAACGAGTCGTTCCGCGCGGTGTTTCTCGTGAATCTCGTCGATAGCGAGTACCCGGGTGACCCGTTCCTGACGCGGTTGTTCCCGACCGAGCGGGTCGCGGCGATGCCGGACTACCCTGGTGTCACGGAGCTCGACGAGCCGGACGTGGATGCGACGTTCCCGACGACGTCGACGGCGTCGAGCCGGCCGTTCGCGCGGTATCACACGGAACACGCGCGGCGGCGCTTGGCGGTCGGGGCCGGGGCCGCGACGGAGCACCTGTACTGTTGTCTCTAGGCTGTGTTGAATCGCCATATGGCGGTGGAATTCACTGTTTCACAGCCCGCTTG
>JBDGTP010000069.1:0-21092 GCA_042216725.1 Haloplanus sp.
ATCGTCAACCTCGCCGGCGTCGCCGTCGTCGACGCCCAGGAACGCGACGAGTAGTCGTCGCCGGTTCAGTCGCTCGCCCGGCGTTCGGCCCGCGACGGCGGCGGGATCTGGGGTTCGGTACCGGCCGCGTGTTCGGCCCGGCCGTCCGTTTCCGGAAGCACGCACCGGTCGTCCCGCCGGTTGACGTGTGCGTACTGCTCCGGGGCGTTCGCGAGCGGGTGAGCGGGGTTGACGCGGCTATCGATCCGGGCGGCCCGGAGTTCGTCGAAGTCGGCGATGCGGGCGCGGATGCCCCGCCAGTGGTACTCGCTCCGCGTCGGCACGCTGACGGGTTGGGTCGGCTCCCAGTCGGGGTCGTCTACTGTGAGTACGGCCTGATTGACGTTGGCCGCGAGTTCGTCGTGGTCGACGAGGACGCCGACTCGGGCGCCGGGCGGCGCTCGCGCGGCGAGTACGTCCAGACCGAGGTGGAGCGCCCGATACTCCGCGACGTTGTTGTCCGGCGGCGTATCCGAGAGGGAGAGGCGCGTGACGCGCGTGCCGTCACGCGCCTCGATGACCGCCCCGAGACCGCCACCTTCGGCTCGATAGGAGCCGTCGGTGGCGACGTAGAAGTCTCGGTGGTGGGTGCGCGGCGGATGCGCGATGTGGGGCGTGGGCGAGTCGTCGAACAGGTCACGGAGCGTCGAACGGCCGTGAACGGCCATACGGTGCCTTTGCGGTCGGGTTACTTAAACGTACGGCGGGCGCGACCCGCAAAACCTACCCCGGCGACGGCCGTCCCTCTCCGCATGCCCCTGACTGCCCGTGATCTGATGCAGACGGACGTGGAGACGGTCGCCCCCGACGACGAAGTGAGCGAAGTGCTCGGCCGCCTCGCTCGCGCCGATTTCAACGGCTTCCCCGTCGTCGACGATGGCCACGTCGTCGGCATCGTCACCCAACACGACCTCGTTCATCTGTTCCAGACGGAGGATCGGGTGCTGTGGCTCCCCATCGGCCTGCCGCCCTTTACCGAGACGCTCACTTACGCGGTCGACGTGTCGTGGGACGACCTCGACCTGGGGATCGACCTGGCGAAACACGCCGACCGCCCGATCAGCGAGGTGATGACCGACGACGTCGTGACGGTCACGCCGGACACCGATCTCGATACGATCCTGGACTTGCTGGTCGACGACGAACGCGACATCAACCGCTTGCCCGTCGTCGACGGTGCCCGACTGGTCGGCATCGTCGCCCGGCAGGACGTGTTGCGTGCGATCCGTGATCACCGCCGCGAATCGAAACGTTGAGTGGGGCTTCGGGCCGACGGCCACCGTGTCCCGCTACCGCAATCTGACGCTCTTTCTCGCCCTCGCGGCCATCTGGGGATCGGCGTTCATGGCGATCAAGGCCGGCCTCGCCTTCTTCCCGCCGGTGCTCTTCGCGGCCCTGCGTTACGACGTGGCTGGCCTCCTCATGCTCGGCTACGCCGCCTGGATCGTCGACGACCCCATTCCTCGGGGGCGAGGACAGTGGTCGCTTATCGCCATCGGCGCCACGCTCCTGATCGCCGGGTACCACGTCCTGCTCTTCCTGGGCGAGTCCGACCCGTCGGTGACGAGCGCGGCCGCCGCGGTCATCGTCAGCCTCACCCCCGTGCTGACGACGGGCTTCGCCCGCGCCTTTCTCCCCGACGAACGCCTGACCGTCGTCGGCGGCGTCGGCCTCCTGTGTGGACTCGTTGGCGTCGCCGTCCTCGCTCGTCCCGAACCGGGCGCGTTGTTGACGGGCGGCGTCGTCGCGAAGCTTCTGGTGTTCGGCGCCGCGACCGCATTCGCGCTCGGATCGGTGTTGACCCGGCGGATCGAGGCGGAGCTTCCCATCGAGACGATGGAGGCGTGGTCGATGATCGGCGGCGCCGTCCTGATGCACGCGGTCGCCCTCGCCCGCGGCGAGTCCCTCGCCGACGTGACCGTCGCCGTGCAGGGACTGCTCGCGCTCGCCTACCTCTCGCTGGCCGCCAGCGCGCTCGGCTTTCTCATCTACTTCGACCTCCTGGATCGGCTCGGTGCCGTCGAGATCAATCTCGTCTCCTACGTCGCCCCCGTTTTCGCCGCGCTCGCGGGGTGGGTCTTCCTCGACGAGCAGCTATCGGCGGCGACTGCCGGCGGCTTCGCGCTGATCTTCTTGGGGTTTCTCCTCGTCAAGCGTCGGGCTATCGAGCGCGAACTTCCTCGACTCCGGGCGGCGCTCGATGCGGGGAAACGGGAGTAGCGTCGTAGCCGTGGATCAGATGTCCATATCGCGGGTGGTGAACGCGCCCTCGTCCGTCTCGGGATCGTATCCTTCGATGGCCGAGAGTACGATGTCGAGGACGGTGCCGGCGTCCCACCGCGCGGTGTTCAGGGACAGATCGTAGAAAGACCGGTCGTCCAGGTCGATGCCGTAGTAGCTCTTGTAGCGCCCGACCTCGCTCACCTCACGGACTCGCATCAGCGCACCGATCTCCTCCTGGTCGCTGAGCCGTTTGAGACCGCCCACGTCCTCGGGCGTGCGCTCCTCCGGACGCTCGATCACGTAGTTCACCTCGTGGTCGCTGAGGCGCTCGATACGAACTTCCTCGGGCGCGTCGAGCCAGATGCGCAGGTCGGCGCGGTTGCCGGCCAGCCAGCCCGCGAGCCGCGATTCGAGGATGAACGCCTTGTTCGCTGCCCCCCACTGCTCGGCGATGCGTCGGAGCCGCTGGTCGAGCGCCCGGTCGATCTCGTCGTCCTCTTCGGCTTTGGCGATGAGCTGCTGGAGCGACAGGTCGCGTTCGTCGGCGAGGTCACGGAAGATGTCGCCACCGATGACGTACCCGCAGTCCAGCGCGTCCGCGAGTCCCTCCGTGAGCGTCGTCGCACCACACCCCGGCGGACCGGAGACGGTGATGAACAGGTTGCTGTCGACTTGCCGCTCTGAGGTGGCGCTCGGATTCGACATGAACGTTCGTCACCACCTACGCGTCACCGTCGTTAAGAGAACACCGGTTCGTGGCCGTTCGATTCCCCGCCACGCCGCCGCATTATATACAAACAAGTATAGGAGAATAAAAGAGTCAGGAGGCTTCGTGAAATGTTAGCGCCGACGTACGCGTGCCGTGAACGAATGAGGATACGCTCGCCGCGTCGGTGAAATCCCCTGAAACGAGACCAACGCTCGCCGGGGTATATGATGTCCGGGATACATCGAGCAAACGAGGTGTCCCCGATGTCGAACTCGTCTCCGACCGCGCCAATCGACCGCTTGCCCCGCCTGAACGAACTCGCCGAGGCCTGGCCACTGCGCCGGGGTCTGGCCGTCGTTGCCGCCCCGCTTCGGTTCATCGCCTTCTGGGTCGCCGTTGCGCTCCCGTTCCTCTACGTGCCCCTACTCGTCGGCGGCCTCGATGGACAACAGCCCACGGTGTTCGCCGCCCTCCTCTTGGCGAACGCAGTGTCGCTCGTGATCGGTCACGAACACGGCCAGTAGTCGACACCTTCGGTCGAACCCAGTAGTCGATGCCCTCCATCGAACGAAAGCATAATCAATTATGTGACTGGGATACAAGCGGTGTCGTATGCTCGGCTTCACGCAGCGTGGGTTAATCGGTATCGTCCTGATGATTGTCGGCACGGCGGCCTTCTTCCCGACCGTCTTCCCGAACACGACGCTCACCGTCGACATGGTGGCCGTCGTGGCGGCGGCGCTGCTGACTATCGGTACCTACCTCGTCGGCACCGACGTCGAAGGATATCCGGCCTGAACGACTGACTCATCGCCCTGTCGGAGGTTCGTGACCGTCAGCCACGCTCAGCGGCGACGCGTCCGTTCGACCGACGGACGGTAATCGACGCATACCGCCGGTCGGCGTTCGTGTACGTCCGTCTCGGAGCCGTCGCTAGGGAGCGCCCCGCGAGATGTGAACGCCGATCACTGCCGTTCTTCCCAGAAGCGCGCACCCAGCGTGAACGCCCCGAGGCCGACGACGAGCAACTGGAACCCCGAACGGACGACGGGGAAGATCCGTTCGACGGTTTTCGGATCGTCGCCCCGCGTCGGATCGACGCCCGTCCAGTAGTGGGTGTTCTGCGTGGTACGCTCCGGCGTGGCCGACAGATCGACGAACGTCTGGACGACCCCCCGCTGGTTCGACAGCAGGAGTTTACCGTCGACGGTGAGAAAGCGGTCGTAGACCGGGTAGAAGGCATTGACGCCGTTGGTCATCAGGTCGGGAGCGACGCCGCCGAGAAGCAGGGCCGCGAGCGCGACCCACGCCACACGGACGCCACGTGCGCCCCAGTAGTCGCGGAGGCGCGACGCCGCTCGCAGTCGGGTGTCGTAAGCGAGCACCGCCCCCCCGACCGCGGGGACGAGTAGCGTATGCAACAGCGCGCGGTGGGTGCCTTGCAGGTAGAGGCCAGTGAAGGTGTCGAGATCAGGTAGCGCGGTGGCCGCGAGGACGATGGCTACCGACCGGTAGTCGAACTCGTCTCTCAGGAGTGCCGCGGCGACGACGCCGCCGATGGCCAGATGGACGACCGTCGAGGGCATATCGGATCGTCGGTCGTCACGGGCTTGAATCTCTCGCCGCGGAGCGTGCGACGCTCACGGTGCCGAGCGACGCGAACCGCGCCTCGACCGTGTCGCCCGGTTCCAGGGGTACCAGCGGCGTAAGCGACCCTGTCGAGACGAGGTCGCCCGCCGTCAGCCGCTCGCCGCGTTCGGCGAGGGCCCCCGCCAGCCAGGCCACGACTCGCGCCGGGCCGCCGAGTACGTCGGCGCCGACGCCCGTCGCCACCTGCTCCCCGTTTCGTCGCACGGCGACGCCCTCGAGCGAGAGGTCGAGGGATGTGGGGTCGCCGATCCGGTCACCGTGGACGACCCGGGCAGCCAGGGCGTTGTCCGCGACGGCGCTTCCGGCGTCGACTGTCCAGTCCCGAATCCGGGAGTCGACTACCTCGACGACGGGGACGACAGCCGACGCCGCATCGAGGGCGTCGACCGGCGTCACCGGCGGATCGAGCGACTCGTCCAGTCGGACGGCGAGTTCCGGTTCGATCTTCGGATCGATCAGGCCGTCGTCGTCGAGTCGGCCCTCCGACCGAACGGTATCGGCCAGTATGCGCCCGTAGGCGGGTTCGTCGACGCCGAGTTCCTCCTGGATCGCGTCCGAGGTGAACCCGACCTTGTAGCCGACGGCTGGCCCCTCGTCGGCCTCGCGCCGGTCGAGCATCGCCCGCTGGATCGCGTAGCCGTCGGCGACGCTCACTGACGCCTCGATTGGGTCGGTCGGATCGCCGCGCCGGTAGGCGTCGGCCAGTCGCTCGCCGAGGCGGTCGACCGTCTTCTGATCGATAGTTCGGGCCATCGGTGGTATCTGCGGTTCGTGTCGCTTAACTTTCGGGGGCCGGGTCCCGGTTTCGGTAGCCTTTTGCGCTCACCGCACGGATTTCGGATATGGTGTGGTCTCACGGCCGGTGGGGTATTCGATGAGCGACGACCCCCGCGACGACCTCGCCAGGCGCATTGCCGGCGAGATCACGCTCAGTTCCAACCCCGGCGCGACGCTTCGGAAGTGGCGTACCGACTTCGACGTGTCACAGACGGAACTCGCGGAGCGACTGGACGTATCGTCGTCCGTCATCTCCGACTACGAGAGCGGGCGCCGGGAGAGCCCCGGCATCGGCGTCGTCAGCCGTATCGTCCGCGCACTGCTCGACATCGACGAGTCCCGGGGCGGTGGCCGCATCCGCCAGTACGCCCGTGTCATCTCGGCGGGCTTCGAGAGCGACATCGTCCACGACCTTCGGGAGTATCCCACGTCGATCCCGCTGGAGCGGTTCTACGAGGCCCTGGACGCGACGGAAGTCGTCGCCGGCGACCACGACCACGTCAGCGGGCACACGGTCATCAACAGCATCGAGGCGATCACGCGACTGCCGAGCGAGGAGTTCTACCGGCTCTACGGGCAGAGCACGAACCGGGCGCTAGTGTTCACCGACGTGACCCGGGGGGAGTCGCCGCTGGTCGCACTCCGAGTGGTGAATCCGACGCCGAACGCCGTCGTGTTGCACGGTCTGGAGGCCGAGGATCTCTGGGAACACGCGACACAACTCGCACGAATCGACGGCTTCGCCCTCGCCGTCTCGACCTGTGATCTGGACAAGGCGCTGGCGAAACTGCGCGAACTGCCCTAGTCGACGTACTCGTACTTGCGCTCGTTCATCCGACCCCAGCCGGTGAAGACGAACTCGCCGTTCGGCACCGTGAACTCCTCGAGTTCCCGCTCTTTCTCGTGGTTGTGCGCGTCGTGAACGCGGCCGTACTCCCCGAAGCTCAGATCGTAGCGCCGGGATAGCTGTTCGTCGATGTCGAACGCTTCGACCTCCTCCCGCCAGCCGTCGACGACGGTTTCGGAGTGGATTTCGGCCTGTGCGCCCGACCCGTAGGAGCCGAGGAGGAGTTTCTCGCCCGAGAGCGCCCGCCCCGTCTCAGCGGCGGTCTTGAGCGCGCTCGCCCGCGCGACGTGCACCGACCCCGTATACCAGTTGCCGACGCGTCGGGAGAGCGTGAGCGTCGGGTCGATGGTTCGGGCGTACCAGGCATCGTAGATGTCCGTCTCCTTCAGCGCGTCCATGTACGCCCGGATGGCATCCTCGTAGGCGTCCCAGTCGTCGAACTCCTTCTCGCGGGGCTGGCGGTCGATTTCGGCCGCGAGTTCGTCCTCGATTTCGGTATCGCGGGTCATGTGCCGGAAGCCGAGGAGCGCGGCCTTCCGCACCATCCCCGGGAACGGGGTGTGGAAGGGGATGTACGCGAAGTCGTCGGGGTGAGTGCGGCCGGAGACGCTCTCGAAGTCCTCCAGGGCCTCGCGCATCCGTGCGAGATACACCTGCACCGAGCGTTTGCCGTCGACGCTCGGGAACTGCTGGTTGGGCTTCAGGAAGTCCGTCTCGTCGGCGCTCCCGTAGCCCTGTTCGGTCGAGAGTTCCACTACGCTCGGTTCCTCGTCGACGAGTATGGCGACGGCGCCCGCGCCCTGCGTGGCCTCGCCGGGGTCGCCGCGCGCGTACAGTGCGGTGTCGGTGGCGATCACCAGCGCCGCCCGCCCCCGGTTTCGGCCGGCCTTGATCCAGTTGTAGGCGTCGTCGATGCTCTGGGTGCCGGCGACACACGCGAACTTCCGCTCGCCTTTGTTGGCGTGGTGGAAGTCGCCCTCGTACACGTCCTCCAGACACCCTGCGATGTACGTCGACACCGGTTTGGAGTTGTCGAACGCGCTCTCGGTCGCCACGTCGATCCGACCGATATCGTCGGGTTCCAGCCCCTTGCGATCCATCAGCCGCTTGGCCGCGTTGGCCCCCATCGTGACGATGTCTTCGTACGTATCGGGGAACGACGAGGCTTCCAGTCCCAGCCCCTTCGTGTACTTCTCCGGAGCCTCGTCCTTGGCCGGGGCGAACGTCTCGGCTAGGTCCAGTTTGAGCTTCCCCGTCCAGATCTCGATCGCGTCGATGCCGACGGCGGTCATACCCTCGGGTTGCGGGAGCCGCTATATGGGTTTGTCGATGCTGGATACGTCGAACGTCGAATTACGGGTTCGGCAAGCCGGAGCTTCGACCCGACGCTGCGAGTATCGGCCCCGCAACGGGCACGCTCGCGCTCAGAGACCGCCCTGACCGCCGCGGAACGCCACGGAGATGTCCACGTCGACGGGCAGAAGCGTGCCCGCCGCGTGCTTCCGAAGGACGGCGCCCGTGAGGCCGGCACCGAGTGCGAAGCCGAACGCCACCATCGCGGTCAGGACGCGGGTGGCGGTCGGCCCCGCCCAGAGCGTCCAGCCGACGAGGCCGACTCCCCACAGGGCGGCGAGTGCGCCGACTGCGAGCAGGAGGGTGCCGACGAGGCCGCCGAGGCGTGCCGCGAGGCTCATTCGGTCACGCCTTCGTCTCGGGTCGCCGTGTAGCTTGCGCCACTCGGGATCGCTCGACCTGGGGACTAGCCGGCTCCGCTGCCCCCGATTTCAGTCGTCGGTATCTCCATCCGCGTCGTCATCGTCGTCGCATTCGCCGTCGTCGCACTCGTCGTCATCGTCGTCGCATTCGCCGTCGTCGCACTCGTCGTCATCGTCGTCGCATTCGCCGTCGGCTTCGTGGTCGCCGTCGTCGTCATCCTCGTCGTCACACTCGCTACCGTCGCTACCATCGGATGTCCCGGTCGGTTGCGGCGTCGACACGTCCTCTGGATCGATCTCGCCTTCGCTGTCCGTCGCGTCGATCTTGCCGCCCGCGTCGCCGGTGACGGGTTCTGGCGTCGCCGGATTCGTCTCCGTGCCGAACAGGATCGTGTTCGAGGGCTCGTGAATCAGCCTGACCGTGACGACGTCGTCGTCCCCGTACGACACCGAGGCGTTCCACTTCTCGCCGGGATCGAACCGTTCGTCGCCGCCCGTGAGCGTGCCGTCCGTCCAGGCGAGAGCCGTCTCGCTTCCGTTCACCCGCACGCTCAAGCGAAGTTCGCCGCCCGGAATCGCGTCCCCGCCCTGGTGGCGCAGGACGACCGCGTCCGTTCGGATCTCGCCGGTGATCTCCGCCCGGGGTGGCCGTATCCATCGCGTAGGTGCCCGCGACGCCGACGGAGACGACGACGACTCCCAGTAGGAGCACGGCGCCGACGACTTCGGACTGGGCGCGGTCGGGCATTCGATGGCAACCAGTTGTTGGCTCTCTCGTATTAGAGTATCGCCGACAGTATCGGTTCTGATATGTCGGGGCTCGTTTCCGGCACCGGTCACGCCGCGGTGATCGTGTACGTGCGAGTCGTGCCGTCGGCGAACGTGAGTGTGACGGTAATATCCGCTCCCGACATGTCCAGGTCGCCGCGATCCTTGAATCGACCGATGGTGAACGCCGTGTCGCTGTTCGCCGGCAGCGACCCGTCCGGATCGAAGGGTTCGGACTCGCCGCCGACGACGATGTTGTTGTCGACTCTTCCGGTGCGATTGCTTGACACCGTCGGGCTCCCCTGGACGCGGTCGGCGCCAGCGGACGTGCTGTCGACGGCGATGTCGGTCAGCGCCACGTCGCTCGAGCCGGTGTTTCGCAGGACGAACCTGACGCTCTCGACGCTCTCGTCCTCGTTGCCGCCGGCCGCGTCGACCGCCCGTCCGGAGCCGTCCACCTTCTCGATCAACTGCTCGCTCGTCCCTCCGCCCAGCGACACCACGGTCACGTTGAGCCGCACCGATTCGGGTTCCTCGCCGCTGAAGTCGGGGCGGTCGGCCGCCCCCCGGAACGTGAAGTTGATGCTGTCGGTTCGCGCGTCGGGGAGCGAGTCGGGTGTGGCGTACTCGAAGACGACCCGTCCGTCGCCGTCGGAGACGCCGCGCGACGGCCGTATCGAGGCGTCAGAGCGGTTGACACTCGCGTTGACCGTGACTCCCGGAACCGGGTTGTTGTAGCCGTCCCGCACCTCCAGGACGATCCGACGGGTGCCACCGGCCGTGACGCTGTCGGCGCCGTCGACGACCGTCAGATACTGCTCGCTGGTGTCGGTGATGCCCGTTCCGACACCGACTTTCGCCATCCGGAGGCGGTAGGTGCCGGGCAGGAGGTCGACGGTCAGCGTCCCGCCGTTGACCGTCACCCCGTCGGCGTTGCCTGCGATCCGCCCGCCGTTGCGTTCGTACTGGCTGTCGAGCAGGTTCTCCCACTCGGACTCCGAGAGTTCGGTGTCGACTTCGAGGGCCAGACCGGCGCTGTCGTTGATCGCGACTGTCCGATCACTCGTGCTGACGGGCGATGGATTGACCGACACCGACCGGGTGCCACTCCGACTGTACGACCCGTTCAGGGCGACGACGTAGATCCGGTTCCCGTCGAGGAGCGCCTGTTCGGTCATCGGGAGGCGCCGGCCGTCGAACTGGTTGTACGCCACTGTATCGTCGTAGACGGTGCGTGGCGCGGCCTGATACAGGCTGTAGTCGGGCTGGTAGCTCAACTGCTTGGTCGCGTACGACCGGTTCGTGCCGTTCCAGAAGTCGGCCGTCTCGTCGTTGATGGCGGTGGCGTTGACGAGCGTCACCTGCCCGCCGGGTTCGGTCGCCAGCCGTCCACTCGACGGCGGTGGATTCACCGCGACGATTCGAGTCGGATAGCGCGTGCCGAGCGGTACCGCCGTCGGACTGGTACGCTCGGCCGCCGCCGTTCGCAGGATGCCGTTTCGCACTTCCTGGAGACTCTCCTGTACCTGCTGGTTGTGTTCGAACTCGACCCGCTCGTTCTGGTCGGGGACGACTGTCGACTGATAGAGTGCCAATCCAATGACGAGAAATCCGAGGAGGAGTACGGCACCGACCTGGAGGGCGGCCGCTCGCCGGTCGTCCCGGAGGCGCATAGCCACCGTTGACCACCGGCGTCCAAAAGCGTGCCGGCCAGCCGACGCTCAGCCCTCGTCCTCTTCTTCGACGACTTCGGGATCGCTCATCGCGCTCTGCAAACTGTCCAGCCCGTTGACCCATTCCGACACCAGCCCGTACTCCAGATCCTCGACGAGAGCGATGTCGAGTTCGTCGCCGTCGATGATACGCGTCCCGGCCTGCACCAGGTAGCCGAGGGCGGCGTCCAGATCCTCGTTAGCCTCGGCGTCGGCCGCGGCGTGGACGTACTCCTCGATGGTTCCGTCCTCGGCGGGGCCGGCGGCGATGTACTCCTCCGCGGCGTAGAAGACACAGACCAGACTCGTCTGGACGCCGTCGACCAGCATCCGCTTTTCCTCGTCCTCCAGTGCCACGTCGTCGAGGACGATGTCGCGTACGTCGGTGAGTTCGTCGACGGCTTCGTCCTCGTCGAGGCGGCCGTCCTCGTAAGCGTTGACGATCTTCGCGACCGCGATAGCGGCGTCGTCCTGCAGGTTGAGCAGGAGGCGCGCCGAGTCCTCGTTCTCGGGGTCGAGATCCTCCTCCGCGACTCGCTCGATCCAGTTCTGCCAGCGGTCTTCGGTGTAGAACGTGTCCTCCACGTCGGTCATACCTCGACCGAACGTTCGTGGACTCAAAGACCTTTCCTATGAGCGGCGGCTTCGGCGGTAACGCCGCTCCCTGCCGTCTACGCCGTCAGCGTCGCTTCCGTGTCGATCCCGTAGACGTGTTCGGGCGTCTCGACGTGTGCCCGGTGTACGGCGTCGCCGTACCCTTCCTCCAGCAGCCAGCGCACCCGGCGAGGGACGGTCTTCGGCCCCATCACCGCGCCCGGGCGGTCGGGGTCGTCGACGAAGTCCGTCTCCATCAGGAACGGCGCGCCCGACTCGGCGGCCTCGCGGAGCCACTCCTTGCGACACATCACGCTCGGTGTCGGCCCCCTGAGCGTCGGCCCGGCGTAGTGTTTCACGACGTGGTCGGCGGGGAGGCCGCGCTCCTCGGCCCACGCCGCAATCTCGGGGAGATCCGTGCTCTCCTCGGTGTGGAGTTGTACCGCACAGTCCAGGTCGGCCCCAAGACCGAGGGCGTGTCGCAACACCGCGTTCGAGGCGTCCCACACCGCGTCGGACACCTCGTAGTGGGGGCGTCCCGACTTGAGCGCGAGCGCCCGCCCTTCACGGACGTATTCCGCGGCGACGTCCAGACCGGCCTGCATCAGATCGCGCGCCTCGGCGGGCGAACAGCCGCGGTCGTCGACCAGGCGGGAGATCAGGCCGGGGTGGACACCGAGTACGGGCCACGCCCGTCCGGGAAGCAGGTCGTCGGCGTCGGCGACGACTGCCAGCGTCCGGTCGAAGACGGTTCGGAAGTCCGCACCCGACTCGGCCTCGACGCCGAGGTGCCAGGAGGGTTTGTTCACGACCAGCAGATGTGTTCCACCGAGTCGGCGGAAGTCGCGAACGGCCTCCATCCCGCGGCCGGCGTCCGGGTCGAGGTGGAGGTGATCGTCGAGTACCGGCGTGTCCAGGTCGGTCACGGACGAACGTCGGGTCGCGTGCGCCAAAAAGTCATTCGTCGTCGAGCGTCAGGCTCTCCGCGGCGGCGTTGCGCAGGGCGTCGGAACGCCCGTGCGCGCCGGGGGCGATAGCCAGCGTGTGCAGGCCGTAGGCGTTCGCCGCCTCGATGGCAGGTTTGAAGTCGGTGTCGCGGGAGGCGACTGCGATCACGTCCGCACGCCCCTCGACGGCGACGCGGGTGAGGTCGACGGCGAGTTTCACGTCCACGTCGCCGCTGGTGACGATCACCTCGAACCCGCGGGCCTCGGCGGCCTGAATGAGTTCCGGCGTCGCGTGTTCGTCGACGTAGAGGCGGGTCGCGGCCGGCCGTCCCCGTGCCGCCGCGGCCTCGCGCACGTCGTCGAGGTCGATATCGAACTCGTCGCGGAGGACGTTCGGCCCGTCGACGAACAGCGCCACTCGTGGCTCGCCGTCGGTGTCGTCCGCCAACCGCCCCAGCAGATCCATGGACGACCTACCCCACTCGCGGGCATATACGTCCCGATTCGATCCCGTTTTGTATCGGCGACGCCGATGCCGGGTGTGTCCCGGAGCGGCCCCCTCTCGCTGACCGACACACCGTACGACGCCACCGAGTTCTCGCGTCTGTGGCTGATCGCCACGACGACGTACGGCGTCGGCGACGTCGTGACCACGATCGCGCTCGTCCAGTTCAGCGACTCGGTCGGCGAGGCCAACGCCCTCCTCCGGACGGCCATCGAGACGTTCGGCCTGGGTGGCTTGATCGGTCTCAAACTGTTTGCCTTCTTCGCCTGCTTGGCGATCAGCCTCACCGGCGCCCGCAACGCCGACTCGGCGCTCTACTACGGTCCGCCGGCCATGCTCGCGCTCGTCGGCGCCTTCACGACCGTCTACAACATCCGCCTGCTGGTCGGCTAGAGCGTGTTGCGGACGAACTCCGAGACGACGAGGTCTTCGGCCGAGCGCAGGCGATACTGCACCGTCGACCGAGGCACGTCGAGTCGCTCCGCCAGTTCCGCGACCGTTACCTCGCGCGGGCGACTGTAGTAGCCGTCCTCGACGGCGCGGGCCAGCACCTGCCACTGGTCGTGTGAGAGTTGAAACGCCGTCCGGGTGTCGGCGTCCCAGTTACCTGACTGACGGAGATGCGAAAGTTCCAGCGAGAGGCCGTCCCGCAGGTTCTCCTCGATGATGTCGAACAGTTCGCCGACGGACGGATCGCCGGGATAGAGGATCTTCCAGCGGTACTCGCCGTCGGTTCGGCGGGACTCGAAGGCGACGCCGTCGCCGACGTGATCCAGTACGAAATACGGCAGGGAGTGACACCGGTCGACTTCGATCCGGTAGGTGTAGACCGTTCGCGACTCCGGTGCCCGGTCGAGGACGTGATACTCCCGTTCGGAGTCACAGGTCGGCCGATCCAGACACTCGTTGCACCGCTCCTCGTCGAGAAACACGTCGTCGAGCGCCTCGACGGCCGCCTCGGGGCCACGCACGTGGTCAATCCGCCACATCGCCGTCTCGCTGGAGTAACAGACCGACGAGCGACAGGAGAGGGTGGGGTACGTGTGGAACACGTCCATCAGCTCGTCGGCCCCCGGCTCGTATCGCACGGCGAACTCGATTTCCCTCATGGATTGCCCAAGAGGAATAATTCGTTTGTCATATACTAAATCATTGCGAATGGCCGATTCGCATCATCCGATTATCCCGGACGGCGGAGTTGGCACATGCTACGCTAACCGTTAAGGACGACCGGATCGTACGCGTGGCTAGCGTCGGGGGGTCCGCCGACTGCCAGCAGGTGTCCCGCCTGCGCCGCCACGCTCCGCTCGGACGTGGCCGTCGAGGTCAGCCCGATGCGGGATGGCACTCCCCGCGGCACACGACCTCCCGCCCGGCGACGCGAAGACCGATACATGACGACGGACTACCACGCCGTCCTGATCTACGACGGCGACTGCCCGTTCTGCTCGGCGGCGTCGAGCGCGCTCCGCCGCCTCGACGGCGTCGGCGTCGTCCCCTGGGAGGACGAGGCAGCCCAGTCGTTCCTCGAAGCTCAGTTCGGCGAGGTGCCCTTCGCGCTGGTCTTCGTCGACCCGCGCGAGGAGACGGTCTACGTCGGTCGCGAAGCCGCCAGCGAACTCTGTGACCGGGCGGGGCTCCCCGTCCTCGTTCGGGACATCGTCGGCGACAACTACGAGTCAATCGCCGACGCCATCCGGACAGTCACGGGCGCCGACGGCGACGTGGACGCCTACCACGACACCGTCCCCCTTGCGGCCGACGCGCTGAATCGGTTCCCTGCCCTCGCCGCGAACGCCGCGTCGACCCACCGACCCGAAGGTGGGTGGGCGACGGGCGGCTAAGCCCGCCGCACCCGGAGTTCGATCCCGTCAGGGTCGGTGACGGTGAACCCGTCTCTGGTCTCCGTGACCGACGTGTCCAGCCGTGACCGCGCCGCCGCGGGGTCGTCGACGAACAGTTCGACCCAGGCCAGCCCCCGACCCGTCGATGGCTCCGACCGGCCCTGCCAGGTGTTGCAGCCGATGTGGTGGTGGTACAGTCGTGGTCGTGACCGTTCTGGCACCTGGTCGCCGGATTGCTCGCGATCAGATGCCGGGGACTCCCGATCACGACCGTCGTCGGTCGCGAGAAAGAGCGCCGAGGGCATCGACGCCCGAACCCGGAGGCCGAGGCCGTCGACGTAGAACGCCCGCGCCGCCGACAGCGACGAGACTTCGAGGTGAACGTGGCCGACGGTCGTCCCCGACGGACACCGGTCGTCGCCCGCGGCGGCCTCACGCAGGGGGTCGAGCGCCAGGGCCAACGTGTCCATCTCGACCGTGCCGTCGGCGGCGATGGGCCACGCTGACTGCGGGTAGTCGCGGTACACTTCCACTCCGTTGTCCTCGGGATCGGTCAGGTACAGTGCCTCACTCACGCGGTGATCCGAGGCTCCGTCGAGACGCCAGCGGGACTCGATCCGATGGATCGCGTCGCCGAGCGCCGCCTCCGAGGGCACGCGGAACGCCGTGTGGTACAGTCCCGTCTCCGCCGGCCCGCGAGCGGCGGCATCGGGATCGGCACGCAGACACAAGAGCGGGTCGTCGACGCCGAGTATCGCCTGGTCGTCGGCTCGCCGCACCACCCGGAGGCCGATCACCCGTTCGTAGAACTCCACCATCCGGTCGAGGTCGGTCACCCGGAGCGCCACTCGACCAACGTGCCCGGTCATGGCGACGGCTACGCGATCCGATCACTTCGCTCTGCCGGGGTCACGCCTCGGGGGCGAACACTTTCACCTCTCCCTCCCGGGTCACCCCGATTTCGACCGCCGTGTCCAGGCGGTTGCGCGTCGTGTGCGGTTCGAGCCTGCCGAACAGGTGCGCGTACAGCTCCGGCCGGCAGTACGCGATCTTGGTGCCCGTCTCGTCGCCGCGCTCGTACACCTGATCGACCACGTCGTCGAACGAGGTGCCCGTCTCGACGGTGATCCGGACGGGCGACCGGAGCGTCCGGACGAGTTGTAGGGTTCGCCGAGCCTCCTCGACGTTCCGTTCCGCCGCCCGCTCGATTGCGCTCACGTTCGATCCGGTGGTGCCCAGTTCGTCGGCGACCTCCCGTTGCGTGTAGCCCTCCTCGCGCAGTTCGAGCACTTCCACCTGGCGTTCGGTCAGCGCCGTCGACTCCGCCGGAATCATACGAGGTCAAACAGAATTCCTTGAGTTAATCTTTTCCCTCAACTGTCTCTCTATGAACTATGGGCACTCGTCGGGTCGGTCGCCGTCAGTTCTGTGTCGGTGCGGCTGTCGCGCTCGGCGGCGTCGCCGGCTGTGCCCGCTCGAACGCCGCCAGTGGTCGATCCGTGTTCATGCTCGTCGCCGGCAGTCTCAACAACGCGTTCGAACACGGCCTCCGGCAGGCGGTCGATGCGCCGCTCGAAATCGAGGCCCACGGCTCGGCGGCAGTCGCCCGCTTCGTCGCGGCGGGGACGAAAGACCCCGACATCGTCTCGGTGGCCGACACCGCGCTCTTCGAGTCGCCACTCGATCCGTCCTGGTACGCCGACTTCGCCACCAACGCGGTCGTCGTCGCGTACAACCCGGACACTGCGGGCGGCCGTCGAGTCGCGGCGGCGGGCCGCGACGGCTGGTATCGCCCGCTTCGAACCGATGGCGTCTCGTTCGGCCGCACCGATCCGGATCTCGACCCGCTCGGTTACCGGACGCTGTTCGTCCTCGATCTGGCGACCGACTACTACGACACCGAGGTGGATCTGCGTGCGACGATCCCCCGACGGACACAGATCTACCCAGAGACACAGCTCATCAGCCAGTTCGAGACCGGAGCCATCGACGCCGCCATCACGTACCGAAGCATGGCGGTCGAGCGCGGCTACGACTACGTCGACCTTCCGCCGACGGTCGATCTGAGCGATCCGGCTTTCGCCGACCGATACGCGTCCGTCGGATACGAACTCCCCAGCGGGCGGGTCGTCCACGGTGGCCCCATCAGCTACGGCTCGACCGCGCGTCGGCAGTCGCCGACCGTGCGCGACGTGTTCGACCGACAGATTTCGGGACGGTATCTCGACGCGTTCGGATTCGGCGTCCCCGACGACTACCCCCGCTTTACCGGTGATGTCCCACAGACGATCACGAACTGAGCGGTTCGACTGGCTCTCCGCCACCTTTCTGCTCGGGGCGGTGTTGCTCTGTTACTATCTCGTCCCGCTGGGTTCGCTGCTCGTCGCCCAACCACCTGGGGCTGTTCTCGCCCGACTGACCGCGCCGACGGTGCTCGCGGCCGCCCGCACGTCACTGCTCGGTTCGACGGCGAGTACGGCCATCGCGGCGATCTTCGGCCTCCCGCTCTCGTACTGGCTCGCTCGAACAGAGGGCCGACTGTCGACGCTCGTCACCGCGCTCGTCGTGTTGCCGCTCGTTCTCCCCCCAATCGTCAGTGGCATGGTGCTGTTGACGGTCGTCGGCCCGGAGACGCTCGTCGGGCGCGTGGCTGCGGCGGGCGGTCTCCCCCTGACCCGCTCGCTTGCGGGCGTCGTCCTCGCCCAGACGTTCGTCGCGTCGCCGTTCGTCGTCGTCACCGCCAAGGCAGCCTTCGAGGGCGTCGACCGCCGTCTCGAACGGGCGTCTCGCTCCCTCGGCAAACGCCGACTCACGACGGTTCGCCGCGTGACGCTCCCGCTCGCGTGGCCCGGCATCCTCGCGGGCATCACGCTGGCGTTCGCGCGGGCGATGGGTGAGTTCGGCGCGACGATCATGCTCGCGTACTACCCCCGGACGATGCCCGTCCAGATCTGGGTTTCCTTCACGACGCTCGGGCTGGATCGTGCCTTCCCCGTCGCCGTCGTCCTCGTCGGAATCGCCGTGGCAACTCTCGCCGCGGTCACCGCACTCGGAGCGAACCCGCTGACCTGAGATGCTCGAACTAACCGGCCTCACGAAGCGATACGACGGGTTCGCGTTCGGCCCCGTCGACCTCACCGTCGACGACGGCGTCCTCGCCGTCCTCGGCCCGTCCGGCAGCGGGAAGACCACGCTCCTCTCGGTGATTGCGGGACTCACCGGCCCGGACTCCGGCACTATCGCGCTCGACGGCCGGTCGCTCGTCGGTCGCCCGCCCGAGGAGCGCGGGACGGGGCTGGTGTTTCAGGACGGCGCGCTTTTCCCCCACCTGACCGCTCGGGAGAACGTGACGTACGCCGCGACCGATCCGGAGCGCGTCGCGGAGCTCACGGCCGTACTGGAGATCGGTGACCTCCTCGACCGGCGTCCGGCGGCGCTCTCCGGTGGCGAACGACAGCGGGTCGCGCTGGCGCGGACGCTCGCCGCCGACCCTGACGCGCTGTTGCTCGACGAACCCTTGTCGAGCCTCGACGCGCCGATTCGTTGCCGACTTCGGGATCGGCTCCACGGCCTGTTCGACGACATCGACATTCCGGTGCTCTACGTCACCCACGATCAGCGTGCGGCGACGGTGCTCGGGGATCGAATCGCGGTACTCCGAGACGGCGGGATCGAACAGATCGGCCCGCCGTCGGTCGTCCTCCACCGACCCGACACCGAGTTCGTCGCGCGGTTCACCGGCTGCGAGAACGTCTTCGACGCGACGGTGACGGCCCGCGACGACGACGGTATCGCGATCACCGTGGGAACCGTCACCGTCCGTGCGGCGGCCGACCGCCCCGTCGGGTCGACCGTCACGGCGTGCGTGCGGCCGTCGCGGGTGCGGCTGACACCGGACGGCGACGGCGTCGCCGGCACGGTTCGTCGCCGACAGAACGAGGGCGACTGGTATCGCGTGGTCGTGGCGCTCGATGACGCCACCCTGGTGGCGCGCTGTCCCGGGGATCGAGCCGTGCCCGCGCCCGGGTCGTCCGTCCACGTCGCCATCCCGCCGGACACGATCCACCTCCTGTGACAACGTCGCCCGCCCCGCCGCTCCATTTCGTATCGCGTCATACGGTTTACCGAGGAGCGGTGATTCCCCAGCAGACAAAACGATTAGGTCGGATGGGACCGATAGGCGAGTTATGGGCCTCCGGAAACCACCGTTACGGGAGACACACGCGCAGGGCGCGTCATTTACCGACTTCGGCGGGTGGGAGATGCCGGTCGAGTTCGACTCCATCCGCACCGAACACGCGGCCGTTCGCGAGGCCGCCGGCCTCTTCGACGTCTCCCATATGGGCGAAATCGAGGTGTTCGGCCCGGACGCGACGGCGTTGATGGGACGGCTGACCACCAACGACGTGACCGAACTCGCTCCGGGCGACACCCAGTACGCGTGTATCACCGACGACGAGGGCATCATCCTCGACGACACGGTGGTGTTCCGGCTCCCCGACGACGAGACTGGCCCGCGATACCTGTTCGTCCCCAACGCCGGTCACGACGCCGAGATGCACACCCGGTGGGTCGAGTTCCGCGATAAGTGGGGGCTGGACGTGACGGTGCGCAACGCCACGGAGGAGTGGGCGATGCTGGCACTCCAGGGGCCGGACGCACCCGACCTCGCCGCGGCCGCCACCGACGGCGCCGCACGCGACATCGACCGCTTCGAAGCCGGCTTCCTGGAGGTCGACGGCGTCCGGTCGTTCACGTCCCGCACGGGATACACCGGCGAGGACGGCTTCGAGTTCCTCTGCCCGTGGGACGACGCCGAGACGGTGTGGTCGGCGTTCGACTGCCAGCCCTGCGGACTCGGTGCTCGCGACACCTTGCGGCTGGAGATGGGATTTCTCCTCTCCGGACAGGACTTCGACCCCGAGGACGAACCCCGGACGCCCTACGAGGCGGGCATCGGCTGGACGGTCGACCTCACCACGGAGTTCGTGGGGTGTGATGCCCTCGAACGCGTCGACCGAGAGGGCGTCGACGAGCGGTTTCGGGGAGTGAAGCTCCTCGAACGCGGCGTCCCACGCCACGGCTACGAGGTGGTCGACGCCGACGGCGACCACCTCGGTCACCTCACGAGCGGGACGATGAGTCCCACGCTCGGCGAACCCATCGGCCTCGGTTACCTTTCGACCGAGGAGGCACCCCCGGGAACCCGCGTTCGGGTCGTCGTCCGGGGTGAACCGAAGCAGGCAAACGTAGTGTCACCTCCCTTCATCGACAAATGAGCTTCGACGTACCCGCGGATCGGCGGTATCTGGAATCGCACGAATGGACGACTACCGACGAGGACGAGGTTCGCATCGGTATCACGGACTTCGCACAGGACGAACTGGGAGATGTCGTATTCGTCGAACTCCCCGCCACCGGCGACGAAGTGCAGCAAGGCGAGGAGTTCGGCGTCGTCGAGAGTATCAAGGCCGTTTCGGATCTCGTCTCTCCGATTTCGGGCACTGTGGTGGGCGTCAACGAGGAACTGTTCGACGCGCCCGAGCTGGTCAATCAGGATCCCTACGGCGGGGGATGGATGCTCGACGTCGAACCGAGCGACCCCGACGAGTTCGACGACCTGCTCTCGGCCGAGGCGTATCGCGACAAAATCGAGTAACTAGCGGTGTTCTGAACTGTCGATGCCATCGACGCGAACCAACCCGTAGTCGCAGTCGGTACAGGCCCACTTCGTCTTCTCGCCCAGGTGGAGCGTCGTGCTCGCCGTCCGCCAGAACTGGTCGTTCCCACACTCGGGACACTCGTGTTCCATCTCGAGGCTCATACGTCGCTCTCCGCGGTCGGCCGTGTTGAAGATACTGATTCCCGAAACATATGATAAACCATATGGCGCGATATAAATTAGCTGGCGCCGTGGGTCGCTGATTCCACCGAAGTAGTCTGATATCGCTTGGATTGCGTTCTGTCGTGCATCAATCTTACATAAGGGTACTATCCCCCTCCCGTATTCCATCTGCCGTCAATCTTCAATAGAAGATGGTCGTACTCTATTCTTTGATTGGGGACAAATGAAATTCAATATTTGTCGCCGGGAATAGGTTCCTGAGAAAAGTCCGCTCATAGGGCGCCGTGAATTGGTTCGCAACTACATACCCGAGCTGTTTCAGTGGTGTCGGCTGCCATTGAAACTGAATCTCGACCTTCATAACTTGAAAAGCACATTCCGAATAAAAATTGAAACGCGTTTCAGACGAGTAATGCTCGAAGGTTCGGCTACCGAGTAAGCGTTTATGCGTTGGATCATGCCAGTTCCCGCTACTGAAGTGCGGACCACGAATGACTACATCGGCATTAGGTGTCGCGATACGCCACACCTCTTCCATGAATTGTGTTGGATTTTCAAGATGCTCAAACACGTCGATAGCACGAACGATCTCAAAGTGGTTTGAGGGAAGATCCCACTCTGACTCGTCTAGATCCTGTATGAGGTCGGTGGCCTCCGTATCAACTATATCGACGCCGTAGAACCCGTCTGGTTTCTGATTTCCACAACCTAATTCCACCTTCTCTGGTATAGACATGGAGTTGTATAAAAATTGGGCGCAAATTAAAGTTCTCAGTAAACTTCGAGACGCCGGACAAGCGTTGACGGGAGTGTCGTTTGCCCGATATTGGCCTCAACCGATTTGCGTTTGTATCCCGTTAGACAGCTGTGTTGAATCACTAGACTGCGTCGGGGTGGGGCGCTAAATCAAAGGAGTT
>JBDGTP010000035.1:0-20587 GCA_042216725.1 Haloplanus sp.
AGCGGTCGCTCACCCGGTCGACCGCCGCGCCGAGCGCGTCGAACCCGTGGGTGTAGTACTGGAGCGTGCGGCCACGACAGACGCCGTCGCAGTTGACGACGGCGTGGACGGCGTCGGGATCGATCCGCTCGGCTTCGCGTTTCGACCCGCGGAGGCCGACCTCCTCGGCGCCGAAGGCGACGATCCGCACCCGTCGGTCGAGGTCGACCTCCCGGGCACGGATCGCGCGGGCGATTTCCAGCACCGTCGCGGTGCCGGCGGCGTTGTCGACGGCACCCTCGGCGATGTCGTGGGCGTCGACGTGGCTGGTCAGATACACCGCCCGCTCCGTGTCGGGGCCGAGGTCGGCGCGCACGACGCCGCTCTCGGCCGGTGGCGTCTCGCAGTCGACGTGGACGGCGACGCGTTCCCCCTCGTGGCGGCGACACAGCCGTGTGCCGACCTCCTTGCTGACGCCGACGGCGGGGATGGGGCCGAGGGGTGCGTCGTCGGTGCCGACACTGCCCGTCGGGGCGAGACAGCCAGGCGTGTGGTGTCGGAAGACGAAGGCGTCGGCCCCGGCCTCCACCGCTCGATAGTACTTCTCCCGGCGGTGGATAAAGCGGTCGTAGTAGTCGGGCACCGCCGACGAAACGACGACCACCGCGCCGTCGAGGTCGGCGTCGAAATCCTCGGGGAGACCGTCGCCACAGTCCACGAGGGGGCCAGCAGCGGTGCCGGCGGGACTGCGCGGCAGAGCGATACAGTCGGTCTCACCCGCGGGCGTGTCGACGCCGCTGGTACCCCTGATCCACCCCTGGATCTCGAAGTCGTCGACGTGTGCGTCCCGGGCACCGAGTTCCGACAGGGCGTCCCGCGTCGCGGCCAGGGCCTCGTGTTCACCGGGACTCCCGGCCATTCGGTTCCCGATGTCGACCAGTCGCTCCAGATGCCGCCACCCCACGTCGCTCGTGAAGGTGTCGCCGATCCAGTCGTTCATGCCGCCTCGTCCGTGCGCCGGCGACTAACCGTTTCGGTCGACCCGTCGATCGGATACCGTCCGAGAAGTCGTCGAACGTCGATCCGCCGACTGACAGCTGTCGAACGTCAAACGCCCGAAACCACGGGGTAGCGGCGCCGAATCCGGCAGGTCTTTATTCGCTCACTCACCTATGTGAACTCATGACAGGCGTTCGAGTCGCCGGCGTCGGATTGACGCAGTTCGGGCGACAGCCGGAGCGAACCGGACGCGATCTGTTCGCGGAAGCGGCCCTCGCTGCCCGCGAAGAGTCGCAGGTTCCCCGCGACGACATCGAGGAGATCAACTACGGGAACTTCATGGGGTCGCTGGCCGAGCGACAGGGCCACCAGGCACCGCTCATGGCGGAGATGGCGGGCCTGCAGTGCCCCGCCACCCGCTACGAGGAGGCCTGTGCCTCCTCCGGGGTCGCGATCCGTGAGGCCGTCCGCTCCGTCCGCTCCGGCGAGAACGACGTGGTGCTCGCGGGCGGGTGTGAACGGATGACGAACCTCTCGACCGCCGACGTGACCGAAGGGCTCGCGACGGCGGCCGACGACCTCTACGAGATTCGGGCGGGGATCACCTTCCCCGGGGCGTACGCCCTGATGGAGCGGGCCTACTTCGAGCGGTTCGGCGGCTCTCGCGAGGATCTGGCCCACATCGCAGTGAAGAACCACGACAACGCCCTGCCCAACGAGTACGCCCAGTTCCACCGGGCAATCACGGTCGACGAGGTGCTCGACGCGCCGATGGTGTCCGATCCCATCGGCCTGCTCGACGCCTGTCCCGTCACCGACGGCGCCAGTGCGGTGCTTCTCGTCAGCGACGAGTACGCCGAGGCGAACGGTCTCGACGCCCCGGTGTCGATCACGGGCTCCGGTCAGGGCGGCGACACGCTCGCGCTCCACGACCGGGCCGACCTCGCGGTCACGCCGGCGACGGAACGCGCGGCCGCCGAAGCCTACGACGACGCGGGACTCGGCCCCGGCGACGTGGACGTGGTCGAAGTCCACGACTGCTTCACCATCGCCGAAGTGCTGGCGCTGGAGGGCCTGGGCTTCTACGAACCCGGCGAAGGGATCGGCGCCGCACGGCGCGGCGAGACGACAGCGGCGAGCGAGCGCCCGGTGAACCTCTCGGGCGGCCTGAAGGCCAAAGGGCACCCGGTCGGCGCCACCGGCGGGAGTCAGATCGTCGAGATGACGCGCCTCCTTCGGGGTGACCACCCGAACAGCGAACACGTCGCCGACGCGACAGTCGGCGCCACGCACAACGCGGGTGGTACCGTCGCGTCCGCAGTCGTGCACCTGCTGGAGGTGGATCGATGACCGACGCCGGCTACGACGAGTGGCTGGACGCCATCGCCGACGGTGAAGGATACTACCTGGAGTGTCCCGAGGGACACGGCTCGCTCCCGCCGCGGCGCACGTGCCCGCACTGTGGGGCTCCCGACCTCGGTCGGACGCCTCTGCCGACGACGGGTACCGTCGAAACGTACACCGTCTGTTACGTCGGCGTCCCCGACTTCGAGGACGAAGAGCCGTACGCGACGGTGATCGCCGACTTCGACGGCGTGCGCCTGACCGGTGTCGTGCGAGGCATCGATCCCGAGGACGTAACCGTGGGGATGCCCGTCGAACCCACCGTCGGCACCAACCGGACGACCGGCGACGACCTGCTCGTCCTGCGGGCGAGATAGCCCGCACCCCTTCGGCGAACGCTTTCGGAACGACGTGTGACAGGAGTGGGGCGGGAGCGAACGCGACGAACCGGGCGCCCGGTTCGGCTCGCTAGACGGCTTCCCGCACCGCCTCGACGAACGCCTCCGGATACTCGACGTGTGGCAGAAGTTTCGCGTGATCGAACACGACGAGCCGCGCGCCCGCCTCGTCGGCCAGTTCCCGTCCACGGGCGAGCGGCGGGAGCGTCGCATCGCGACCCCAGACGACGGTAACCGGCGCGTCGACGGCCCCGAGCGCCGAACCGAGGTCGAGCGTCGAGTTGCAGTGGCCGGCGACGAAGGAGGCGACGGCAAAGCGGGCGTTGGGCTGGTGGGTGGTGCGCCACTGGTAGTCAGTCCACGCGTCGTCGACCGCGTCCGGGTTGGCGTAGGCGTGATCGGCGTTGAAATATCGGATCGACGGCTTCGAGACGAGGGCGTCGAACAGCGCGGTGCCGACGACCGGTGACCGCAGGAGTTCGCGGAGCCACGTCTTCGGCGGGTCGGGGCCGGCGACGGTCGTCGGGCAGACCAGGAGGAGCGCCGAGGCGTCGGCACCACGCTCCGTCAGCGCCCGCGCCACGTACGCGCCGGAGAGCGACGAGGCGACGACGGCGGGGTCGTCGAACTCGCCCAGAAAGTCGGCGACGAAGTCCTCGTAGAGCGCCGCGGAG
This sequence comes from Haloplanus sp., assembly GCA_042216725.1. Taxonomy (GTDB): domain Archaea; phylum Halobacteriota; class Halobacteria; order Halobacteriales; family Haloferacaceae; genus Haloplanus. Next base: position 3,395 of record JBDGTP010000035.1, read on the forward strand.
TAGCGAAGCGGCGGGCGATCCGACCGGCCAAACCCCGGGAGGTCGGGGACGATGACGTGCCGGGTCTCCGCGAGCGTGGTGACGATTTCGCGGAACTCGCCGCTCGATCCGGCAGCGTTGATTCCGTGGAGGCAGACCAGGTCGGGGTCGTCAGGGTCGCCTGCCTCCGCGTAGGCCACGTCCAGCCCGCGCCAGTGATACGTCCGCTCGACGGCGTCGAGTGCGGGTTCGAGTTCGCCCGCGGCGTCGCGGAGGAGTCGGTCGCCGACGGCAGCAGCGGCGCCGAGACCCACGACGGCGGAACCGAGGCGTCTGAGTCGCATGGCTGTTCCGTCGGGCGCCCCGGACTTATACTGCCGGGCGGCGGGACTACCAGCTCTGCATGCCGGCCTCGAAGACGAAGACGACCGCCTCGTTGCCCACGAGCAGGCTCAGATACGCGACGGCGGGCACGAGCAGCGACTCGGTGCGCTCGTAGCCGGCCGCGGCCAGGGCGAGGACGGCGACGTGGGTGGCACCGAACAGCAGTTCGGCGACGGTGCCGGTTTCGGCGATCCAGGAGATCACCACGAGGCCGACGACAGACGTGACGGGGACGTACGCGAGATACTGCATCCACCCGCGGTCGACGTGGTCGATGGCGTACAGCGCGACGCCGAGCGAGCACACGAACGCGACCGCTCCGAGGAGTTTTCCCCAGTGGGGCGTGGGCGTGACGCCGCCGGTCGCACTCGTCAGCACAACCGCCGTCAGAGCGGTCGTCAGGGCGATGGCAGAGCGCCCGCCCGCGACGCGCTGGAACGTCCCCTGGACGAGCACCTGACAGACGATAGCCAGACAGATGGCGGCGACGACGAGACCCGGGCCGACGAGCGAGAGGAACGCCGTCGGCGGCGTGTCCGCACCGTACGCCGACATCGTGAGCGCATTGTACGGGACGCCCGTGAGCACACCGGCCAGTTTCGTGAGCGCGACGAGCCCCAGGGGAACGACCGCGGCCATCCCAAGGTGTCGACGGTCGGCGCTCGAGGGAAGCGATAAGCCGACCGCGACGCCGCGGAGGCGGGCGTACACGCCGGCATAGAGGACGAGCCCAACGAGGAAGGCGCCGCCGACGAGGAACCCGCCGACGGGGTCGCCCATCCCGTCGGGAACCGCCTCGACAAGCCGTGGCTGGAGCGCCGTCAGGACGCGCCGCCAGACGGAGATTCCGGCGAGAAGACCGACGACGACGCCGATTTCGGCCACGAGCGGTCGGGAACGGATGGAAGCGGGCATCGCGGAGCGGAGGGACATACGCTCAGGTGGCTCCCCGCGGCGTTTCAGTCTGACGGGGTGACGGCGCCGTCAGTCCCGACGCTCACGGACGCAGTCGGCAAGCGGGCGAATCACGTCGTCGGCGACGGTGTAGGGGTCGGTCTCCCGGTCGCGGACGGCCTCCGCGAGGGCGTCGATACCGCCGTGACGGTCGAGTTCCTCCTCCAGTAACGCCGCGGCGTCGGCCCGAAGCAGCTGTCGGATCTCCTCGGCGTACCGCTCCCGCGCCTTGCGGTCGAGTTCGCCCGTCGCACAGAGGTGCTCGTAGTGGGCGTCGAGGGCGTCGATCAGTTCCTCGACGCCAGTCCCCTCGGTCGCGACGGTTTCGACGATCCGAGGCTCCCAGTCGGTCGCCCCGTCGTCGGCGCCAGCATCCGCCGCGTCGTCGCTCATCGCGGTGCCGTGGTGGCCTGCGCCGGTCGTCGGCGAGCCCTCGCGCATGTGGAGCATCTCGCGAAGGTCGGAGACGGTGGTCGCGGCGCCGTCCATGTCGGCCTTGTTGACGACGAACACGTCGCCGATTTCGAGGATGCCGGCCTTGAGCATCTGCACGTCGTCGCCACTGCCGGGCTGGATGAGGACGACCACCGTATCGGCGGTGCGAACCACGTCCACTTCGTTCTGCCCGGCACCGACCGTCTCGACGATGATGCGATCCTTGCCGAAGGCGTCGAGCGCCTTGATCGCGTCGGCGGTGGCCGTCGACAGGCCGCCGAGTTGACCGCGGGCGCTCATCGACCGGAAGAAGACGTCCATGTCGCCGACGTTCGAGGCCATGCGAATCCGGTCGCCGAGTACCGCCCCGCCGGTGTACGGCGAGGAGGGGTCGACCGCGATGACGCCGACGGTGAGCCCACGATCACGGTAGGTCTTGGCGAGTTTGTCGACCAACGTGGACTTCCCGGCGCCGGGACTGCCAGTCACGCCGATCACTTCGGCGTCGCCGGTGTGGGCGTGAAGCGCCGAGACGAGGTCACGGTATCCGGGTTCGCGGTTCTCGATTTTCGTGATCGTGCGGGCGAGCGCCCGGTGATCGCCGTCGAGCACCCCGGTGACCAGATCCTCCGTGTTCGCCTCGTTCATCGTCTCGGGACGTTGTCACGGACGAAGTCGATGGTCTCCTGCATCGGCGTCCCGGGGCCGAACACTTCGGCGACACCCGCCTCTTTCAGTGCCGGCCGATCCTCGTCGGGGATGATACCGCCGACGATGACGAGGGTGTCCTCGAACGCGCCGTACTCCTTCAGCCCCTCGACCACCGTCGGAACGAGCGTGTTGTGCGCTCCGGAGAGAATGGAGATGCCGAGGACATCCACGTCCTCCTGAACGGCCGCCTGGACGATCTCCTCGGGCGCCCGGTGGAGGCCGGAGTAGATCACCTCGAACCCGGCGTCCCGAAAGGCCCGTGCGATGACATGAGCACCACGGTCGTGTCCGTCGAGTCCCACCTTGGCGACGAGACACCGGATCGCCCGCTGTTCCTGCCCTGCACTCATGTGTAATCGTTCACCACGCGACCGTTTGACTCTAACGGAGGCCCCGTCATCGGCGCACATCTTTATAATAGAGGGGAATGTTAACGAAAGACATGTACCGACATGAACCAACGGTCGGCACGGGGGAACGGCTCGTTGCCGCCGTGAGAAGTATCGTCCTGACAGTCGTCGCTCTCACGACGGCCGGAGCCACACGCACTGTGGGCACGACGGAGCGATTCGGCCCCGAACGGAGTACGTCGACGCCGTCGCCGGCTGTCGGTGACGCCGACCACGCCGCGACGCCGCGAGGAGGTGTGGTCGCATGAGCCTGCTCGACAAACTGCTGTCCATCTTCGGGGGTGGATCGACCGCCGCCGGCCCCGAACCGCCGTCGGAGTCCGAGCAGGAGGCGGAACCGGAAGCCGAAGCGGAGGAAGCGGCCGACGAAGAGGAAGCCGAAGAGGAAGAGGAGGCGATGCATTCGGGCGAACTCGCGGCGGCGGCCGACCCCCGACGCACGCCCGGCGAGAACGACACCGTCGGTGACCGCGCCGCCAACCCCGAGGATCACGAACCGGCCGACGAAGCGGAGGAAGCCGACGAAGAGGAAGCCGACGAAGAGGAAGAGGAGGCGATGCATTCGGGCGAACTCGCGGCGGCGGCCGACCCCCGACGCACGCCCGGCGAGAACGACACCGTCGGTGACCGCGCCGCCAACCCCGACGACCACGAAGGGGCCGCCTGAGCGGCGGTCACCCTTACGAGTCGTCGTTCGGTGCGAGATGCGTATCGAGGAACTCGACGACCGCCGCATAGGCCTCGATCCGATTCTCGAGTTTCGTGAAGCCGTGTCCCTCGTCCTCGAAGACGAGTTCACGGACGGGAACCCCCGCCTCGCGGGCGCCCTCGACTATTCGATGGGCCTCGCTCACGGGCACCCGCGGATCGTTCTCGCCGTGGAGGACGAACAGGGGGGCGGCGATGTCCTCGACGTTGTGAACCGGGCTGATGGACTCCAGCAACTCGCGATCCTCGGCCAGCGAGCCGTATTCGGCCTCGCGGAGTTCGCGCCGCCAGTCGCCCGTGTTTTCGAGGAACGTGACGAAGTTGGCGATGCCGACGATGTCGACGCCGGCCGCCCAGATGTCGGGGTACTCCGTCAGCGCGGCGAGGGTCATGAACCCGCCGTAGGAGGCGCCCATGACGGCGATGCGGTCGGGGTCGACGGCGGGATGGTCGTGAAGCCAGTCGACGCCCGCCCGCAGGTCGGCGACGGCGTCCATCCGCTGTTCCACGTCGTCGAGGTGGGTGTAGGCCTTGCCGTAGCCCGTCGACCCGCGGACGTTGGGTTCGAACACGGCGTAGCCCCGCGAGAGGAGGTACTGCTTCACCCGTCCGAACGAGGGGCGGCGCTGTGACTCGGGGCCACCGTGTACGTCGACGACGACCGGCGTCTCGCCGTGCCCAGTGTCCGTCTCGGGGAGGGAGAAGAACGCCGGAATCTCCAGGCCGTCGAAGGAAGGGTAGCGGACGAGTTCGGGCGCGACGAAGGTGTCGCGGGGGATGCCGGCGGTAGAGGCGCGCGTCCAGCGTTCGACCGTCCCGGTCATCACGTCGACGACGTAGACGTTGGCGGTGTCGTCGCTCCGGGTGACAGTCAGCGCGAAGCGGTCGCCGTCGGGGCCGAAACTCACGTCACCGGCGACGCTCGGCGGCAGGTCGGGCGTCGGGAAGTGATCGACCCGACCCGGGGCGACGAGTTCGGTCACGCCGAGTTCCGTGTAGCCGTCGACGTTACGCGAGTAGACCAGCCGGCGGGAGTCCTCGTCGACCGTGACGCCGTCGACGTTCCACTCGTCGGCAGCGAGGACGCCTTCGTCTGCAGTCTCGACCGCCGACAGGTCGTCCGTCGAGAGGTCGATCCGTGCGAGAGCGAGCGTGTCGGTGTCGCGGTCGGTCGCGAGGTAGACGTTCTCGCCGTCCGGCCCCCACGAGGCGCTGAGATAGCGCACGTTCCCCTCGTGGGGCGTGAGGTGGCGGCGGTCGCCCGTCGCCACGTCGAGAACGTACACGTCCTGATCGAAACTGGAGTGGGATTCGGTGAGGAGCAGGCGGTCGCCGTCCGGACTCCACCCCGCGACGGAGAACCAGCCGTCGCCCTCGTGGACGCGGCGAGCGTCGGTGCCCGTGGCGTCGCGCCCCTGGACGTACACGTCGAAGACGGCGTGGTCGCGGCGGTTGGAGGCAAAGGCGATCTGCTCCCCGTCGGGACTCCATCCGCCGAACCAGTGTTTCGCGTCGGGATGCTGCGTGAGGTCGATGACTCTCCCGTCGGTCACGTCGAGGCGGTAGAGCGTCTCCTTCTCGTCGCCGCCGCGGTCACGGCCGACGACGAGTTCGGGGCGCTCGGGCGACCAGGCGGCGAATGTGACACGGTCGTCGAAGAAGGTTCGCTGTTCGGGCCACCCGCCGGGAGCGTCGAGCGTCCACACCTGGGGGACGCCAGTCGTGTCCATGAGAAAGGAGAGGCGATCACCGTCGGGGCCGAACGAGGCGCCGTGCGCGCTCCGAACGTTGAGGTAGCGCTCGAGGTCGAACATACCCGCATTTGGCGGGGGGCGACCAAACGTGTTCCCCACGGCCGGTCGAGCGCCTCCCGCGAGTCGGTGAGACGACAGTCCGGGCTCGATTGCGGCCAGTCGGGGACACGAGTCGGCGCACGAGGCGATGTCAAGCGACCGATGGGAGCCCTCTCCGAACCGAGACCACCCGACCGGCACCGACGCGAGGTGAAGACCGGAACGACGAAGTGATGTACTGCCGATATCAATCACGAGCATCCCGATGGTCTATCGATTTCGGTGCCGGCACTGTTCGTTCACGGTCTGGTCTGCGAGCAGGGACGCTCTCGTCGGCGCCGCCAAGCCACATATCCTCGATCACCACCGACAGCGACTGACAAAACAGGACTTCCGAGTCCGATGGGACTGCCCGTACTGCGACAGCAGCGGGCAACACCACGACCAAACGGACGGTGTCGAGGAGTTCAAGCGGCACCTCTTCGGACACGTCGAATCGCTCGTGGAGTCGGGCGTCCACGTCGCAGACGCCATCGATGGGACGGGATCCATCCTCGTGCGGGCGCCACCCGGGAGTGCCGGCGCCGACAACGCTCGGATCCACTTTCTCTCCCCCGGCGATATCGTGCTGTTCGTGACGGTAGCTCCGGCCGAACGGCTCCGACTGCTGTACGAGGAGTTACACGAGTGGCCGGCTCAGGTAGTCGTCCTTACGACCAAATCCGGCGTGCTCGACGATATCCCCGGAATCGACTTCGACGAGTTGTCCCTGGAGATCGTCAGACTCGACGGTCGACTCGGCCTCTCGGGGCTGGGCGAGACGATGTCCCGGGTTCTCGAGGAGTACGAGGCCACGGACGGCAAGATAGCCGTCGAATTCGACATCCTCTCGGAACTCGTCGGGAAGTTCGATCTACAGACCGTCTTCAAATTCCTCCACGTGCTGGGAAAGCGCTTCGACCGGGCCGACGCGCTGGCACACTACCACGTCGACCCACGGGCACAGTCCGAGTCGACGATCAACGTGCTCGAGCAGTCGTTCGACCTCTCGATAACGGCTCACGACCAGCGGTTCGTTTCCGGTTCGCGTTCCGATGCCGGCTGACGCCGCCGGGTTCGTAACCGGGCCGTACGACTACTCACCGTCGTCCTCGCGGTGGCTTCGCGTGTAGTCCGCCGGGTCGCGAACGTACGTGTAATCGACGGCATTAGTCACGACTTCGTCCGGGAGACTCCCACCGATCCCGTCGAGCACCGTCTCCGCGCGCTCGGCCACCTCCTCCGGTACGTCCGCGTCTTTGATCAGGATCTGAAGTCGACGCTCGAGTTCGTCGCTGCCGAGTTCGGTGAGGCTGGCTACGGCGAGCCGTGCCGTTCGCTCGTCGCCGTCGTCGAGTGCGTCGAGCAGGCAGTCGTAAACCGCGTCGCGCCGGTCGTCGTCCGTGTCGGCATCGGTCACGTGTCCGAGCAGCCACACCGCGTTGCGCCGAACCACGTCGCGCTGGCTCTCGGACACCATGTCGATGGTGTGAGGGACGACGGAGCGGGTGTCGGCGTTCGAGAGTTGTTCGGCGATGGCATCGCGGATTCGCCGACTCCGCTCCGGCGGGGCGTCGACGAACAACTGGACGAGCGACAGCACCGCAGCACGCTGAACCGAGTCAGTATCTTCTTTCAGCGCCCGAACCAAGACGACGACGGGATCGAGGCTCCCGAACTGGCCGAGTTCTTCGACCGCGGCGCGTCGAATCGATTCATCGTCGTCACGGGCGACCGGAACGAGCGACCGCAGCGCCGCCTCGCTACCGATCGAGCCGAGCGCCCTGACTGCCTTCTCACGGACGAGATGTCGGGGGTCGTCGAGGCGTTCTCGAAGGGGTTCGAGACAGCGTTCGTGGCCGATCCATCCACAGGACTGGACGGCTCTCGCCCGGACGCGAGGATCCTCGTCGGTCGTCGCTCGCACCAGCGCGGGCAACGAGCGTTCGTCGCCGACCCGTCCGAGTGCCGTCGCAGCGACCATCCGGAACTCCGGATACTCCGCAGTGAGCCAGTCTTCGAGCAGTCGTGACAGCGTCCGATCGGACGTGTCGTCGACATCGAACCCCCCCATCTCGCGGACGAGGTGTTCGAGCGTGTCCTCGCCGTGTCGGTACAGGGCATCTATCGCCCGCGCCCGGACGCTGTCGTCGTCGTCTTCGCGAACGGCGTCCACGAGGGCCCGAACGATTTCTTCGGTGGTCTCTGGGGCAGGATTCTCGGCGAAGTCACCCAGAATCTCCGCGGCGCGCCGTCTGACGACGGGGGTCGACCCCCGCCTCAGATACGCGACGAGTTCCGTCGTCTTCGAGTCGCGGGCGAGTTCGTAGAGAAACGCCGTGTCCGTCTCCGGTTGCCTCTCGACCATCGATATCTCCCGTACGATCCGGCGTGCCGAAGCCGGTCGTGTGAGCGTATGGTGGTCGAATCGACATAAGTGTATCTCGCCCCGTTCGGACGGCGGGTTCCCTACAGCAGCCCCTCGGCTTTCAGTGCCGCGATCACGTCGTCGACGAGCGCGTCGGCGGACTCGTACGGGAACTCCTGGTGGTCGTCGAGATTCGCCGCGAGTTCCACCGCCGAGACGGAGAAGTCGTCAGCCTCGAATCGGGTGCCTGGGCCGTTGGGGAGCGCCGGCACCAGATCCATCTGATCGGTTACGGGAAAGTCCGCGCCCTCGAACGCGGCCCGAAACTGCTCGCGGAGTTCGGCCTCTACGTCGTCGCTCATAGGGAATCGTGGACGTATCCGCCGGAAAAGCGTTCCGAAACGGGTGTCGCCGACCGTCATCCGCTCTCGGTGAACAGCCCGTAGTTGCGGACGACGCGCTCGTAGCAGTCGACGTAGCGGTCGATAACGGCATCGTGATCGAAGGGCGCGTAGTCCTCGTTGACCGTCCACCGCTCCAGGTCGGCGGCGGCGACGATTTCGTCGGCGAACTCCTGCGGGTTAGTCACGAGAGCGCCCCGCGGGTCTTCCTCGACGAGTTCGTGCGCCGCCGAGTCGGCCTGGTACTCGACGATGCCGACACAGCCACACGCGAGCGCCCGCAAGAGGTCGGTCGCGAACGGCTCCCAGGTGGCAGTCTGGGCGAAGACGTGGGCGCCCTTGAGGATCGGCACTCGTTCGTCGGGCGGGAGGGCACCGAGGAACTCGATCCGGTCGTCGATGCGCAGGTCGCGGGCGGTGCGTTCGGCGTCGGCGCGGGCCGGGCCGTCGCCGATGACCGCCGCGCGCCACTCCCGCTGTCGGAGTTCCGCGAGTGCGAGGAGGAACTCCTCGACGTTTGCGTGGTCGTCCAGCGAACGGGCGTACACCAGATCCGCCCGGGGATCGACCGGAGCGTCCCGGATGGCCGCCATGTCGACGCTGTCGGGGAGCAACGAGATATCGTCCGGATCGGCGCCACACTCCCGCACCGTCGTCTCCACGGTACGGGACGGGACAAGCAGGGCGTCCGGCGAGCGGGCCGCCCAGTGGCGACGCCAGGTGGCGCCCTCGTCGCGGTCGGGGGTGTCCCACCACTCGGCGACGACGGGCGTGCGCCGGAGACGGCCGGCGACCTTGGCGGCCGGCACCGCGAGGGATGGGGCCGTGGCGACGTGAATCACGTCCGGCCGGACGCTGTTGAGGACGAAGGGGAGTTTCGCGACGAACGCCCGTGGTGCGGGATCGGCCGTCACCCGCCGGTAGGTGACGCCCTCGAAGTCGAAGGTGGAGTGGTCGCCGTCCCACCACTGGGCACAACAGACGATCACGTCGTGGCCGTGGGCGGCCAGACGCTCGGTGACCGCCCGCACGCGGCGGGCGTACCACCCGTCCCCGTGGTGGGCCGTCGTCATCGTCACGAACGCGACGCGCACACGTCCGACCACGCGGCGGGTGGACAAAAAGTCCTTCCGTCGGTCGGCTTCGACCGCCGCCTTCAGGGGCCGGGGGCGCGAACCGGCGTGCATGTACGACCGTATCCTGATCCCGACCGACGGGAGCGACTGTGCGACGGCGGCCGTCGAACACGCCCTGACCGTGGCCGACCGGTTCGACGCGACGGTACACATCCTCTATGTCGTCGAAACCGACCTCGTCGGCCACAGCGCCCCGGCGCTCGATCCGGACAGCCTCCGCGACGCGCTCCGCAATCAAGGCGAGACAGCGACGGCGACCATCGAAGAACGGGCGGCCGACCGCGGCCTCGAATCGGTCACGTCGATCGTCGAGGGAGTCCCCGAAGACACCATCCTCGACTACGTCGGCGACGAGGACATCGACCTGGTCGTGATGGGCACCCACGGGCGTCGGGGGCTGGATCGGTATCTGGTCGGAAGCGTCACCGAACGGATCGTCCGCCGTGCCGACGTGCCGGTGCTCGCCATCCACGGCGAAGACGAGTCGTAAGCGCGGCGGTCACCAGATCACGATGGCGGCCTCGACGAACTCCCACCGGTAGACGTGGTTGAGGAGGAGATACGTTACGACACCCAGCGACAGCGAGAGAATCCACGCCCCGGCGGCGACGCGGCCGACGCGGGCGTGAGCGGTGTCGCGGATCTCAGCGGGGGTGTGTGTCACTCCGAGGACGATGGCGTAGAGGACGACGGGGACGGAGACGATAGAGAGAATGATGTGGATGGCGAGCATCGCAAGGTAGGCGTAGTAGACGAGTTGCGGGCCGACGAACTCCTTGGTGCCGCCGCCACCGATCTTCGTCAGATAGAGGACGAGAAAGAGCAGGATGAGGCCGAACGCCGTCGACATCGCGGCGGCGTGTCGTTTCACCTCGCCGCGCCGAATCCACCGCCAGCCGGCGATCAGCGAGAGCGTCGCGGCCGTGTTGACGACCGCGATGGCGTCCGAGAGGCGGTTCACCTGCTGGAGCGAGAGGTCGGGAAAGATCGAACCGGGCACCACGCCGAGGAACGTGCCCACTACGAGCGTGTACCCCACGACCGAGAGGACGGCAGTGACGGCGACGGGATGCTCCTTGACCGGGCCACTAGCGCTAGCCGTTGCCATATCGGTCGGTCGGGAGCGCACCGGCTTTTCTGTTCCGCTATCGGTCGGCACCGGTCGACGCGTCGACTGCGGCTAGATCACACCAGTGGTCGTCGCGGCGTCGCGTGCGGCCGCCTCGCTGATTCCGTTGCCGAGGATGGTGTAGCGGTCGCGGATGCGGTGGGCGGTCGTCAGCGCCTCGATCACCGTCTCGTCGTCGAACCCGAGCCCCGCGGCGGTCGTGGGTGCGCCGATGACCGACAGGGCGTCGCGGATGTTCCGCCACATCCCCTTGTCACCCTCGTGGAGGTAGGCGACGATGATCGAGCCGACGCCGACCTGGTGACCGTGGAGCGCGCGGTCGGGCGCGATGCGATCCAGTCGGTGCGAGAAGAGGTGTTCGGCGCCGCTGGCCGGGCGGGACGACCCCGCGATGGACATGGCGACGCCCGAGGAGACCAGCGCCTTCACGACCACCCACGCCGACTCCTCTAACCCCTGTTTGACGGAGTCGGCGTTCTCGACGAGCATCTCGGCGGTCATCCGCGAGAGCGCACCCGCATACTCCGAGTATTCGACGTTCTGGAGGCGGTGGGCGAGTTGCCAGTCTTCGACTGCGGTGTAGTTGGAGACGATATCGGCACAGCCCGCGGTGGTGAGTTCCCAGGGCGCGGCGGCGATGACTTCGGTGTCGGCGACGACGGCCAGGGGTGGGTCAGCGGCGACGCTGTGGCGGGTATCGCCCTCCGGAATCGACGACCGGCCGCTGACGATGCCGTCGTGACTGGCCGCGGTGGGGACGGAGATGAAGCCGAGACCGTGACGGTCGGCGACCATCTTCGCGGTGTCGATAGCCTTGCCGCCGCCGAGACCGACTAGGTAGGTGGCGGCCTCCGTCTCCGCCGTCTCGGCGACGCGTTCGACCGCGTCGAAGCCTGCGCTCTCGACCGTGACCGTGACGGGGTCGTTCCCGAGTTGGGCACGCACCCGGTCGCCGACGAGTCGGTTCGGCGTCGGACTCGTCACGACCAGCGGCCGACCGACCACGGAGAGGTCGTCGACCACGTCGGCGAGGTCGTCGAGGACGCCGTGACCCACGACCACGTTCCGCGGGAGTTTGATCCACGTCGACTTCTCGAACATAAACTCCCTACTTGAGCGACGCATTTAGTAACTGAGGGTTCGCGTGATCCACCGCAGTCACTCGGCAGCCGCCGGCAGCGTGAGCGTGACCGTACTCCCGCGCGGGTCGTTCTCCGAGATGGAGAGGTCGCCACCGGAGATGCGCGTTACCCAGTAGACGAACAGGAGGCCCAGCCCGGAGCTGTGATGCAACTGATCGATCTCCCGGTCGTGGATCATGGTGCCCCACTCGATTTCGGGGATTCCGGGCCCGTCGTCCATCACCCGAACGATCCCCCGACCGCCGTCGCCCGCGATGACCGCCACCTCGACTGTCGGCGTCTCGGTGTCGTTGTATCCGACCGCGTTCTCCAGAAGTTCACGGATCGCCGCCCGCAGGTCGGGAATCGCGCTGACCACGACGTCGTCGGCACGGATGATCTCGATATCGGCCGACGGATGCCGTTCGCGACCCGACTGCACCTGTCGGCGGACGAGAGCAGTGACGTCGAGCGCCGCCGATTCGGGCGGCGACGTGAGCAACTCCACGATCCGTCGCTCCCGATCCGCCTGGTCGACGACGTGCGTGGTGTGTTCGACGATGCGGCGGGCGCTCACCTCGACGTCGTCGACCCGGCCGTCCCGAATGTTCTCCGCGATGCCGCGGATCACGTTCGTCTCGTTGCGGATGTTGTGCCGGAGCCACTGTTCGAACACCTGCAACTGTCGCTTCCGCTCCCGGCGCTCGAAGATGTCGCGGCCGATGCCGACGACTCGCGGGTCGTCGGCGCCGTCACTCAACCGCCGCCCGCGAAATTCGTACGGAAGGGTACGGCCGTGTTCGGTGGCGAGGGCGACTTCGACCGTATCGGCGCCCTCGTCGAGTACCGTCGCAATCGAGTCCAGCATCCGCGGCGCGTCCTCGTCCCGGAGGAGCGCCGTGACGTTCATCGACGCCAGTTCGTCTTCGTCGTAGCCGGTGACCTCGGTCATGGCCGCGTTCCACCGCAGGAGGTTCCCCTCCGCGTCGGCGACGTAGAACAGATCCTGAAGCGCGTCGAGGGACTGCTCGATGAACTCCCGTTCGTCTCGGAGCGCGTTTTTCGTCTCCTGTAACTGCGTGACGTCGACGATCACAGCCTGGCCGATATCCGCCCCGAGAAAGCGGCCGATGGCCGTCGCCACCTGCACGTACCGAACCTCGCCGTCGGGTCGGAGCAGTTTCATCTGTGTCGGCCCGACGGACTCCTTTCGTTCGATGACGGTCGTGAGTTCCTCCTTGGCGATATCGCGGTCGTCGGGGTGGATGAACTCGAAGATCGACCGCCCGAGGAGTTCTGCTCGGTCGTCGAGTCCGAGGAGGTCGAGGACGGCGTCGTTACACCAGATCGACTCGCCGGTGTCGTCGAACAGATTGATCGGGGCGGGAGAACGTTCGACGAGGGAGCTGTATCGTCGCTGCCCCTCCGAGCCCGCGTCCACCTCCTCACGTCGAAGGCCGTCCCGAAGCCGCGAGGCGACGGCCGCCGCGTCACCGTCGTCGACGACGGCGCTGTTCACGTCGGCGGCGATTACGTCGCTGGCGGTGTCGATTACGTCGCTGGCGGTGGCGCCGTCGGAAACGAGCACGAACGGGATCGTCGGATGGGAGACACGGGTCGCCCTGAGGAGGCGAACGCCGTCGATGTCGGGGGGCGTCGCCCCGCTCACGATGCCGTCGGCGTCGCCGTGCTCCACGACACGGAGACAGTCGCCGGCCGAGTCGACGGCTGTCACGTCGAATCCCGTCGACGCCAGCGGGTCTTCGAGGCGGCCGGCCGTCGCGACGAGGACGACACGGAAACCACTCGCCTCGTCCATGTCTTGCAGTAACACACGGCGCCACGTAATCCTTGGCAACGGATCCGGGAGAGTGCCGGGTTCGGTACGCTGATACGGCGGCCGCTCGACCCGTCGGATATGGACGTGGACATCACGCAGTCACGGGTCGACGGGCGGGCGCGCGCACCGCCGTCGAAGAGCTACACGCATCGGGCGATCCTCGCGGCGGGATACAGTGACGGTGCGGTCGTCGCCGATCCGCTCGTGAGCGCGGACACCCGAGCGACGATGCGGGCGGTCGAGGCCTTCGGCGGGCGCGTCGACCAGACGGGCGGCGACCTGGAGGTGACGGGGTTCGACGGCCGGCCGGCCGTCCCCGACGACGTGATCGACTGTGCGAACAGCGGGACGACGACGCGACTCGTCACCGCCTGCGCGGCGCTCGCCGACGGCCTCACCGTGGTGACGGGCGACGCGTCGCTCCGCTCTCGCCCGCAGGGGCCGCTTCTCGATGCGATCCGGCAACTCGGCGGGCGGGCGGAGAGCACGCGCGGCAACGGCCAGGCACCGCTCGTCGTCGGCGGGGGCGTCGACGGCGGCGAGGTGGCCATCCCGGGCGACGTGTCCTCGCAGTACATCACCGCGCTGTTGATGGCGGGCGCAGTGACCGACAGGGGGATCGACATCCACCTGGAGACGGAGCTGAAGTCGGCGCCGTACGTCGATATCACGCTGGAAGTCCTCGCCGACTTCGGCATCGAGGCCGCCGAAACCACCCGGGGCTACCGTGTGCCGGGCGGCCAGACGTACGGCCGCGACGACGCCTATCACGTCCCGGGTGATTTCTCGTCGATGTCGTATCTGCTGGCGGCGGGAGCGGTCGCCGGCGGCGACGACGGCGTGGTCGTCGCGGGCGCCCGACCGAGCGCCCAGGGCGACAGCGCCATCGTCGACGTGTTAGAGCGGATGGGCGCGGCTGTGGCCTGGGATCGGGAGGCGGGTGAGATCACGGTGCGCCGGAGCGCGCTCTCGGGCGTCGAGGTGGACGTGGGCGACACGCCCGACCTCCTGCCGACCATCGCGGTGCTGGGCGCCGTCGCGGACGGCGAGACGCGGATCGTCAACTGCGAACACGTCCGGTACAAGGAGACCGACCGCGTGAGCGCGATGGCGACGGAACTGGAGAAACTCGGCGCCGCGGTGACGGAGACACAGGACACGCTGACGATCCACGGCGGTGACTCGTGGCTTCGCGGCGCGACCGTCTCCGGCCACGACGACCACCGGATCGTGATGGCGCTGGCCATTGCGGGACTGGTCGCCGAAGGAACGACCACCGTCGAGGGCGCCGACCACGTCGATGTCTCCTTCCCGGGGTTCTTCGACGTGCTTTATGACCTCGGGGCCGAACTGGACGAGCATGAACGGTAACCGATTCGGTCGTCTGTTCCAGGTGACGACCTACGGCGAGAGCCACGGCGACGCGATGGGCGTCGTCGTCTCCGGCTGTCCCGCCGGACTCGAACTGACCGAGGAGGACATCCAGCGCGACCTCGACCGGCGCAAACCCGGGCAGTCGATGATCACGACCAGCCGCGGCGAACCCGACGAGGTGCGCATCCACAGCGGTCTGCAAGACGGATACACGACGGGCACGCCGCTAGGGATGGTCATCCAGAACAAGGACGCCCGCTCGGGCAAGTACGAACCGTTCGTGACGGCGCCACGCCCCTCCCACGGCGACTTCACGTACTCCGCGAAGTTCGGCACGCGCAACTGGGGCGGCGGCGGTCGCTCGTCGGCCCGGGAGACGGTGAACTGGGTCGCCGCGGGGGCCGTGGCGAAGAAGATCCTCGGCGAACGGGGGATCGAACTCAAAGCCCACGTCAACCAGATCGGCGACATCGAGGCGCCGGACGTGAGCTTCGAGGAGATGGTCGAACACAGCGAGGACAACGAGGTGCGGTGTGGTGACCCCGAGACGGCCGAACGGATGCGCGAGGCCATCGACGCCTACCAGGAAGAAGGAGACTCCATCGGCGGCGCCATCGAGTTCGAAGCCCGGGGCGTCCCGCGGGGCCTGGGCGCGCCCCGGTTCGACTCCGTCTCGGCGCGTCTCGGCCAGGCCATGATGTCGGTGCCGGCGGCGACGGCCTTCGAGTGCGGCCTCGGGCGCGAGGCGCGACGCTACACGGGATCGGAGCGCAACGAAGACTGGACGTTCGACGAGGAGGGCGACCCCGTGCCCCAGGGCAACGACCACGGCGGCATCCAGGGCGGCATCACGACCGGCCAGCCCATCACGGGCGAGGTGACGCTCCACGCACCAACGTCGATTCCGAAGACACAGACGACAGTCGACTGGGAGACGGGCGAAGAGAAGGAGATCCAGGTCGTCGGGCGGCACGACCCGGTGTTGCCACCGCGGGGCGTCCCCGTCGTCGAGGCGATGCTCGCGCTGACGATCGTCGACTTCATGCTCCTCGCGGGGCGGATCAACCCCGACCGCATGGACGGGCAACCGGGCGAGTACGATACCGACTACCACCCGCGGAGTCCGGAGAACGTCGACTGACGGCGTGGCGCCCGGTCGAGGCCACCAGCCGCCCGAACACCCCGTTCTTCTCGGAAGTGCGACAGTTACCGGCCGTGGAACAGACGCGTCCACGATTGCGGCGATCTGACGCGATTCCTGACCTGCCAGACTCCCGAAATCGGCGGTCTTACATCATTTTTGCTTGGTAACGTATAGCAAAGGCTTTAGTCGAACCGTGGACAACCGTCTCGGTAGTGGCCCCCGGAGGGCCGTGATGCAAATATGACTGACCGAGAACTCATGTGGCGGATCGCTGGCGGGTCGGGCGACGGTATCGCATCGACCAGTCAGAACTTCGCCAAGGCCCTGATGCGAGCGGGCCTTCACGTCTTTACGCATCGACATTACCCGTCGCGGATTCGTGGCGGTCACACGTACACCGAGGTACGTGCCGACTCGAAGCCGGTACGCTCCCGCGGTGACGGGTTCAACTGCCTGCTTGCACTGGGCGACTCCTTCGCGCGAAACCCCCAGGAGGACGCCTACTACGGCGACGAGGAGGTGAAACCGCTGTCGGAGAACCTGGACGAACTCAACGAGGGTGGAGTGATCGTCTACGACACGGGTCTGCTCGACGCCGACGACATCCCCAACTTCGAGGAGCGCGCCGAGGAGAACGACTGGCACGTCTATCCGATCAATCTCCGCGAAATCGCCCGCGACCACGGGCGGGAAGTCATGCGGAACACCGCGGGTGTCGGGGCGACGGCCGCCCTCCTCGGCATCGACCTCCAATATTTCGAGGAACTGATGTCGGAGTCGATGCCCGAGGAGATCCTCGAACCCAACAAGGAGATCCTCCACTACACCCACGATATGGTGAAAGAGGAGTTCGAGTTCACCCACGACCTCCGGGTACCCGAAGGGAGCCACGACGAGGAACAGGTGCTCCTGTCGGGAAGCGACACCATCGCCTACGGCGCCATCGACGAGGGCTGCCGGTTTATCGCCGGCTATCCGATGACGCCGTGGACGGAGGTGTTCACCATCATGTCCCAGGCGCTCCCCGAGGTGGGCGGGATCTCCGAGCAGGTCGAAGACGAAATCGCCGCGGCGGCGCTGGCGCTCGGTGCCTCCCACGCCGGCGTCAAGTCGATGTCCGGATCGTCCGGCGGCGGGTTCGCGCTCATGTCCGAACCGCTCGGCCTGGCGGAGATGTCCGAGACGCCGGTCGTCCTGGTCGAGGCGATGCGAGCCGGCCCCTCGACGGGGATGCCGACCAAGCCCGAACAGGCCGACCTCGAACACG
>JBDGTP010000022.1:0-20558 GCA_042216725.1 Haloplanus sp.
TACACCGCCGTCCGGTGTCGGGGGCGGCGGAACGATCAGTTCTCGTCGCGGTGCCGCCGCTGGGGGAAGTAGAAGTCGGATTTGGGGCCTCTGGGCGGCGAGGCGTTTCGGAGTGTGGCGACCAGTGACGGAGTGGACTGCCGAACGACGACCACGTCGTAGGACATGTTCGTCGCAACCACCTGCCCGACACTCGCCACGCCGGTGACGACGCGCCCGGCGTTGTCGCTCCCGACGACGACCAGTCCGGCGTCCTCCCGCGCGGCCACCTCCCGGATCCGCGTTGCGATGGCCTCCGGCGTCGCCTCCTCGACGACGGTGTGACGGAAGTCGGCGCTCGGACACAGATCCGTCACGTTCGTGTGGAGGGTCGCCACGACCGTCGGCCGGTCGAAGGGGTCGTCCCGGCCGAGCCACCCCTGCTCCCGGGCGTACGCCGCGTCGCTCGCCGGGATCACGCTCAGCGCCAGGATGTCGTCGTCGAAGACGGCTCCGAACGACGCCGCACGGACGAGCGCCGCCTCGGCGAGTTCCGACCCGTCGAACGGGACGAGCACCGTCATACGTGCGCCTCGGCGAACGGGCGCAAGTATCTAGGGGTTGCCTGCAGTGCCGGCGACCGACGACAGAACCAGCACGATGACGGCCGTCACGCTCGCCGCGAGGGCGACGCTCACGACACTGATCTTCAGGGCGTAGAGCTGATCGGCACGCTGGTTGCCGGGGGCGGACACCGCGCCGCGGTCGCCGTCGTCGGCGCCGGAGAAGTCGTAGCGGCCGAGGAGCGCGAGACGCACACAGAAGGCCTCGTACGCCTGGATGGCCCACTCGAACGCCACCGCGAGCGGGACGAAGACGCTCGCCAGGAGCAGACGAGGAATCACCCCGACGAGATACGCGGCCACGATCACCGCCGCGACGAGGAACCCACCGCCCGCGAGGGCGGCCCGACGGCGGCGTTGTCGACGACCGATGTTGCACTGGCCAGGCCGGTAGCTCATCGTCGGGTTACTCCGGGTAGGGCACCTCGACCGCCTGTCCGTCGCTCGCGACGAAACACTCGCCGTCGAAGACGCCGAGCGCCTCGCGTTCGAGCCGTTCCCACTCGCCAGCGTAGCGCGAGGAGAGGTGGGTCAGGGCGAGGCGCTTGGCGTTGGCGCGGGCAGCGACCTGACCGGCCTCGCGGGCGGTCGAGTGGCCCGTGTGGCGCGCCCGGTCGCGTTCGTCGTCAGCGAACGTCGCGTCGTGGATCAGGAGGTCGGCGCCCTCGGCAACCTCGACGACGGCATCGACCGGTCGGGTGTCGCCGGTGTAGACCAGCCGTCGACCGGGACGCGGCTCGCCGACCACCTGTTCCGGCTGGATGACGCGTCCGTCGTCGAGTTCGACCGCTTCTCCCTCGTGGAGGCGGCCGAACTTCGGGCCGACGGGCACACCGAGTTCCTCGGCGCGCTCCCGGTCGAACCGACCGGGGCGGTCGTCCTCGACGAGAGCAAAGCCCATCGAGCGAGTGCGGTGATCGGTTTCGACGGTTCGCACCTCGAACGCCTCGGCGTCGTACGCGACCGAACCCGGGGTCACCTCGTGAATCCGAACGGGGTAGCCGGGCTGGTGGCCGCCGGCGTGAACCAGTTCCCGGATCTCGTCCCGGGAACGCGGCGGAACGTGGATGGCCAGCGGCGCGGTGCGGTCGTTGAAGTCGAACGACTGAATCAGCCCGGGGATGCCGAGGATGTGGTCGCCGTGGAGATGCGTAACGAAGATCTGGGAGATGTCAAATCCGGTGCCGAAGCGCATCATCTGGCGCTGTGTGCCCTCGCCGCAGTCGAACAGGAAGCGGTCGCCCTCGCGGTTCACGAGGACGGCACTCGGCGCTCGCTGGGTCGTCGGAACCGCCCCGCTCGTGCCGAGAAACGTCACGCGCATCGACATACGCCGACATGCGTGCGGCGGTGATAAACCCGTGTCGGTGCGCGGGCGGCGAGACGATTCTGTGGGAGGCGGGCGAATCCGAGGCCGTGAACGCGACCGAACGCGATCCGGCGGTGGCCGTCACCACCCTCGTCGTCCTCGGTCTCGGGTTCCTGGGGATGGCGTTCGACGCTCCCTGGTTCTGGCTGATCTGGGTCGTCGGGTTCACGGTCGTCGTCCCCCTCGCCCGACGCCTGCGGAGCCGGAACGACCGGGTCGCGCCGCCCCGATCCGACGGGGCCGAGACGAGGGACGCCGACGCCGCCCTGGCGACGCTCCGGGAACGGTACGCCCGTGGCGACCTCTCCGAGGAGGCGTTCGAGGCGAAACTCGAACGGCTCCTGGAGACGGGGACGCCGGAGGCCGCACGCCAGCGGCCGGAACGCCGGGAAGACGCGGCGTCGGTCGAGCGCGACGCCGACGCGGAGACAGAGGGATTCTTACCTGCCGACCACCTAGGGACGGGCGATGGACGCCCCCCTGTGGACGGAGACACACGCGCCGAGCCTCGACGACCTGCCACAGGCGTCGGTACGCGACCGCCTCCAGCGGGCCGTCGACGAACCGATGAACCTCGTCGTGCAGGGGCCACCGGGGTCGGGCAAGACCGCCGCCGTCCGTGCGCTCGCCGAGACGGCCCACGCCGATCCCGCGAATGACCTCGTCGAGATCAACGTCGCGGACTTCTTCGACCGGACCAAAACGGAGATCCGCGAAGACCCTCGGTTCGAGCAGTTCCTCACCGGCCGCTCCCGCATGGCAAAACGCGACATGATCAACCGGGTGCTGAAGGAATCCGCGAGCTACGCCCCCGTCTCCGGCGACTACAAGACGATCGTCTTGGACAACGCCGAAGCGATCCGCGAGGACTTCCAGCAGGCGCTCCGGCGGGTGATGGAACGCTACCACCGCACCACCCAGTTCGTGATCGTCACCCGCCAGCCCGCGACGCTCATCGCGCCCGTCCGCTCGCGGTGTTTCCCGGTGCCCGTCCGAGCGCCGACGGCCGAGGAAATCGAGGCCGTCGTCGGGGATATTCTGGACGCCGAAGCCGTCGACTACGACGACGACGGCCTGGAGTTCGTCGCCGGCTACGCCGAGGGCGACCTCCGGCGGGCGATCCTCGGCGCACAGACGACTGCCGTCGAGACGGGTGAGGTGACGATGACGACGGTACACGAGACGCTCCAAGACGTGGGCCACGACGACGAACTGGAGTCGATCCTGCAGGCGGCCGAAGCCGGGGAGATAACCGACGCCCGCAAAACGGTCGGGACGCTCCTCGACGACGAGGGCTACGACGGCGAGGCGCTACTCATCGACCTTCTGGAAACCGCACGCAGACGGTACGACGGCGAGGAACTCGCTCGCCTCCACCGCCTCGCCGGCGATATCGACCTCGACCTGGTGATCGGCACGGACGACCGACTCCACCTCACGCACCTCCTGTCGACGTGGGGCCACCGGGTCGAAGCATGACCGTCGCACTGGCACCCGGGGCTCGGCGCTTTGCCCTTCCGCCCCTGGTCGCGGCGATCCCACTCGCTATCGTCGCGCCGCCGCTCGGAGCGGCCGCACTCGCCCTCGGCGTGGGTATCGTCTACTTCTTTCGCGATCCAGACCGGACGCCTCCGCCACAGGGCGTCGTCTCCCCCGCCGACGGCCGCGTCTCCGTCGTTCGCGAGGAGGAGTGTCGCATCCGGGTCGGCGTGTTCATGAACGTCACCGACGTACACGTACTCCGGGCGCCGCGAGACGGGGTCGTCGAGACGCTCACCCACCGCCCGGGCGCGCATCGCCCCGCGTTCACCAAGGACTCCGACCGCAACGAACGCGTGGACGTGGCGCTCGATACGTGTGACCTGTCGATGATCGCCGGCTGGTTCGCCCGGCGCATCTACCCGTATCTCGCCGCTGGCGACGAGGTGGCCCGCGGCGACCGGATCGGTCACATCGCCTTCGGAAGCCGGGCCGACGTACTCCTGCCTGCCGAGTACGACGCCGACGATCTCCTCGTCGCGGAGGGTGACCCGGTTCGGGCCGGGGAGACGGCGGTGGCGCTCCGAACCGCCGACTCGTCGGCGGACTGATCCCAGCGTGTGAACGGGCGGTGAGCGTCCTCGCGCCCGCAGTATCGGAGTGCGTTCCCGTGTGAGTTCCGTCGGGCGGCCGGATCGACCGACATCGGCTCCTTCTCCGGGTGTAACGGCAGTGACGGCGACGACGGGAACCGGCGGCAC
Source organism: Haloplanus sp. (assembly GCA_042216725.1). Classification (GTDB taxonomy): domain Archaea; phylum Halobacteriota; class Halobacteria; order Halobacteriales; family Haloferacaceae; genus Haloplanus. The sequence goes on from JBDGTP010000022.1 coordinate 4,212, forward strand.
GCGGGCGGCGACGCCGGGTGCGAGCGAGGCCGAGACGGAGACGGTTTACGCGTCCAGCAGGTGGACGTGCCGCGTGAGCGACCGGTGAACCCGGCGCTCGAACGTGGTTTCGACGGTCCAGCCGGCTGCCTCCGCCGCCTCGCGCCACGACCGGTCGGCGACGACGACCGCCCGCGGGGCGACCCGTCGGGCCTCCGCGAGCGCACCCGACACCAGATCGGCGAGGTCGTGGCGTTCGATCTTCGACTGGCGACCGTAGGGAGCGTCGAAGACGACACCGTCGACGGCGCCGTCGCCGAAGGGGAGTCGCGTCGCGTCGCCGCGCAGGAGGTGGAAGTCGCGGTCGAGATACCGGCGGAGGTTCCGCCGAGCGCCGCGAACCATCTTTCGCTGGGCGTCGATCCCGACGGGCGTGGCGCCGACCAGGCCCGCCTCGATCAACACGCCGCCAGTCCCGCACATTGGGTCGAGGAGTGTCGCGCCGGGGGCGGCGCCCGCGAGGTTGGCGAACGCCCGGGCGTCGAGGGGTGCCATACTGCCGGGCTGGAAGAAGGGACGGTCGGTGGGGCGGCGGTCGCCGTAGTCGCGGACGCTCTCGGCGACCAGCCACCCGACGAGGCAGGTGTCGTCGGCAAAGAGCGCCCGGAGTTCGTGGTCAGGGTCGTCCAGGTCGACCGTGAAGCCGCGGTCGACGAGCGCCGATCCGAGTTCTCGTTCGGCGCGGCGGGTGTCGATTCCCGCCGTCGAGCGCACGTCGCGGGCGCGGACGGCGACGGTTCCAGCCCGCTCGATGCCGGCGGCCGCGACCAGCGCCCGCGCCGCGTCGACGCTCGCCGCACAGCGGCCGAGTAGGTGGCTCGCGCGGCGAGTGTACGCGAGCGTCCGTACTCGGTCGGCGTCGATGCCGCGCGCAGTAGCGAGTCCGGAGGCGACGGGGTCGACAGCCGTCGCCGCACACGCCGCTTCCCGCGCCGCGAAGGCGTCGTCCTCGCCCGCGAGTTCGAGGCCGTACACGCCACACGCTCCGGCCGCCGCCGGCATGAGGCTACCGAACCGCCGCCGCGGGAGCCCGACCCCCGTCGGCTCGCCGCCGGGGTCGCTCCCCGCCGAACGTATCAACGGAGCGCACCAACCTTTTTAAACCTTAAATACGACACTTAAGTCGTCACATGACCGATCCGAAGGAAACGATAAATATCGAGAACGTAGTGGCGTCGACCGGCATCGGACAGGAACTCGACCTCCAGAGCGTCGCGATGGATCTGGAGGGAGCGGACTACGATCCCGAACAGTTTCCCGGGCTGGTCTACCGGACGCAGAACCCGAAGTCGGCGGCGCTGATCTTCCGGTCGGGCAAGATCGTCTGTACGGGTGCGAAGTCGACGGCGGACGTCCACGAGAGCCTGCACATCGTCTTCGACAAACTCCGTGATCTGCGGATCGACGTGGACGACGACCCCGAAATCGTCGTCCAGAACATCGTCACCAGCGCCGATCTCGGTCGGAATCTCAACCTGAACGCCATCGCCATCGGTCTCGGCCTGGAGAACATCGAGTACGAACCCGAGCAGTTCCCAGGATTGGTCTATCGGCTCGACGATCCCAACGTGGTCGCGCTCCTCTTTGGCTCCGGCAAACTCGTCATCACCGGCGGGAAACAGCCCGAAGACGCCGAGGAAGCCGTCGACGTGATCGTCTCCCGACTCGAAGAACTCGGCCTCCTGGAGTAGCCCACCGTACCGATGGGCCCCTTGCAGACGAGTGTCGGCTCGTCGTCGGCAGTCGCCGTCGCCGGCACTGCCGCGCTGTTCGCGCTGTTTCTGTCGGTGACCGCCCACATCGCCGCGCGGAACGTCCTCGGCGACGTACCGATCCGGAACGCCTTCGTCGTCGGGCCGCTCCCCGCCGCCATCGCCGTCGTCACGGCGGCACTCGACCTCCCCGCGGCCCTCGGCATCGGCGTCGCCATCGTCGTCGACGCCCTGCTCATCCGCCAGCTCTACGATCTCGACCGCCGGCTGACCGTCGGCGTCACGCTCATCCACGCCGTCGTCAGCGTCATCCTCGGGAGCGTCCTGTTCAGCCTCTACGTACTCGTGCGCTCGGCCCCGGGTTAGTCGAGGGCGCGAGCGACTTCCCGGGCGCTCCGGATCGTGAGCGTGCTGAGGACGCAGGCGACGCCGACGCCGACACCGAGCGTCGCCGCCTCGGTGTTGCCGACGAGAAGTCCCACGACGTACGTCAGAATCCCGACTCCGCTCCCCGCCGTGAGGCAGTAGTCGACGGTGTCGAGCGGCGAGTCGACCGTCGGGACGAGGTCGTGATCGGCGGTGGCGGAACTCATACCGTGTGCTTCGTTCTCGATTGACACGTATCTTTCCCATACATTCATTATATATTCTATCCAAACATTCAGGATGTTCTAGGATTTCGTCACGGACGGGAGCGGCCGGTCGAGAGCGAAGCGCCCCGCTCGAACCGGCGGTCATCGAACCCGTACGTCCGACACGGGCCCCGCGCCCGGCACGCATTATAAGCCACCGCCGCCCCCAGTCCGGCCCATGGGTCTCCGCGCGTTGCTGTGGAACGACGCCGAGCATCGCCCCCGGGCGCCCCTCCGGGTCGTCCTCCTGATCGTCGTCACCGCCCTCCTCGCCATCGGGACGAGTCTCGGAGCGCGCGTCGGTGTCGGCGGCCTCCGGTCGTGGCTCGCAGCGGCGGTCGGTGAGGCCGTCGCGGCGACCGTCGGCGCCGTCGCGGGCGTCGTCCTCGCCGGCGGCACTGTCACGCTCGCGATTCTGATCGCCGGGCGGTACGTCGACCGCCGGCGTCTGCGGGACTTCGGCTTCCGACTGGATCGGGACTGGTGGCTCGACTGCGGGTTCGGCCTCGCCCTCGGCGCCGGCCTGATGACACTGCTCTTTCTCGTGGAACTCGCCCTCGGGTGGGTTCGCGTGACGGGCTGGTTCAGCCCCGGGTCGAGCTTCCCGGTGCGCTTTCTGGGCCTCGTCGCCGCGTTCCTCGTGGTCGGTATCTACGAGGAACTGCTCGCGCGGGGCTACCTGCTGACGAACGCCGCCGAGGGCCTCGTCGGCTGGGTCGGGGAACGCGGCGCCGTCGCCGGCGGGGTTGCCCTCTCCTCGCTGGTGTTCGGCCTCGCACACGCCAACAATCCGAACGCCACCCTCCCAAGCACCGTCGCCATCGTCCTCGCGGGCGGCATGCTGGCGACCGGCTACGTTCTGACCGGCGAACTCGCCATCCCCATCGGCCTGCACACGACCTGGAATCTGTTTCAGGGGGGCGTCTACGGCTTCCCCGTCTCCGGACTCGGCGTCGGGGCGAGCGTCGTGGTCGCCGAGCAGTCGGGGCCGCGCCTCCTGACGGGCGGCGCGTTCGGCCCCGAGGCCGGTCTCCTCGGCGTCGGCGCGATGGGCCTCGGCACCGTCGCCATCGCCGTCTGGGTGCGGTGGCGAACCGGGAGGCTGGCGCTCGCGCCGGCGGTGACGACGCCGGATCTCCGGTCGACGGGAACGGACGAGGACGAAGACGGCGAGGCGGGTATCGACGCGACGCGGTGGGAGCCGGCGCCCTAGCTCACTCCACCAGCCGCTCGATTTCGGTAACGAGGATGTCGCTCGCGCCCATCGACTTGAGGTCGTTGATGACGCCGAACACCGCCTGCTCCTCGACGACGGCGTGGACGGCCACGTCGTCGGTGCCCGCCACGTCCATCACCGTCGGGCCACCCATTCCCGGGAGGACGTCGCGTACGTCGTCGAGGCGGTCTTCGGGGACGTTCAACATCAGATAGCGGCGATCCTCGGCGGCGAGGACGGACTCGAAGGCGGTCACGAGTTGCTGCACCTTCTCGTCGGCGGCGACGTCGGGCCGGGCGAACAGGCGCACCGAACTCGACAGCACCTCCTCGATTTCGGCCAGGCGGTTCACCCGGAGGGTCGTCCCCGTAGACGTGATGTCGACGATTGCGTCGGCCATGTCGACGTGGGGGGTGAGCTCCGTCGCACCCGTCACCTCGACGACGTCGGCGTCGACGCCGCGGTCGGCGAAGAAGTCCCGGGTGATCCGCGGGAACTCGGTGGCGACGATGCCGCCCTCCAGATCCGCGACCGTCTCGATGTCGCCGTCCTCGGGCGCCGCGACTACGAGGCGGCACCGACCGAACTCCAGGTCGAGCAGATCCACGAGGTCGTGACCCGACTCCCGGGCTTGATCCAGTCCCGTGATACCGACCGCCGCCGCACCGTCGGCGACGTACTCCGGGATGTCGGCCGCGCGGGCGAACAGCGCGGTCACGTCGGGATCGACGGTGTCCGCGTAGAGTTTGCGATCCGCGCCGCCCTCCAGGTGGAGACCGGCGCGTTCCAGCAGGTCGATCGACGGGTCGTGCAGACGGCCCTTGTTGGGGACGGCGATGCGCATCGTCCGACAACTCGCGTCCCCGAGGCAATTGCCTTTCGCAAGCCAGATCCGACCGTCGTGAGGCCTCGATGAGCCTCCGATCACGCGAATGCCGACGGAATCGACCCCTCGAACACGCCATAAATCGTATGACGATATACGAAACGATGGGACGGGTGTCCCAGACCTTCGCGGTATGGATTTCTACAAATCAGACGCTGAGTGACATTGGGTTCGTGGCGAGCAATACTGAACGCTCTCGCGGTTCCTGAACCGTGTCGGCGTTCGGTCGCCCCTATCTGCCGACCGTCGGGTTCGGCGACGCCGGCCGACCTGGAAAAGCATCCTGTTCCCTCGGTGGTTCGACGCCCTCGGGGTACTCGGCCCGCTCGCGGGCGCGTTCGAGAGGCCGCTTGCACTCCCGCTCGGAGGAGTCGTCAACCCCGCGTTTCGCTCGTAGATTCGGCCAAACAGTCAGGTACTGGTGTCCCGTCGGAGAGCGGCGGCGGCCGGTGGGTTCGCCAGCGACGCGCACCACGGGAACGGAGCCAACCGGAGTCAGTCCCGCAACGCCGACGCGACCCGCTCGCTCGCCCGCGGTGTCGCCCGCGCTTTCGCCGCCACCGTGAGGTATCGCGCCACCTCGTGGTGAAGCCGCTCGGCGGAGACCGTTCCCTCCACGTCCGCCAGGCGGTCGTCGGCGTGGCCCAGATTCGTGGAGAGTTCCGCCAACTGCTGTCGCGTCAGCGCCGGCACGTGCGGCGCCTCGGCGGCGGCGCGAACCGCCTCGACGGCCGCCGTCCGCATCGCAGCCACGTCGTCGACCGACTCGACGGCGAACGTCTCGCCGTCGGCCACCGTGGCGCGGAGCGACGCGAACGCCTGCAGCGAGGCGAACGAGCCGTGGGCCCAGAGCAACGACTGTGCGGGCTGGGCCTCGGCCCAGCCGTCGTCGTGTTCGGGGTCGAACTGACGATAGAGTTCCCGCAACGCCTCGGCAGCGGGCGTGTCTTCGACGTCGACGCCCTCGACCTGCCACGGTCGCTCGGCGCCGACCGACGGCATGTCGGCACGTTCGGACTCGAAGTCGTCGCGGAGCGACTCACGGGCGGCGCGGAATCGGGGGCGCAGGTCGGTCGGCTCCGTAACCGACGCCGTCAGACGGTCGTAGAGGTGGCCTGCGTCGTCGACGGCGACGCGGGCGCGTTCGACTTCCTCGGCGAGTTCGCCGACGCCGAGCGGGTTGCCGACGCGGTAGCGGCGGGGCGGCCCGAGCGCGATATCGGCGCGGCCGGCGTCGACGCGCCGCTCGATAGCGGCATGAACCAGCGTCGCGTCCACCGGATCGCCGCCGACGTACTGCCAGCGCTCCCGGAGCGCCCGGTGATCGCCCCGGATACGCTCGGCCTCGTCGCGGAGGGCGGCCCGCGTCAGTCCCTGATCGATGGCGCGCCACGCGCCGGCGGCAAAGCGCCCCTCGGCCCGGGCGTCCGCGAACGCCCGCAGGCGCTCGTACGGCGCCGTCGCCGCCCTCGCGTTCGAGAGGCTCTCGGCGGCGCGTTCGCGGGCCTGGTGCACCTTCTCCCTGATCGCCCCGTTGGGGATCTGCTCGGGGCCGAGGGTCGCAGGCACCGCCTCGAAGAGCGCCTGCGCCCGCTTCGCAGTCGCCTCGAGGTGGGCCTCACCGATCCCGACGGGCAGGCGGTCGGGAATCGTCGGCGCCGGTTCGTCGGCGAGCGCCCGAAGCGCGGCGCCGTCGAGTTGGGCCGCCTCGTCCGTCGCGTTGGGCATCGCGCTACAGCCCGTGAGCGTGCCGAGAAGCGCGAGCGTGCCGCGGCGGGTGAGACGAGTCATCGGCTCTCCCCGCTCCCGCCCGCGGTGGCGTCGCCGCGGGTCCCCCCGCCACCGCTCGCGCCCCGACCCTCGTTTCGTCGCTGCCGAATCCGCTCGTTGCGTTGCTCGCAGGAACTCGATCCGAGACTCGATCCGTAGCCGCTGATACGGCCCGGATCGATCACCTCGGGAACGCGGATCAGCACCGCGAGCGTGTCCTTGGCGTCCGCCTCGCAGGCCACGTCGGCGTCGCGGTAGCGCCGGGTGTAACTCGTCTCGATGTCCGTCTCCGACCACTCGACGTGACAGAGTTCCGGCGCGAAGCACTCGCCGACGAGCCACTGCTCGACGTACACCGTCGTGGTGTCGTAGTCGGTCGCGTCGAGGAAGGCGCGGGCGCCGTCGACACCGGGTACGTCGGCAAAAGAGAGGCTCGCCGCGTCGTCGACGCCGGTGACGAAATGGTGGCTGCGGTAGTGGGGGCGTTCCTCGTCCGGGCGGGCGGTCGGCCGCTCGCCCGTCCAGACGACGGGGGCAGTCTCCGGGTTGCGCAGGCGGTACGACTTGGGGTCGATGGCGACGGTTCCGGTCGACTCGGTGGGATAACTCGTACTCGGCGACGACTCGCCGGAACAGCCAGCGAAGCCGGAGACGAGGGCCGCCGCTCCGCGGAGGGCACGTCTGCGGGTCAGGGAGGGCATCGGTGCCTGACTCTCGGGCCGACCGGCAAACCACTTTCGACCGAATCCCGGTGCCTTTTGCCGACCGGGAGGTGAGGGGAGGATATGCAGACGCTCTCGATTCGCGGCGGTCGCGTCCTCCGGCCGGACATGACCGTCGTCGACGCGGACGTACTCGTCGACCAGTCGGCGGGCAAGATTCTGGAGGTCGGCCCGGATCTGGACGCCGCCGACGAACTCGATGCCGACGGGGGACTGGTGATCCCGGGACTGGTGAACGCCCACACCCACGTGGCCATGACGCTCCTGCGAGGCCACGCCGACGACAAACCCCTCGACACCTGGCTCCGGGAAGACATCTGGCCCGTCGAGGCGGCGCTCGAACCCGGCGATATCGAGGCAGGCGCCGAACTCGGCGTGGTGGAGATGATCCGGTCGGGGACGACGACCTTCGCGGACATGTACTTCGAAATCGACCGCACGGCCGCCGTCGTCGACCGAGCGGGCGTGCGGGCCGTCCTCGGTCACGGCGCCATCTCGGCCGGAAAGGACGCGGAGGCGGCCCGCGCCGACATCGAGGAGAGCGTCGCGATGGCCGAGCGGTTCGACGGCGCCGCCGACGGCCGGATCTCGACGGCGGTGATGCCCCACAGCCTCACGACCGTCACGCCCGAGTTGCTGGAACTGGCCGCGGCGGAAGCGAGCGCTGCCGGCGTGCCCGTCCACTACCACGCCAACGAGACTGTCGACGAAGTCACCCCCATCGTCGAACAGCGGGGGCAGCGACCCCTAGAGTGGGCGCGCGACCTCGGACTGTGCGGCGAGTCGGACTTCCTCGCTCACGGCGTCCACCTCGACGAGACGGAGATCGGTCTGCTCGCGGAGACGGGGACGGGCGTCGTCCACTGCCCGGCCTCGAACATGAAGCTCGCGTCGGGTATGGCGCCGGTACAGCGACTCCTCGACGCGGGCGTGTCGGTCGGCCTGGGTACCGACGGCGCCGCCTCGAACAACGACCTCGACCTGTTCGACGAGCTGCGCGACGCGGCCATGCTCGGGAAACTCGCGGCCGACGACGCGAGTGCCGTCGCCGCGCCCGACGCCGTGCGGATGGCGACCGCGGGGGGCGCCGATGTCCTCGGCGTCGACGCCGGGCGGATCGAAGCCGGCGCCGTCGCCGACCTCGCGGTTGTCGACCTCGACGCGCCACATCTGACGCCCGCCCACGACCTGGTGAGCCATCTCGCCTACGCCGTCCGCGGGTCTGACGTGCGCCACACCGTCTGTGACGGGCAGGTGCTCATGCGCGACCGCGAGATACTGACGCTCGACGAAGACGCGGTGCTGGCGCGGGCGAGCGACCACGCTCGCGACTTGCTGGATCGCGCCGGCGTCTGACCGGATTATCCCTCTCTCCGGGCCTCCACCTGGTCGGTGAGGTCGGTCGAGACGGCACAGATGCCCGTGACGTTGCCGTCCTCGTCGAAGATGGGGCTCTTGATCGTGAGATGCGTCCGCGTGCCGTCGGGAAGCGGAACCGCCTCTTCCTTCCGAACCGACTCGCCAGTGTCGACGACGCGACGGTCGTCGGCCCGGAACTGCTCGGCGACCGTCTCGGGGAACAGGTCGGCGGCCGTCCGGCCGACCATCTCCCCCTCGTCGACGCCGAGCATCTCCCGCGCCGTGTCGTTGACGAGCCGGTAGGTGCCGTCCGTGTCCTTCGTGAAGATGGCGGCGTCGACCGTATCGATCACCGCTTGGAGCCGCCGGTTCGTCGCCCGGAGCTGCCGTTGGCGCTCCTTGCGGTCGGTGATGTCCTGTACGACGCCGGTGGCACGCACGGGCGCGCCGTCGTCGAAGGTGATCTCGGCCTGTTCGCGCACCCACTTCGTCTCCCCGTCGACGACGATGCGGTGTTCGATGTCGTAGGGCTGGCCCTCCAGGGCGGCCGTCCATTTCTCCTCGACGAACGCCCGGTCGTCGGGGTGGACGTAGGACAGGAACGTCTGGTGGTCGAGCGGCGCGCCCGACTCGTCGATGCCGAAGATTTCGTACACCTCGTCCGACCAGTAGAGGTCGTCGGACGCGATGTCAGTCCACCAGCTCCCGAGATCAGCGACCGCCTGTGCCTGCCGGAGGTGGGCTTCGCGTTGCTCCAGTTTCGCCGCCATCTCCCGGCGTTCGATGGCGTTCGTGACCCGGTTCGCGAGGACGGCGTACGTGTCCGATCCCCCGCCTTTCTGGAGGTAGTCAGTGACGCCGCGGGCGATGGCTTCGCTCGCGATTTCCTCGCTCCCCTGGCCCGTAAAGAGGATGAACGGAAGCTCCGGATGGTCGTCGCGGACGCGGTCGAGGAAGGTCAGCCCGTCCATCCCCGGCATCTGATAGTCGCTCACGACGGCGTCGACGGGTTCCGTGTCGAGGCGGTCGAGCGCGTCCTCGACGGTCGTCTCGGTGATGACCTGCAGTCGAGGCGCTTCCCGGCGGAGGAACTCGGCTGCCAGGTCGAGAAACGCCGGATCGTCGTCGACGTGCAGGATTCGGAGCGGCGCTTCCATATCAGCTCTGTAGCGGATTGTCCGACCGAGAGGCGTATCAAACTGTCGGGAATCTCGGTGTCGGCCGAGACGGTAGGGTTTTGCCACGCCTCGCGCAACGGGGCGTATGACCGCGCCAACCATCGACGAGCGACTGGATGAACCCGAGACGGCCCACGCCGAGGGGCGTCGGAAGATGGACTGGGCCGAGGCCCACATGCCCATTCTGGCGGCGCTCCGCAAGGACTTCGCAGCCGAGCAACCGCTCGACGGCGAACGGATCGCGATGGCGATGCACGTCGAGGCCAAGACCGCGGTGCTCGTGGAACTGTTGGCCATCGGCGGCGCGGAAGTCGCGATCACCGGCTGTAACCCTCTCTCGACGCAGAACGACGTGAGTGCGGCGCTGCACGCCGTCAACGGCGTGACCTCGTACGCCGCCCACGGCGTCGACACCGACGAGTACTACGCCGCCATCGAGGCCGTCGTCGACGTCGACCCGACGATCACCGTCGACGACGGCGCCGACATGGTGACGCATATCCACGACGAACACCCGGATCTGATCCCCCAACTCAAGGGCGGATGCGAGGAGACGACCACGGGCGTCCACCGCCTGCGGTCGATGGCCGACGACGGCGCCCTGCAGTATCCGATGTTCGCCGTCAACGACACGCCGATGAAGACGCTGTTCGACAACGTCCACGGCACCGGCGAATCCGCCCTGACCAACATCGCGATGACGACGAACCTCGCCATCGCGGGTAAAACGGTCGTCGTCGCGGGCTACGGCTACTGCGGGCGAGGCGTCGCCAAGAAGGCCGCGGGCATGAACGCCGACGTGATCGTCACCGAAGTCGACCCCCGGCGCGCCCTCGAAGCGCACATGGAGGGCTACGACGTGATGCCAATGCGGGAGGCAGCGGCGGAGGGCGACCTCTTCGTGACGACGACGGGCAACCGCGACGTGATCACCCGCGAGGACTTCGAGCGGATGGACGACGGCGTCCTCCTCGCGAACGCCGGCCACTTCGACGTGGAGATCAACCTCGAGGAACTCGACGACCTGGCGGACGGCCGCCGCGAGGTTCGCGACGGCGTCGAGGAGTACGAACTCCCGGATGGTCGCCGACTGAACGTGCTCGCGGAGGGGAGGTTAGTGAACCTCGCCGGGCCGCTGTCGATGGGTCACCCCGTCGAGGTGATGGATCAGAGTTTCGGCGTGCAGGCCGTCTGCGTCCGTGAAATCGCCGCCAATCCCGACGCCTACGACGCCGGCGTCCACGAGGTGCCCGACCGACTCGACCGCGAGGTGGCCGAGGTGAAACTCGACGCCGAAGGCATCGCTATCGACGACCTGAGCGATCACCAACGCGAGTACATGGACTCCTGGAGTCACGGGACGTAGGCCGGGGCGTGCGGCGGCCGTACCGGTGCGCCGCACGGAAGGGAGATGTACGAACCGGGCGAAGCGACCGGACGCCGAGGCACGAACGGAGATGTCACCGAACGCCGACCTGCGGATCGACACGGCGAAAGCCACGTATCGAGTCGGGGAGGGAGTCGTCGTTCGCGTCCGTGACACGGCTGGCACTCCGATGCCGGGAGCCACTGTCTCGAGTAGCACCGGCTGGACGGGCCAGACGGGCGCCAACGGGAACGCGACAGTCCGGATCGACGACCCGGGACAGCTGAAACTGACGGCGGCGAAACCGGGCACACAGAACGTCTCGTACACGCCCGCGACGACGCTGATCAGGATGACGAACGGATAGAGGGCGAGGGCGTCGGTGCGAGCGGCCGTCCCTCGGGACACGCCAGGCAGGCCTCGCGGTCACCGCGTCCGCGAGATGAACGGGGCGTGGAGGGCGACGCCGACGACCCGGGCGAGCGTCCGGCGGGAGACGCCGCGATCAGCGCCGACGGCCGACGAGCCAGGCGTAGACGCCGCCGAAGACGACGCCCCAGAGGAGGTGGTTGGCCAGCGACGGGAGTCCGAGGTTCGGCACCGACGCCGAGACGCCGACGAGACGGAGCCAGAGCGGCATCACGACGCCGGCGGCGGCCAGCCAGAGGAAGACGCCGTAGCCCGCGCCGAGGCCGACCAGCGTTCGCCGGTCGCCGTCGTGCACCCACGAGGTGGTCGCGGCAACGAACAGGAGGGCGAAAAAGACGCTGTGGTACTGGTGGGTGACCCAGCCGACGGCGACGTTCTCGACGCCGTAGAGGGCGCCGACGACGGCCATCCGGCCCGTCAGGAACTGCGTCACCAGCCCCATGACCGTGCCGGCGACGAGGCCCGCCACGGCGCCTCGCCGGAGACGAAGCGGAGCGACCCCGAACCGGTCGTCGGGGGCGTCGGCGCGGCGGAGCGAGACCGTCAGAGCGGTGCCACGACCGTCGGCGACCGGCGTCTCGACGGCCAGGTCGCCGTCCACGTCGTCGAGGACGAGCCGCGCGATGGCGAGGCCGAATCCCGACTGGGGGTCGTCCTCCTCGGGCGTGACGCGCTCGCGGATCAGCCGTCGCTGGGCCGGCGGGAGGCCGGGGCCGTCGTCGACGATCCGCACCCTCGCCCTTCGGTTCCGGTCGCCCGACGCCGCGGCCACGGTCACCGACGGCTCGTCGCGGTTGCTGTGGACGACGGCGTTCTCGATCAGGTGTTCGAACAGCACGTTCAGGTGCGGCGATCCGCGCACCGCGACGGACGGAATCGCGTCCGTCTCGACGGTCGCCGAGGGGTGGGCGTTCCGAACCGCCGCGACCGCCTCCGCGACGTGTTCCGACAGATCGACCGGCTCCGGTTCCCCCGACTCCGTCAGCACGTCGACCTCCTCGATGGTCTCGTCGATGGCGTCGGCGTGCCGACGCACGACCGCCCACGACTCCGACGGGACGCCGCCGTCGGTCGACTGATCGCCGACCGACGCGTACCCTCCGATGACGTTCACCTTGTTGAGCACTTCGTGGCGGAGCAGGCGGTTGAGAACCGTCAGCCGGTCGGCCTGCCGGGTTGCGTCCTGCCGGTGACGGCGGATCGCCACCGAGCGGACGCCGGTCAGCGTCCCCCCGACTGCGCCGCCGACGAGCGCGTTGGCGATCAGCCGCGATTCGGTCGTCGACACCGCGACCGGTCTGACGGTCGCGTACGTCAGGCCGACCACGGCAGCCATCGCGGCGGTGCCGAGGAGACACCACTGCGCGACGACGCGGGCGTCGGTCGGATCGCGGGAACTCACTGCCAGGCCCACCCCGAAGGCCGTGAGACCGAATCCCGCGACGAGAACCGGCGCCTCGCTCACGAGGAAGCCGACGAGCGACGCGTCGGGCCGGAGCGATTCGAGAACCGTATAGCGGGTGAGTCCGAACCCCACGGCCGCGATCAGCAGTCCACCAGCATTGAGCTGGCGTAGAGGCCCGTCGGCGACCATCGATTCCCCCTCGGAGAGCCACCACCAGAAAACTACTGACCATCGTGTGGGGTGGCCGCGACTGGCCGCCGGACACGCCATTTAAGCCCCGCGGTCGCCGAGGGGGCGTATGTCCGCGAACCGCAAGGGTGACCGCCGGGAGCGCGAACTCGTCAACGAACTCGACGCGGCGGGATTCGCGGTCATGCGTGCGCCCGCGAGCGGCAGCGCGACCGACCGCGACCTCCCGGATGTCCTGGCCGGGGACGGCGAGAACTTCTACGCCATCGAGGCGAAATCCAGCGCCGGCGACCCGATCTATCTCTCGGGCGAGGAGGTCGAATCGCTGATCTACTTCGCCCGCAACTTCGGCGCGAACGCCCGCATCGGCGTCCGCTTCGACCGTGAGGACTGGTATTTCTTCCACCCGAGCGACTGCCACGTCACCGACGGTGGCAACTACCGAGTGAAAAAGGAGACGGCGCTCGCGGAGGGGACGGATCTCGACGAACTCGTCGGGCACTCGACACAGGCGCGACTCGACGAGTCCTAGGCGGTCGTCGGCGACGCCGTGCCGCCGGTCGGCGACGGCCGCGTGTCAGCGCCGGCCAGGTCGTCGACGCGGCGCAGACGCGAGGCCGGGAAGGCGTACCCCCGCACTGGGCCGTCGCGGCGGAGGGCGTCGAAGTAGACGGCCCGAAAGACGGGTTCGTGTGCGCCGTAGTCGGCGTTCGTCGGGTAGTCGGCGACGAGTCGGCCCTCGTCGGTTTCGACCCTGTCGGCGCGGTCGCCCGTCGCGGAGACGACGATCAGTCGGTCGCCGGTCTCGCGGTCGGCGACGAGCGACCCCGGTTCGATGGCGTGGCGCTCACAGAGGGCCGATCCCTCGAACCCCGTGGGGACGAACGTGCGCCCGCCACACACCGCACAGACGGCTGTGCGCTCGCCAGGCGGCGGTACGAGGCGGTCGGTCACTTCGAGGGCGACCCGGCGGCGGTGTTTGCATCGGGCGTTCCGGATCTGCGAGTCCGGACAGGTACACGTCCGGGCGTCGAGGTCGACGACGTAGGTGCCGCCGTCCGTCTCGACGGCGTACCGGCCGTCGCGAAGCGGTCGAACCGCCATCGGTTCGACACGCGCGCGTCGGGCGCGACCCGACGCCCCCGCCGCGGGGAACGTGGTCTTCGAACGGGTGGCTGGCAGTGACGCGGGTGTGCGTGCTGGGTGCGTCATGAGTGGCTGGAGCGTGTCGCTCCGTTGTCCGTTCTTGGCGCTCGATACACCTAAACCCTCGTTTCGTCGGGGTCTCCGGCGCGAATCCGGCGTAATTCCCGGGCGGGAAATCATCGAAGCCCTTTTGCCGACCCCGGCGGATGCCCGAACATGGAACTCGAAGAGGGGATGGTTCGGAAAATCGCCATCTCCGTCGCTGCAGTGGGCGTTTTCGTCGCCATCGTCGTCGGAATCGGCACCACCTACAGCGACGGCGGTCTGGGTTCGACCGGTGGCCTCGCGCTCGTCGGCAGCATCGCGGCGTTCATCCTCCTGATGGCGGGCGTCGGGCTCTTTCTCGCGGAGTAATCCGGGCGTCGGACGACGGTCGCTGTCACTCCTCGTCGGCTACGGCCGCGGCGTAGTAGCGAAGCGGGTGGTCGATGGTCTCGCACCGCTCGTCCGGATTCACACAGTCGCCGAAGGTCTGCATCGTCGCACACGACGGGGCCGGATACTGGCTCCCGCCGTCGTCGTCGAGTACCGCCACGCGATAGGAGAGCGAGCCGTCGTCGAGGCCGGGCCACCGCTCGGCGATGGCGTCGGCGTCGAGACCGAGCGAGACGAGAAACGCGGTCGCCGCGAACGCGGAATGCGCGGGGGGGTCATCGCCCGTCGGGGAGGCCGACGCGTCGGCACCGTCGGCCGCCGCGCCGTCGAGCAACGCCTGCATACAGGGCGGGAACTGCGCCGGCACGACGGTGTCGACCGACGGCAGGCGTTCACGCTCGGCGAGTCGGTCGCGGAGCGCCGCTACGTCGTCGGCGAGCGCCTCGGCCAGGGCGTCGCCGCCGCTACTGCCCCGTACCTCGAAGGGGAGACCCTCGACGACCCGGCGACGGACGGCCTCGCGGAGCAGACGGAGGAGTTCGTCGCGGTCGAGTGGCACCGTGCCGTCGGCCAGGTCGCGGTTGACGAGTCGCCAGTCCGACCCCCAGTCGGGGTCGGCCAGGCGGAGATACGCGTCGACGGCGACCCGGAAGGCGGCGGTTCGGCGGTCGTCGCCGTCCACCCGCTCGACTGCCCCGCCGAGGTCGAACTCGTCGAGTACCATCGGAAGGTCGGCCCGGGGCGTCGAGACGCTCCGCAGTTCGTCGGCGGCGTCGGCCGCGAGGTCGGCGGTCAGGCGGTCGAACGCCGTCGCAGCCTCCGCGTCGGCGTACTTCTCGACGGCGGCCCGAACGTCGACCAGCGAGACGAGAATGCGGGCGATGGGATAGGAGAGGAGTTCGTCGCGGTCGCTCCAACGGTCGGGCGTCTCCGACTCGACGGTGCCCGACATGAGGGCGCGTTCGACCCGCTCACGGGCGCGTTCGACCGCGGGGTCACCCTCGGTGACCAGGCGCGGGGGGGAGATGTCGGCCGCCTGCACCGCTTCTCGCGCCGCGCGGAAGAAGGGATAGCGGGCGTAGAGCGGGTCGGGACGCATCGGCGCACGGTTGTGGGTCGGGGTGGATAAGCGCGACGGTCACAACCACACGACCTAAGTTCGCGCCCCCCGACCCGTGACGATAGTGCCGACGTTCGACTACCCGTGCCCGGACTGCCGGACGACCAACAGCCTCCACGACGCCGACTGCCGATTCGAGGGGACACCGTGGGCCGAAATCGAGGCCGCATACGTCGACATCGTGGCGGTGCTCGCGGGCGGCGTGACGGATGCCGACGCGCTTCCCCAGGCCGTCGAGGAGTGGGGGCCGCTTCGACAGGCCGCCGTGGAGCGTCTCCGACGGGACGGCCGGGTCGACGACGCCAACGACCGCCTCCGCCTCCTGCCCGCCGAGGAGTACCGCGAGGCGGTGTCGGTGCCGACCCGCGACCCCATCAAGACCATCTACGAACGCGGGAGCGTCCCCGGGTGTCACGACAACGCCGTCTTCGCCATGATCGCGTGGTACGAGATGGTCGGCCTCTCGTGGCCCGAGACGAAAGACAGCGTCGTGGAGTGGCTCCGCGAAAGCGGCGCGTGGGATCGCGGCGGCTTCGAGGAGGCGACACCCGAGGCCCTGGTCGAAAAGAAACGCCACGTCTACGAGGCGGGCTACGGCTGGAAGGAGAAAGCCCGCGCCGCGAAACGCGTGATCGAACGCGCCGGGTGACGCGGTACCGATTCCCAGCCGGCGGGAACGCGGGCGAAGACGTTCGTAGCTAAGCATAGGCGAACGACCCGTGTACTCCCGCGTATGGCAACGG
>JBDGTP010000066.1:0-19248 GCA_042216725.1 Haloplanus sp.
CGCTGCAGCAGTGCCCGAGAGCGCGACGGTGCCGGCGAAAACCGAGAACACCATCAGCGCCGCGAGGATTACTGCGCGGACTTTATTGTTATAGTCTGTCATGTTTTGCGTTGTTGTCTTCGGTGACATTCCAGAGGCCGTTCCTCTTTCCTGTCGGTTTGTGATCCCGCCGTCCGGAAGGGACAGCATGACCACCGGTAGGGGTACGGGCGTTTCTTTACCGAAGTCTGGTATATGTTTTGTGGTATTGTCGTATGTGCGTCAGACATTCGCAGATGGCGCATGGGCCCGCGGCCGGTGACGACGTGTACGGAACCCGAGTATCGAGGCTGATCGGAATCGGGTCTCATTTACGTCGGCCGCACGGAGTGGCGGATATGCGACGCCGCGCGTTCCTCGGTGCGGTCGGACTGACCGCCCTCGCGGGTTGTTCGAACGGTGGGAGCGGTGGATCGACGGCTACCCCGACGTCGACGCCGGCCGGCACGGGGTCGCCGAACTTCGAGTTCCTCCGCGTGGAGTCGGCCGAGACAACCCCCTTGAACGTGCCGACCGCCTTCGCAATCGCTATCCAGAACACCGGCACGGCCGAGGGGACGTTCACCTCGATGCTGCAAGCGAAAATCGGGGACGGCGAGTGGAAGGATGCCGGCACAATCGAGATGACGCTCGCCCCCGGTGAGAAAGGCGAGTGGCACAGCCCCCGCCTCACCCCGAGATACCTGACGACCCTCCACTATCGACTCGCCGCGTTCGACGAGACGTGGTCGATAGAAGTCACGCCGAAACGTCTCGACTTCGGCAACTACTACAACGTCCCGACGGGTCTCTATCTCAACGTCCTCGGTGGGTCGTTCGAATCGAAGTATCCGACGCCGACCGACGGATCGACGACCAACGGGACGGCGACCAACGGGACGGGGACGCCCGAACCGACGCCGACGCCGACGACGCCCCCGGACGGCGACATCTGGGCGATCATGGAACTCGAAGTGCGGAACCGACTCGACGAACCCAAGACCACGCCCGCCGCCTCGGAGTTCGTCCTCGAAGTCGGCGGCGAGCGACGCCCGCTCCACCAGGAAGTCGCCAACCCGGCATACGAGAGCATCACCCTGGACGGCCGAACGATCCGCCGGGCCGAGTTGGTGTACGCCGTCCCGGAAGGAACCCAGGCACACGACCTCACGCTGTGGTGGGAGAAGTCCCTGCCGAAAGGCGACGTGAAGGCGATCTGGACGAAATAACGGCTCACCGCCACACGCCAGCGACGGAACGGCGCCCCTGATTAGGGGAGGGCCGCCACGGCACAGCCCAGCATCGCGATGAGCAACAGCACAGTTGACACCGCTTCGACCAGACAGCCGACGGGCGAGAGCATGTGGAACACGTCGCGGGGAGCGATCTCTATTTGCATGTTCGTTTGCAATTTTGCCTTCGAACTCCACAGTATAGTGCTTGACGCTTCTTACAAACGCTGTTCATCGGCTGAGATCCGGACGAAATATGATAAATGTGAGTTCACATTTCGGCAGTGACGGAGCGCTATCGCTCGATGATCTCGTGTTAGCGAAATGGAGTATTCTCGGGGACTCCAAAACCAGCTGTTTACATGCCTGTGATCAGACGAGTTTCTGGCCGCTTCGCGACGTTATACCGTTGCTTTCGGCGAGCGTGCTGAAGAGTCGGGTCAGTCGGTGACGTCGACCCCATCATATCCCCGTTGGTGAAGGCTCCGAACCGCTGGGCGAATCGTCTGATACGGATTATTGTAACTGTTTACCGGTGGTTCGCCGAGACAGTCCGTCGAACCACTGGTAATGACTTACGATAAACCGTATGAGGACACCCATGGAGGCTCACGTCCGTCGAACGTGCTTGCGTTAAGCGGATGACAGAACCGTACGAGGTCGCGAACCGCTCCGTGAGGGGCTGCTCGAACCACGGCAAGCACCGCGACGGTAGTGTCTGGCCCACGAAGGCGGGTCGTCGACGTACTGAGCCGGTGGCACCGATCCCCGCCGACGAATCGTGACCGGCGCGCAAGAGAATACGGAATACAAAGAGCGTCTCCGATGAGTGGACTCTTGCAATCGCAAGAATCGTGAACAGAGCGCGCGGGCGTACGGGAGGAGGAATAAACGACAACCATCTAACACTATAAGCTTTTTCTTATAAGCAATCTCTGCCCAGGCACCGAATGTGATAGGCTGACTCACCCTAGTGTGTGTAGTGGTAACAATGATGTTAGACCGCGCACCGGGAGCACAAACCGCCATCCGGAGGTACTGACAGTGTAGCACGGGGAAGCATGAGTGACGAATCCAGGGCTAACAGGTGGACGATCACGCGAAGAGGGCTACTGGAACAGGTCGCGGTCGCTGGCGCGACGGGTGCAATCACCGACGGCGCGACGAATCCTGTGGGGGCCGCAAAGGCGGCAGTGTCGGCAGTGGCCGTGGACGCCACCCAGTTCCAGTACGACCCAGCCCGAACCGGAACGACAGCCGCCGGTGGACCCCGGACAAAGCCGGTGAAATTCTGGGAGACGTCCGATCAGTACGCGTTCGCGTCTGCGCCCGCCGTCGTCGACGGGGTAGTGTACGCCTCGGGCACGAACGGCCTTGCGGCGTTCCACGCGAGCGACGGGGGCAAGAAGTGGACGTTCGCTCCCGCGGCCACAGACACGGAGCCGTCCAGGCACGGCCGAGTCAGTTCTTCGCCGGCAATTGCCAGTGACACGGTGTACGTCGGGTCGAGCGACGGGAATCTCTATGCGGTCGACGTGGCGGACGGCGAGGAGCGCTGGCGCTTCGAGACCAAGGGAGGCGTCTACAGTTCGCCGGCAGTCGTCGACGACCGGATCTACGTCGGTAGCACCGATGGAACCGTTTACGCGTTGAATCCTGACGGGGAGGAGGTCTGGAGTGCAGGAACGGGTCGACCGGTGTTATCCTCGCCAGCCGTGGCCGGCGGAACCGTCTACGTCGGGAACGGACAGGGCGGCGGCGGAAGTACCACCGTGGAGGGGGGCGTCGTCGCCCTCGATGCGACAAGCGGCGGGGCCAGGAGGTGGTCGTTCCAGCCAGACGTGCCGGGCTTCGAAGGAGACGGACCGTTCTACTCGACGCCTGCGGTCAGCGACGGGACAGTCTACATTGGGAATCGTGGTCGGCGGACGGCACTCTACGCCCTGAACGCCGAAAACGGGAACGTGCAGTGGCAGTTCGGGAAGACCCCGGGCATCAGCATCGACTGCTCGCCGGCCGTCGCGGGGGGATCAGTCTTCACCTACACCGGCGGGAAATTCGGGACGTTCTATGCGCTCGACGCGGCCGATGGAACGCCGCAGTGGCAGTTCTCGACCGGAGAGTTCCTCTTCGCCACCTCCTCGCCGACGGTCGCGGATGGGACCGTCATCGTGGCGGCGGCTCCTCCCGGCAACCTGTACGCGCTGGACGCGGCCTCCGGAGTGCCAGAGTGGCAGTACAGCTTGGCCGACAACACGAACGGGTCGCCGGCAGTCGCCGGTCGGCGAGTGTACATCGGCGACAGAAGGGGGCTGAAGGCACTCGGCGAGGAGACGATCGATGTCGGACTCACGACGCCGGAGACGAAGGTCGGCCCCGGCGACGAGGCAACAGTCACACTCCGGGTGACGAACTCCACCAGCGAGGTCATCGCACCGGAACTGACAATTTCACTCCCCGATGTGTTCGACATCACCGGTCACACCGACGACGGCGGGACGTACGACGGGAGCGGCGGCCCGTCGTGGACGTGGAGCGACATCGCGGCGGGGGACAGCCGGGAACCGACGCTCACCTTGCGGGCGAAGGAGTCCGCGTCGATGGGCGACTACGACGTCGACGCGGCCGTTTCAGCCACGCTCGACGACGGGGACACGCTCGAGACCACGGCGAGCGAGACGCTCACCATCACCGAGGCGCCGTTCGATGTGGTGAAAGGCGAGAAACTGACGCTCGCGGGACGCATCGACGAGATTGCGGAGACGTTCGTCGAGACGCCGGCCGTCGAGGACGCGCTGGCGAACCTGACCGGACTCGTCGACGAGGGCGCTATCTCGCAGGAACGGGCCATCGAGGCCGTCGAGCGACTCAAACTCACCGAAGACGTATCGGAGACCGCCCTCGTGACGGCAGGCCCCGCCGGCACGATCACTCCCGAGGACGGGGCGACGCTCGTCGGCTCGCCAACCGAGTCGAACGTCGACATCTTCGAAAAAATCGCGAAGTTCGTCATCGACATCAAGGCCACTCTCCTGGCCGTCGTCGCGAACATAGCCCGGATCATGGCCTCGTTCTCCATCTCGGATCGGGTCTTCGGAGCCAGTCTGTTACAGAGCCTCAACCTGGCGAAAAGTATTGTCAGAAGCTTTCTCAACGTCGCACTGGGAGTCATCGGCCCCATCCTCAAGGCGTTCGGGGTGAAAGACGCCGTGAAGGAACTCCTCACCGATGTCGAAACGGCCACGAAACCCGGCAAGGTGCTCGGGGAGACGCTCGCCAGGGACAAGCAGAAACTCAAGGAAGACCTCGCGCTCCGGTTCGAACAAGGGAGCGAGGACTTCCCCGGTATCAGGGAGGCTCTCGCAACCTCGCGAGGACAACTCAGCGGGCTGGCCACCGAGTCGGAGAAACCGTCGTTCAGCGGCTCGAAGGCCGACGCGGAGTCGGCCGCGTCGACGGCCGAGACCGACATCACGAACGAAATCTCCGCCGCCGTCGACCAGTTCGAGGCGGTCAGCATATTCGCCAAGATCTTCAGCGTCCTCGGCGCCCTCGCGAGCCTGTGGGCGACACTGCTCGGCCCGTTCGGCTTCGTAGCGGGGGCCGCAATCGGGGCTCTCACCTTCGTCGGGCCGTTGGCGAAGGCCTACACCACACTACGGAGCGGATTCGTCACCCTCACGCGCGTGCAGGTGAACCACGACCGGTCGCTCGCGACTATCGTGAATCCGTAATGCCCAGCGAGAACGCTGCTACTCTGGTCGAAGAGACGGTCGCCGCCATCGAAGACGACGACTTCTCACTCGCGGACAGCAAGCTGACTGCCGCGAGCGGCGTGCTCGACGACATCGCCCGGGAGGAGGTTGCCGACGAGCGACGCATTCGCGCGGCTCGGAACAGCAACGCGACCTCGCTCGGCAAGACGGAACAGCTCGACGACTACCTCCGACAGCTGAACGGGACACGGATGCTCCGGTCTAGCTTTCTCGCCGCGGCGGCCGCTTACTTGATCGATCCGCTGGCCGACGACGCGTCGACGATCACCGACCTCGGAGAGGATCTGGTCGAGAGCGAACGTGACGCTGCGGCGAAAGTCGGGGACGCCCGAGACGTGGCGGACGCCGTCGACCTGCCTGCCACGCCGACCGTCGTCGAGGCCGAGGCCTCGGACACGGCCGTCCTCGTCGGCCAGTCACTCACTGTTTCGGTAACGGTGCGGAACGTAGGCGACGAGCCCGCGACTGCTGTCACGGTGACCGTCGACGCGGAGGACGGGCTCGCCCCAGACGTGGAATCGCTCGCATTCGACACGCTTCCACCGGGTGGGGAGGGAACACGGACTGTCGAGGTCTCGACGACGGCACCGGGTGAATCCTCGATCAGTCTGGGACTCGGCCCCGCGGAGCCCGCAGACACCCCCGCCATCGCGGTGTCCGTTGCAGAACGGACACGCATCACGAACGACATGCTGACATCGATCACGACGGTGGAGGAGCGGCTCAAGAACGCGAGTCTCGACGAAGCCACCCGCACGTCGCTACAGGCGAAACTCGACACTGCGCGAACCAGAGTCAAGGAGGCCAAACAACTCTTCAAGAACGGGCAGACGGCGGACGCCAAGGAGGCCGTGAAGGCTGCGAACGTCGCGCTCGGGGACTTCCTGAATGCCGTCGCCGGTCTAGATGACGGAGCGATTGAGTCGACACGACGGCGCGCCTTCGACCGGCTGACAACGAACGGTATCGAGCAGACGGGGCCGCTGTTGAAGGAACCGTCGGGGCTCGCGGCCTACGCGAACGACTCGGGGATCATCACCGAGAGCGGGCTCACTGAGGCAGTCGACGATTGGGTGAACCGCGAGATTGAGACGGCGTTGCTCCGCAAAGCGATCGACGCCTGGCGGGCGGAAACCGTGGTAACGAGCACCTGAGACGAACCGCGACAGCACACCCACCAACAGCTATCAATGTCAGACGACGATCCCGACGACAGTGTCGAGCTCTCGCGCGACAAAGCACTCGTCGGCTTGGGAGCGATCGGCGCTGCGGGCGCCGCTGCAGGAGTCGGAACGACCGCAGTGTTTTCGGACGAGGAACAGCTCGCGAACAGTTCGCTCACGGCCGGCACACTCAACCTCAGCGTCGCAGTCTCCGTCGTCGAGGCCAGCGACTATTTCGCGGGCAGCAAGAACGGCCCGAACATCGTCGGATCCATCGGGACGGCGGACGGCGACGTGGAAACCGGCCTCCAGATCAGCGACCTCAAGCCTGGCGACTGGGCAATCCTCCGCTTCGAAATCACCGTCGAGGACAATCCCGGCTATGTCGAGATTGCAACCGAGAACTTCGCTCAGTACGAGAACGGCCAGACCGATCCGGAGGCCGCTGTCGACGACTCCGCGGGCGGCAATCTCGGGCACCCGTTCGACGGGCAGGGGCGGGGGGAACTACAGAACGCGCTCCGCGTCGAACTCTACGACGAGTACATGCCGACCAACGACAGTACGCCCCCTCGGTCGTACCTGAGCGGTCAGTCCGAGGGCGTCGGCGGCACTGCACGTGATGTGTTCACCCGGCTCGCTTCCGGCGTCGTCCTCGGTGGACGCGGAGAGCCTATCGAGGTGGGCCCGGACAACAGCCCAGTCACGCGGTATCTGCTGCTCGAACTGCCAGAGACCGTCGATAACGAGGTGCAGAGTGACAGCATCATCTTCGACATCGTCTTCGGCGTCGAGCAGTCTCGACACAACGAAATCGAAGGCGCCGCCACTCGCGCGGTCGAAACCAGGGAACTCGCCCGCGGCGGATCGACGACGGTTACGCTCTCGCTCGACCTGCAACGGGCGGCCAGTCTGGACGTCCTCGAACGGTTCGACACCGACTTGGGGACGGCCACGTTGGAGGGGGTAACGGTCGACGGGAAACGGGTCGCGCCGACCGTTACCGAGTTCGACACAGGCGGCGGAGCAGTGCTGTTCGACGAGATCGGTCCTGGCTCCGTCTCGATCACCTACACGTTGCAGGTCGCCGATGGCGCCGCCACCGGGACGTACCCGTTCACGCCGAATGAGGTTGATGTCGGCGGAACCGCACGACCCGTAGAGGGGACGACGAAGATCGACGTAACAAGATAGGATCATTTCCGCGAAAGCGGTTCACCGGCGGCCATACCCGCGGAGGAATCACGGCTCCCGCGGGTGGGTCGACTACTCTCCCTGTAGCTACGACGAGAACACCGAGCCGTTCTACCGAAAGCACGGTTACGAGTCGGTCGTTTAGGGACAGTACACACCGAGGAATCCAGTTTCGCTACTCATCCCGCATCGCACTCGACGCGTTTGAACGCCTCCTCCGACCCGTCCGTGCCGGGGGAGAGCATGACAAATATTTTATGAGTGCCCGGGGTGGGCTCCGAACCCACGATCTCCGCATGTCCCAGGTACGAGGCTCGGCGGGCCCCGAGGGAGGCGGAGGCTTCCAAGGCGTATCCGCACCGAAGCTCGAATACCCTATGAGTGCGGCGCTATGTCCAGCTAAGCCACCCGGGCGCAGTACACCGTTGGCTGATCGCACCCTTGAAGCTTCCCATATCAGTCCACCCCACGGATTTATCAATCACGGCGGGGACACTCCGCTCATGAGTTTGCCGGAGATCGTCCAGTCCACACTCGACGGCGAGTCCGTGGCCGCCCGTGTTGGGCTCGGCGGGGAGGATCTGCTCCTCGTGACGCCGACGCGGACGCTCGTCTACCGGGCGGAGGGGCTGCTTTCGGACGAGGCGGTCAAGGAGTACCCTCACGGCGCCGAACACGTCGGCGTCTCCGAGGGTCGACGCAAGGCCAAGATCACGCTCGATTACGGACTCGACGGCGAGCGGACGTTCTCAGTACCGACGAAACAGCTCGATCAAGTGCTTCACCCCGTGCTCGCGGGCGTGCTGAACGCGGCTGGAATCACCGACGCCGGCGAGACGGTCAAACAGACGTTCCGGTTCAGCGAACTGACCATCGTCATCACGAGCGCGCGGCTCGTCCGCCACATCGGCGAGGCGGTCTGGGACGAGGAGTACGACGAATACCACTTCGACGACGTGACGGATCTCGACTTCGAGGAGGGGAGCGTCGCCACCTCGGTGGTCATCACCGTCAACGGCCGGCAGGAGCGGTTCAAGGCGCCGAACGACCAGGCGCGGGCGCTCCGCGAAGGACTCGTGTCGGCGGTGTGTGCGTACCACGGCGTCGACGACCTCGACGAACTCCGCGCGGCCACGAGCGAGGGCGACGAGGAGGAGACCGAGGACGCGAACGACACCGTGTCGTTCGGCGAGGGGCCGGAACCCCTCGGATCGAGCGATGGCGAGACGGACACGGCGGAGGCGGTGACCGCCCCGGAGTCCGAGGAACCCGACGACGGGTTCGGCGAGTCAGGGTTCGAGTCGGCGGGCGTGGTCGACGATCCGGCCGTCGCTCGCGAACTCGCGGAACTCCGGGAGATGGTCGAGGCCCAAAACGAGCGCCTCGAACGACAACAGCGGACGATCAAGCAGTTGATCGAGGAACTCCGACAGGGGCGCTAGTCCCGACCGAGCACTGTTCGTACACAGGAGGAGCCGAAGGGACCGAGTTCGCCGGACTCGAACTGGACGAAGTGACCGGTCGAGAGGTCGGCCCCGCAGCGCCGGCAGTCGAAATCTCCCTCGCGGGCGACGACTTCGCTCTCGAAACGGACGAACCCGTCGCGCCGAACCCGAATCCGGCCGTCCTCACGCTCGACGATTCCCCGGCGTTCGGCCTCGTCGAGTATGGTTCGCGTGACGACCGGATCGGTCGTCACCGTCTCGATGCGGTCGACGACCGCCGACAGCGGCAGGTCGTCGCGTTCGAGGTTGGTGAGCAGGTCGAGCGCGAGTTCCACGCGGTCGTCGGCCCGTGACGGGAGCCGTCCGTCCATGCTGTCGTCCGTCACTGGCGGCCCTTGACCACGCGGGGGCAAGAACGTCCCGCCCGCGAAGCGCAAGCCGTTTGCATCGGCGCGGCGACCGACCGCTATGAACCGCCGTCTACGACTCCTCGTCGGCGGAACCCTCGTCGCGGCCGTCGTCGTACTGGGGTGGCTGCGGTCGCCGTCGTGGATACTCGACCGACTGTCGTGGATGGCCGCCGAGCCGATCCGACTGACGGTTGCGCTCGTCGTCGTCGCCGCCGTGCGGCCGCTATTCGCGTGGCCGACGACCCTGCTGGCCGTCGTCGCGGGCTACGGACTCGGCCTCGCGGCGTTCCCGCTCGCGCTCACGCTCGTCGTCGGGACGAGCCTGCTCCCCTACTGGGTGGCCGGACGGGGTGCGGGCGATGGGCGCGTCGCGGCCGCGGGCGAACGACTCGTCGACGAGACGGGCAACCTGCGGAGCGTCGTCGGCAGTCGACTCCTCCCGCTTCCGTCGGACGTGGTGTCGGCGGGGGCGGGCGTGGCCGGCGTCCCGCTCCGCGCGTTCGCGCTCGGCACCGCCATCGGCGAGGTGCCGTGGGTCGCCGCTGGCGTCGTCGCGGGCGACTCGCTCGGCGCGCTGGAGTCGGCGTCGCTGTCGGCCGCGATGGCGCCTCGCGTCGTCGTCGGGGCGGGACTGCTCGCCGTGATGGCGTTCGCCGGGCCGCTCTATCGCTTATTCCAGAAGTGACCTGCCGGTCATCGCGGCCGGTGTCTCGATACCGACGAGTTCCAGAAGGGTCGGCGCGACATCACACAGGGAGCCCCCGGTGCGTACCCGGTACCCGCCCGACGGCTCCGACCCGGGAGCGAGATAGATAACCGGAACCTCGTTGCCCGTATGAGCCGTGTGGGGGTCGTCGAGCGTCCCCATCGACTCGGCGTTGCCGTGGTCGGCGGTGACGATGACGTGGCCGGCGGCGGCGTGGACGGCCTCGACCAGTCGGGCGAGTTGCGTGTCGACCGCCTCGACCGCCGCGACCGCCGCCTCGAAGTCGCCCGTGTGCCCGACCATGTCCGGATTGGCGTAGTTCAACACCAGCACGTCCGGGTCGTCGCGCTCGATGTAGTCGATGGCGGCGTCGGTCACGGCGACGGCACTCATCTCCGGCCGTCGGTCGTAAGTCGCCACGTCCGGACTCTCGACGATATGGCGGTGCTCGCCCTCGAACTCGACTTCGCGGCCGCCGTTGAGGAAGTAGGTGACGTGAGCGTACTTCTCGGATTCGGCGATCCGTAACTGGGTCTTGCCCGCCCGGGCGAGCGTCTCGCCGAGGGTGTCCTCGAGGTCGGCCGGCGGGAAGGCGACGGGGAAGTCGAATCGCTCGTCGTACGCGGTCATCGTGACGAGATGGATGTCCGGCGGGTGGACGGTGAACGGCCACTCGGGGGTGAAGTCGGCGAGCATGCGGACGAGTTGTCGGGCGCGATCCGCCCGGAAGTTGGCGAAGACGACGGCGTCGCCGTCGCGGATCGGCGGAGCCTCGTCCACGAGCGTGGGCTCGACGAACTCGTCGGTTTCGTCGCGGTCGTAGGCGGCCTCGACGGCAGCGACGGCGGAGGGTGCAACGTGGTCGGCCTCCCGGTTCACGACGGCGTCGTACGCGCGTTTCGTCCGTTCCCAGTTGGCGTCGCGATCCATCGCGTAGTAGCGCCCGACGACGGTCGCCACGTCTCCGGTGCCGTAGTCGTCGACGGCGGCTTCCAGTTCCGCGAGTGTGTCGACGGCGTCCGTCGGCGGCGTGTCCCGGCCGTCGGTGAAGGCGTGGGTGACCGCCGCGACGCCGTTCCGGGCCGCGAGGTCGATCAGCGCGTGCAGGTGGCGCTGATGCGAGTGGACGCCGCCGGTGCTAGCCAGCCCCATGATGTGGAGACGGCCGTCCGTCTCGGCGACGTGATCGACGGCCCCGCGGAGGGCGTCGTTCTCGAAGAATGAGCCGTCGTCGATGGCGTCGTTGATGCGCGCCAGGGGTTGCGTGACGACCCGTCCGGCCCCGATGTTGAGGTGGCCGACCTCGCTGTTGCCCATCTGCCCGTCGGGGAGGCCGACCCGTCGACCGGAAACGTCGAGCGTGCCGGACGCGCCGACAGCGAGGAATCGCTCGAAAGTCGGCGTGTCGGCAGCCGAGACGGCGTTCCGTCCGGGGCCGTCCACTCCCCATCCGTCGAGGATGACCAGCGCGGCTTCCATGTCGGGAGCGACGCCATGGGGCGTTAACTACCTGTTGCATCGCGGTTCGCGCGCGCGGCCAGAGATACACTATTGATACGAACCGACGATACCGACGCGAACCGAATCGACCGACCGGCACGCCTTTGGGTGCCGCTCCGGAAGTGGCGTCCATGCCAAGCGACGAGCGGGATAGCGTCCGTGTCGGCGTGCTGTCCCTGCACAACAGCAAGGAGACGAAAGCGATCCTGAACGCGGTCGAGGATTTGGGCCACGACCCCGTGTGGCTCCGTCGGGAGAACACCACCGTCTCCATCGAGGACAGTACGGTCACCGTCGATCCGGACGTGGATGTCGTCGCCAACCGACTGTTGCTCTCGAACACGAGCGAACCTGCCGAGTTGCTTGGGCTAGCGACGACGTTCGAGCGTATCCGACCGATGCTGAACGAACCCGACGCGGTGTTGACCGCGATTCACAAGTTCGCGACGGCGGCGACACTCGCCGACTGGTCGGTTCGCGTCCCCGACGCCTTCCTGGCGCTGTCGAACGACCGACTCAACGGGGGCCGCGAGCGCTTCGGCGATGTCGGTGTCTACAAGACCGCTATCGGCACCCACGGCGGCGGCACGTGGAAAGTCGACCTTACCGAACCGGTCAATCCACGGGTGGGAAACCGGCAGGCGTTCCTGCAGGATCTGGTCGAACGCGACGAGAGCCGCCACCGCGACCTCCGGGTGTACGTCGTCGACGACGAAATCGTGGGCGCGATGTATCGCTACGCGCCCGAGGGAGACTGGCGAACCAACGTCGCACTCGGGGGCGACGTGGCCGACGCGGGCGACGACCTCCCCGAGACGGCGGCGGAGACGGCGCTGTATACGGCCGAGGTGATGGGACTGGACTACGCCGGGGTCGACCTCATCGAGGGCGAGGACGGCTGGTTCGTCCTCGAAGTCAACCCCACGGCGGGGTTCAAGGGTCTGTACCAGGCGACGGGGACGAGCCCCGCGCCCTACGTCGCGAAACTCGCCATCGAACGCGCCGGCGGGACGGTCGACGAGGCGAGGGTGCGTGACCTCGCGGCGACGCTCGACGACTCGACGCCGTCGTGTAAGCCACGGATCAGCCCGCCGGAACGGGAGACGGTTCCCGTCATCGGCTACATCGAGGAGGTAGTCGTCAGCGGCACCAGTGGGTCGACGCAGGTCAAGGCCAAGTCGGACACGGGCGCGACGCGCACCAGCATCGACACGGGGCTGGCCGCCGAAATCGGCGCCGGGCCGATCAAGAGCATGACGCGCGTGAAGTCGGGGAGCGTCAAGTCCGGGAAGGCACGCCCCGTCGTCGACCTGGTCATCGGTATCGGCGGCACCCAGCACACCGTCACGGCGAGCGTCGAAGACCGCAGTCACATGGACTACCCCCTCCTGCTTGGCCGGGACGTACTCGAACATTACCGGGTCGACGTGCGGCGGCGCTCGGACGACGCGAGGGGGGACGAGGACGAGATGCTGGAGGAGTGACGGCGAGATCAGTTCTCGTAGTACTCCCAGACGTACAGCGTACCGTACGACCGGTAGGGTCGCCACGCGTCGGCCACCTCGCGCATCGCCGCCCGTGAGTCACAGCCGTACAGGTCGGTGAGGCCGCGGCGGATGGCCAGGTCGCCGAGCGGAAGCACGTCCGCCCGGCCGAGGACGAAAATGAGGTACATCTCGGCCGACCACTGTCCGATGCCCGTAATCGTCGTGAGTTCGTCGACGACCGCTTCGTCGGAGTGGTCGGCGAGACCCTCGCGTGTGAGGTTCCGCTCCCGGAACGCCCTCGCGGCGTTGCGGAGGTAGTCCACTTTGGTGTCGGAGAGGCCGGCGTCGCGGAGGGCGTCGCGGTCGGCGGCCAGCACCGTCGCTGGCGTCACCGCCCCGAGCAGGTCGAAGACGCGTTCGCGGATCGCTCGGGCGCTCGCGGTCGACAGCTGTTGGTTGATGATACTCACGACGAGACGGCGGAACTCGTCGTCGGCGGGGGTGAGCGTCAGGTCGCCGTGGGTGTCGATCAGGTCGGCCATCACGGGGTCGGTGCGGAGCGTCCGTCGCCAGTCGTCGGCGGTCATCGTCACTCCTCACCGCCGCTCGACGCGGGCGCCAGCGGGTCGAAGTGATCGAGGCGGTCGAAGAGGCGGTCGGCGACGGCGACGGCGACGACGGACAGCGCGAGCGTCGCGAGGATCAGGGGAAGACCGGGGTCGTACCGGAGCGGCGGGTAGTAGCCGAGGGCGTAGTCGACGAGGTCGTTCAGGAGGAGCGCCCCGAGGGCGGCCTTCAGCGCCCGGTCGGTCGTCCGTCCGTAGTAGGGGATGACGAGCGCCTCGGCGACGAACAGGAGGTGCGTGATGGAGATGCCCCAGTAGTCCCAGAGCGCCTCGCCGCCGAAGCCGACGTACTGGTCGGGATGGAGGTTCAGCGCCACGACAGTCCAGAGGCCGTATTTGAGGAGCCAGACGAACGCGAAGGTGTGGAGGTAAGCGAGGGGGACGTTCGCGGGCGCGTTCCGGACGCGTCGCCCGAGGTTGGGCAGGAGCGTCGCGAGCGACAGCGTCACCAGCGCGAGCGCAGTCGGCGAGTCCGCAAAGAGCGGGTAGAGGAAGGTGTGGACGTTCGCCATCGAAGGGTCGGAGTGGACGTAGAAACTCACGCCGACGAGGAAGGCGGCCCCGTTGGCGACCAGCAACGTCGAGAGGCTGGGCGCGTTGCCGAGGTAGTACTCCACGTAACGCCCGGCGTCGAACGAAACCGAGACCATCGGTCACGACCAGGGTCGGTCGGCGGTAAAAGCTGTCGCGTCGGCCGAACGCTCGACCATTTAAGTAGCCGCCTCGTCGAGTGGGGAGCATGACCTCGGACGCGGCCTTCACGTACGACGGCGGGAAGGTCGCCCCCGGCGAGCGCCAGAACCTCCGGTACGGCATCAGCGAGACGTATCTCGGCGATCCGGTGCGCATCCCCGTCACCATCGTCAACGGCGAGCGGCCGGGGCCGACGCTGTTTCTGTCGGCGGCGGCCCACGGCGACGAACTCAACGGAATCGAAGTGGTTCGTGAAGTGGCCTTCGAGTGGGATCTGTCGACGCTCGCGGGAACCGTCGTCTGCCTCCCGGTGTTGAACGTGCCGGGCTTTCTCACCCAGCAGCGGTACCTGCCGATCTACGACCGTGACCTGAACCGGTCGTTCCCGGGCGATTCGTCGTCGACGAGCGCAAAGCGGATGGCCGACGCCATCTTCCGGAACTTCATCGCTCCCTGTGACCTCGGGCTGGACTTCCACACGTCGACGCGGGGACGGACGAACATGCTCCACGTCCGGGCGGATATGGAACACGACGGCGTCTCGCGGCTGGCACACGCGTTCGGCGCGAGCGTCATCGTCGACGGGGCGGGGAGCGACGGGACGCTCCGCGGGGAGGCGACCCGGGCGGGCGTGCCGACGGTCACAGTCGAGATGGGCGAAGCCCATCGGTTCGAGCGTCACCTCATCGACGACGCTCTCGCGGGCGTCAGGAGCGTCTTCGCCGAGTACGGCCTCCGGGATCAGGATCACGTCCGGTGGCCCGGCTGGCGAACGATCGTGACCGAGAAGACGTGGATTCGGGCCGGCGCGGGCGGCATCGTGGATATGCACCACGAACGCGGGAGTCTCGTCCACGAGGGCGAGCGGATCTGCACGATCACCGATCCGTTCAAGGCCGACGGCACACCCGTCGACGCGCCGTTTACCGGCGTCCTGCTCGGGGTGCTCGAAAACCCGGTGGTGTATCCGGGCAACCCGATCTGTCACCTGGCCGAACTCGACGCGGAGACGGCGAGGATCGTTGACCGCCTAGAGGCGGATCGATAATCGACGGTATCGGCCGCCAGCGATGGCGCGTACGTGGCCATCACGTACGTAACTTCTATACGACCCCGGTACCGACTGCCGGACGAGTATGAGTCAGTCCTATGATCGGGGCCTCATCGAGGACTTCGGTCGGTGGCGGGAGTTCTCGGCCGGCATGTGGGCCTGGATCTTCCACAAGTTTACCGGCTGGGTGTTGATCGGCTACCTCTTCACCCACGTCGCCGTTCTGAGCACGGCGCTCACGTCGGCGAGTGCCGACCCCGCGACTATCGCGGCGAATCAGGATCTCTACACACGGACGATCCGGACGTTGGAGAGTCTGCTGGTGGTGCGCGTCCTCGAAGTCGGCCTGCTGTCGGTGGCGGTGTTCCACATCCTGAACGGGACGCGACTACTCCTGGTCGACCTTGGGATCGGTCTCGGGACGCAGGATCGGAGCTTCTACGCATCGCTGATCCTCACTGGCGCCATCGTCGTGGCGAGCATCCCCACGTTCCTCGCGGGGGTGTCGCTCTGATGGCGGAGCGATACTCCTCGTTCGAGGCCGGCGGCCGCCTCTGGCTCTGGCAACGCATCACCGCCGCCTTCCTCATCGTCGTATTAGCCTTCCACTTTTTCCTCCTCCACTTCGTCCACCACGCGAACGAGGTGACCTTCGGCATGAGCGCCGGACGGATGCAGACGTGGAGCTACTACTCGCTGATGGTTCTCTTTCTGGTGACCGCGACGTTCCACGGCGTCAACGGCGTCTACAACGCCCTGATCAACGTCGGCCTGACGGGCGTCAAACGACGGATCGTCAAGGTCGTCCTCGTCGTCGCGAGCCTCCTCTTGCTCGTGCAGGGATTCCGAACTGCGAACGCCTGGGCCGGCATCGACCTCCTCCCGATACTATGAGCACGCAACGCCCCGAACCCGAGACGGAAACGGAGACGGAGAGTGCGGAAACGGACGACGAAACGGCCCAAGAGCGACGACAGGCCGAGAAGCGCCGTCGGGCCGAGGAGCGCGAACGCGAACGCGTCGAGGCCGAGGAGCGAGTGGCGGCCGAGGCGGAGCGCTACCACCTGAAGGTGTTCCGCTACGACCCGGAGGTGGAAGGAAAACAGGAGCCCCGCTTCGACGACTTCCACGTCCCCTACGAACCGGGGATGACGGTGCTCGATGCGCTCATCTACGCACGCGACGAGTTCGACACCAGCCTCACCTTCCGGCACTCCTGCCGGCAGGCGATCTGTGGCTCGGACGCGCTGTTTATCAATGGATCACAGCGGCTCGGGTGTCAGACCCAGCTGTCGGATCTGAACCAGCCCGTCCGGATCGAACCACTCCCCCACCAGGAGGTAGTGAAGGATCTGGTCGTCGACATGGAGCATTTCTACGACCAGATGGAGTCGGTCGAGCCGTACTTCCAGACGACCGACCGGCCGGAGGGAGAACTGGAAGAGCAACGGCAGAGCCGGGAGAACCGCGAGAAGATCAAGACATCGACCCGGTGTATCTGGTGTGGAGCGTGTATGTCCTCCTGTAACATCGCCGCGGGCGACAACCAGTATCTCGGACCGGCGGCCATCAACAAGGCTTACCGCTTCGCGATGGACGAACGCGAGGGCGAGAAGATGAAACAACGGCGCCTGGAGATCATCGAACAGGAACACGGCGTCTGGCGGTGTCAGACCCAGTTTTCCTGTACTGAGGTGTGTCCGAAGGACATCCCGCTGACCGAACACATCCAGGAGCTGAAACGTGAGGCGGTCAAGAGCAACTTGAAGTTCTGGTAATCATGCACGAGTACGACGTCATCGTGGTCGGCGCGGGCGGCGCCGGCCTGCGAGCGGCTATCGCGGCACAGGAAGCGGGGGCTGACGTGGCCATGGTCACGAAACTCCACCCCGTCAGGAGTCACACGGGCGCCGCGGAGGGTGGGATCAACGCCGCCCTCCGCGAGGGCGACGACTGGGAGATGCACGCCTACGACACGGTGAAAGGCGCGGACTACCTGGCCGACGCGCCGGCGGCGGAGGCGCTCTGCCAGGAGAGCCCGAAGGAGGTCATCCAACTCGAACACTGGGGGATGGCCTTCTCGCGCGACGACGACGGCCGTGTCTCCCAGCGCCCCTTCGGCGGCCTCTCGTTCCCGCGGACGACCTACGCAGGCGCCGAGACGGGGCATCACCTCCTGCACACCCTCTACGAGCAGGTGGTCAAACGCGGCATCGAGGTGTTCGACGAGTGGTACGTCCTGAACCTGGCCGTCACCGACGAGGAGCGGCCCGAGGAGCGAACCTGTCACGGTGTCGTCGCCTACGAGACGGCGACGGGGAACGTCGAGGCCTTCACCGCACGGGACGGCGTCATCCTCGCCACCGGCGGTCTGGGGCAGGTGTACGACCACACGACTAACGCCGTCGCGAACACGGGCGACGGCGTGGCGATGGCCTACCGTGCGGGCGTCCCCGTTGAGGATATGGAGATGATCCAGTTCCACCCGACGACACTCCCCTCGACGGGCGTCCTCATCTCGGAAGGGGTGCGCGGCGAGGGCGGCATCCTCTACAACGACGAGGGCGAGCGCTTCATGTTCGAGCGGGGGTACGCGAACAACGCGGGCGAACTCGCCTCGCGTGACGTGGTGTCCCGGGCGGAGTTGACGGAAGTCAACGCCGGGCGAGGCATCGAGGACGAGTACGTTCACCTCGATATGCGCCACCTCGGCGAGGAGCGCATCCTCGACCGCCTCGAAAACATCCTCCACCTCGCGGAGGACTTCGAGGGCGTGGACGGCCTGGAAGAGCCGATGCCGGTCAAACCCGGCCAGCACTACGCGATGGGCGGCATCGAGACGAACGAGTTCGGTCAGACCTGCGTCAACGGCCTGTACGCCGTCGGGGAGTGCGCCTGCGCGAGCGTCCACGGAGCGAACCGTCTGGGCGGGAACGCCCTGCCGGAACTCACCGTGTTCGGCAAGCGCGCGGGGCGCCACGCCGCCGGCGAGAACCTGGGCGACCCCCGGATCACCGTCGGCAAGGACGACGACGCCGAACCGGGCGACCTGGACGCCTCGGTCGAACTCGGGGAGCCGTGGGCGGGGGACGACGCCGTCGCGGATGGCGGCGCGACGCCCGAGACGGCCGAGGCAGTCGTCGAGCGCGCACTCGAACGCGAGCGTGGACGGGTAGAGCGTCTGCTCGAACGCGACGAAGGCACCCAGCACGCCGACATCCGGGCGGCGGTACAGCGGACGATGACGGCGAACGTCAACGTCTTCCGCGAGGAGAGCGCCCTGGAGGAGGCACTCGCCGACATCCACGCCGCGCGACAGCGGTACCGGGACGTCTACGTCGCCGATCCGTCGAGCACCTACAACACGGAACTGATCCAGACCATCGAGACGCGAAATCTGCTCGACATCGCGGAGATGATCACCATGGGAGCGCTCGCGCGCGAGGAGTTCCGCGGCGCCCACTGGCGGAAAGCCCACCAGGAACGCCGCGACGACGAGTGGCTCAAACACACGATGGTGTCGTGGTCGGACGGCTCGCCCGACCTCTGGTACAAGCCGGTCGTTCTCGAAGGCGAACAGAAGACGTACGAGCCGAAAGAGCGGAGCTACTGACCGGCGATCCACTGGAATCCCAGGAATCGCCGGGCGGCGACGAGGTGAAGGGTGAGCATTCGCCGTTTCAGAGGAGTTCAACCGCGGCCTGAACGCCAGCGTCGGCGTTCAATTATCTCAAATGATATTTGCCCAATTGATTTATTACCTACCGCGTCCTTCCTCGTCCCAAGCACGTCGACGCGTGCCCGTGCGGGAGCAAGATCCCCCCGGCTCCGGCCCGGCGTGTCCCACAACCCATGCAACTGAAACACCTACTCACGGACGACCGTGCAGTCAGCCCGGTCATCGGCGTGATCCTGATGGTGGCCATCACCGTCATCCTCGCCGCCGT
>JBDGTP010000065.1:0-19180 GCA_042216725.1 Haloplanus sp.
GCCCATGGAAAAAGAGAGATCTATATGCGGTAAAAACTTTCGTCAAAGATTATAATGCAGGGGAAGTCGTGTATCAGGAAGACTACGAGGTCGGAGAAGGTGGTCTGAGTTGGAATACTGATTTAGTAATGGGGCCGCCCGAAGAAGACGTACAATTATCGCTCGATGATGAACGAAATATGTCCCGAGCCGACCCCGAAGAAATCTGGTTGGCCGTGGACGCGAAGTCGATAATGACGGAGCACCAGAAGGCTCGGCGTAATCGAGTCCGTGATATAAATTCATTCGCGGACATTATGCACCACCACCACGAGCGAGCGATTACTGCCGGTATTCTACTAATCAACCTCGCGGAACGCTTTGACAGCCCGACCCGAGACCCCGACGACATTACAGATCATCCAAACGTCGAGCGTATTGTCGATGAGATTCTTGATATGTTCCGGGCAATAGACCGCTCCGGAGGCGAGGTCAGTAATAATCTCGATGGAGCAGGTTGTGTCGTCATTGACCACACTAATCTCGTAGATGATGACCAGCAGACAAGATTAGTTACCGAACCACCCGCTCCACAACCCGGGGACGAAGTCCATTACCGGACGTTTGTAGGTATCATCAGAGAGTTGGTTGAGGCACGCTTCTTAGACTAACATCACGCAGTTTCCCGTGTGAATCTCTCAAC
The DNA here is from genome assembly GCA_042216725.1 of Haloplanus sp. Lineage (GTDB taxonomy): Archaea > Halobacteriota > Halobacteria > Halobacteriales > Haloferacaceae > Haloplanus. Next base: position 683 of record JBDGTP010000065.1, read on the forward strand.
TATCAAACCTCGTGCTAACGGGAGAACAATTCCCGAGTCGATCAGAAGAGAAACTGCACTCAACTACGGAACTGGCGTACATCAGCCTTACACCGCTTCCAAAACTCAAGCCATACATCCTTGTCCCAATGCCGGTGGGTATTACTGAGCAAGTAGTAGTCGAGACCCTTAAAATCCCAATCGAGTCTCAGTCCGCTCAGGTCACGTCTATCCGTCTTATGCCCTGAACTTTGGGAGTGCGTGAGTTCCTTGTCGTTGATATATCGGTAGAACCACGTCGCCGCGTTCTTCCCAACGAATCCGATACGATTTGGATTGTGAGACTCAATGCGTTGAACGAGTGTCTCGATTCCCTCTCGGACGTGGTGGGGTTCTATCTCGCTATCTTTCGCCACTCGGTATTCATCGGGGTCAACGATCTCAGTCAAATAGATACCATACTCTCGTCCAAGCCGGCGATAATTCTCAGGGGACAACTGTGTGTCCGTTATGCCTGCTTCTTGGAGTGTCCCCCAAAATCGGTCATTGTGATAGATGTAATATGCGTCCTGCTCTTTGCTCTTGGAACTCCCACAGACGAACGTGTGATGTTTCATAGATCATGTTATATCCTAATGATAGATACTTGTTCTGTCCCTATCTGAACAGGGGCCGCGAATCTGACTTTTGAAACTCGAAGTCCGGATTGTATTTCCACTATGCTCTCATGGAAGGTGTCATCGAACAATTCACAGAGCGTTCTTTTCGAACTATTTCGGCTGAACTATACGCTCACTATCTCTGTAAATAACACTCCAACATTGTTCAACCCTCATCGTCACGAATAGTTTTATATGGAAAACAAATCCTTTTGTCATATGGCACTTGTCCGTTGCGAGGAACATCTACCCGAAAAAGGGGGAAGAGGACGGGATTATGTAGTCGCCGTAGAACCGATCGGATTACCAAAAACTGCCGTAGTTTGCGGGAGAAATGGTACCAACCACCATATTCCGGGGTATATCCTACTTGATGAATCAGAGTACAAGCAATTCAAACAGGGACAGCGAGTATTTGAGCCGCATTCAAACGCTACCCATATCAAGACAAATGGAACCGTAGCCTTCGAATTGGACTAACCATCAGGAGAAATATCAACAGTTGGTACCGCGTTCTTCGCGTCGATCAGGTATCTCGACGTAGTTCATAGGAGACGGATGAAATTCGTTGGAATCTCCCTCTTTTCTGACAGACGTATTTAAATAGACTCACTTCGTATGAGAATTATCGGGAGACGGCGTCGACCCCCAACCGTTCGACGGTTCAAATGAAACGGTCGACTTGCGTCTCAGAAATGGGAGAATGCTGTCGCTGTGCGGTAGCGGTCTCGTGCGGTCGGTCTTCAAAAGATGAAGGCCGACCGTGCGAGGGATGGGCCAACGCGGATTTGAACCGCGGACCTCCCGGTTATCAGCCGAGCGCTCAACCTGACTGAGCTATTGGCCCAGGTGAGCGCATCAATTGCTTGCGCGGTCGGTCGTTTAAGCGTTTCCGTTCGTGTTCTGTCGGAATTACTGCAACTGTCGTGGCTCGCGATAGCCCCCTCTATTCGTCGTCGACCCGGTAGGAGCCACGGTCAACGTCGTACACGTCGTCGTCGCCGTCGGGGAATCCGGCGGTGTAGACGCCGCCGGTGACGAAGCCGTCACTCTTTTTGTCCAGGTAGGGACGCACCACGGCTCGTTCGAGGGCGACTCGGATCGGCGCGCGCGTCAGCGGGACGCCGAGCAGGAACCCGATGGCGTCGGTTACGAGACCGGGCGTGAGCAGGAAGGCGCCCGCGGTGATGAGCAGACCGCCGTCCATGAGTTCCTTCTTCGGCACCTCGCCAGTCGCGAGTCGTCGCTGGAGGCTGTGGACGGTGTGTCGCCCCTCGGCGCGCACCAGCAACATGCCGATGAGGCCGGTGAGGACGACCAGCGCGACAGTCGCCGGGGCGCCGATGGCGTCGGCGACGACGACGAGCAATAGGGCGTCGGAGAGGGGGACGAGCAACAGGAGTGCGAACACCCAGCGCAGGCGCATACCGTCCACTACCGGGTCGCCACCCATAGCCCTTTTGACGCTGGTTCGCCCGGGACGAAGCCCTTAGGCCCGCCCGTCACGGAGGGGTGGTATGACCGACGGGACGCGCGTCGAGTGGCGGGAGTGGGGCGAGGCGGCGTTCGACGAGGCGCGTCGCCGCGGAGCGCCCGTCTTGCTCGCGCTGACGGCGACCTGGTGTGGCGAGTGCCACGAGATGGACGCTCGGACGTACGGCGAGCCACGTATCGCGGCCAACCTGAACGATGGCTTCGTGCCGGTTCGTGTCGACGTCGACCGTCACCCGCGGGTGCGCGAGCGCTACAACGTCGGCGGCTTCCCGTCGACGGTGTTCTGTACGCCCACTGGCGAGCGCATCGCGGGCGCGGGCTTTCTCGGCCCGGACGGCATGCGACAGGTGATCGACCGGGTACGCGAGCGCTGGGACGCGAGCGGGGACGCGGCCGGACGGGTACCGCGGGCCCTCGCCGACGACCCCACGCCCGCGGGGCCGGTGACCGACCGGATCGAGGAACACCTCGCCGGGCAACTGGAGACGGCGTTCGACGAGGAGTTCGGCGGCTGGGGTGACGCTCCCAAGTTCCCCCTGCCCCGGACGGTCGAGTTCGCGCTCAAACGCGACTTCGCAAAGGCGCGCCAGACGCTCGACGCCGTCCGTCGCGGGCTCTTCGACGAGGACGACGGCGGATTCTTCCGGTACGCCCGCACCTGCGACTGGGCCGACCCCGACCGTGCGAAACTCCTCGCGGACAACGCCGCGCTGGTGCGCGCGTTCGCCCACGCCTACTGCTACACCGGCGAGGACGCGTACCGCCGCCCCGCCGAGCGCACCGTGGCGTACCTGACCGACACCCTCTGGAACGGGTCGGCGTTCGGCGGCAGCCAGGGGTCAGACGACGAGATGGGGCGACGGACGGATCTGACGGCCTTCGCCGGCGCCAACGCCCTCGCGGTCGATGCGTTGCTCGTTCTCGCCTCGTACACCGACGCCGAACGCCCCCGCGAGTACGCCACCCGAACGCTCTCGACGCTCCGCTCCGAGTTCGTCGACGACGACGGCACCGTTCGGCACTGTGTGGCTGCCGACGCCCCGGCGCTCGTCCTCGACGATCAGGCGCGGGTCGTCGCAGCCGCCACCCGCGCGGCGCAGGTGCTCGGCGACGACGACGCCCTCGAGATGGCCCGTCGCGTTGCCGACCGCACCATCGACGCACTCTCGTCCGACGACTCCTTCCGCGACGGGCCGGCGACGGGGCCGGGACTGCTCGACCGCCCGCTTCGCCCCCTCGACGGTAACGTCGAGATGGCCGACGCGCTCTTGGATCTCGCCGCCCTGACCGACGAGCCTCGGTATCGGGCGGTCGCTCGCGACACCGTCGGCGCGTTCGCCGGTGCCTGGGATCGGTTCGGCGTGCAGGTCGCCGGCTATGGCGCCGTCGCCGCCCGTCTGTGTGGTGAACCGCTGGTGATCGCGGTAGCGACCGAGCCGGGATCGGATCTCCACCGCGCGGCGCTCCGCGTCGCGGAGCACGAGAAGGTCGTCCACCCGGCGGCCGCCGATCCGGAACCCGGGACGGCGGTCGTTCGTGTCGGCGACCGCTCCCGGGTGGCGTCGACACCGGCGGAACTGGCCGACGGTGTCGCGGCGGTCGTCGAGTAAACGAGCGAACCGTTTTTCACTGTCGGTCGCCAGGCCGACGTATGGCGACACTCCGTGATCTCGGCCTCTCGGAATACGAATCACGAACGTATCGCGAACTCCTCGAACACGGCTCGACAACGGCGAAGGAGTTGTCCGCCGCGAGCGACGTGCCGATGGGGCGGATCTACGACGTACTCAACGGACTCGAAGGGAAGGGCCTCGTCCGGAGTCAGGCCGCGAGCCGGCCGAAAAAGTACATCGCGGTCGAGCCGGATACGGCGCTGGATCGCCTCGTCGACGCTCGGAAGCGCGAACTCGACCAGCAGGCCGAGCGCTACGAGTCGGTGGCCAACGACTTGGTCGAGGATCTGGACGCCGCCGATCCCGTCCAGGGACAGTTCTGGACGGCGGCGGTCGGCCCGAACGAGACGATCGAACTGTTGCTCGAACGCCTCGCGGCGGCCGACGAGCGGATCCACCACGTGGCGGGCCTCCCGTCGCCCCAGATCGACCTCGGGACGGTCGGCCAGCGCGTCCTGGAGGCGTTCGAGTCGGCGCTGGATCGGGGCGTCTCGGTCTCGGTACTCATCGACCCCGCCCTCGTCGATACCGTCCCCGACGACCTGCGGGCGGAGTACGCCACCCGCCTCGGTGGCCACGAGAACTACGAGATCCGGTCGTCGACGGTCATCGACGGCACGTTTACGCTCGTCGACGGCGAGGAAGTGTGTATCGAGGTGCCAAACCCCCTCGACTCCGGCGAGGTGTTCGCCATGCTCGATTTCAAGGATGCGGCCTTCGCCGCCGACGTTCGCACCGTGTTCGAGGAACAGTGGACGGACTCGACGCCCCTGGAGTTCCAGCGCCCGGTTTAGCTGAAAGTAGGCGCTAAGCCCCCTCCCTCAAGGAGCACCGTAGTCCGCGCCAGCGGACAAGGAGCGAAGTAGGGAAGGGATACAGCGCCGTCATCATCTTTCATACACTGTACGTCGGCAGGCCCACAGGCCCACGCAAGCATTTATCTGGTCGAACGCCGAATGAACGGCCAAGATGGGCGTTCCGACCTGTCGGCTTCGACTCGCTCGTCGTTCCATTCGGAACGACTCGCTCCTTGCGAAGTTGACGGATACGGACAGCGTTCAAACGTGACAAGAAGCGTGCGTTGTCCCACGGAATCACCCCGTCGAGCAACTAGGAGTGGGACACTCCGAAGAAACGCCTGTGGAGACTGCACTCCCTGTGGATACGTCCGTATCTGCAAAGCGCGTCGTGGAAGCAGGAAGCCCCGCCCTCAGCGAGCGCGTTAGCGCGAGCAGGGCGGGGTAGTTCACCGTTCCCCGACCTCCTCGCGGAGGGCTTCTAGCGTGAGTTCCCGCTCCGCGTGGGCGTTGTGCTGGTGGATCGACTCGTCGTTCGACTGTTTCATGTGGATCACCGCCTCGCCCGACAGGTGATCGAACTCCTCGACGACGGACTCGGCCAGCGACCGCACGCAGTCCTCGACGAACTTGGCGTTCGCGTGGGCGTGGTAGGTCATGTGATCCTCGTCCGGGCGCTTGGCCAGGTTGTAGATCCGTGCGCTCATCGCGTCGCGCGCGACGTCGATCACGTCACGCAGATCCACGTCGGGTGCGCCGTCACTCGTGATCGTGAGGGTGGCGTGGCCGCGCTGTGAGTGGCCCGGCTGGGGCACCTCGTCGAGGAACGCCTCGGTCGTCTCGTCGTCGACGCCGAGGTCGGTGAGCGTCTCGCGGGCCCGTGATTCCGACATCCCCTGCGAACAGGGACAGACGGTCATGCCGGTGACGCGCGCCCCGATTTCCTCGCGCGTGCCCTCTTCGGTCGCGACGGCGCCGGCGATGATCGTCGCCGTGTTCTGCGTATCGAGGTCGGAGGCGGGTGTCTTCTCGCGGGTGACGTAGTCGGCTTCCATGCGCACCTCGGCGGTCGAGGTGTAGTCGTGTTTCTCCAGGAGTCGTTCGGCCACGTCGCCACACACTTCCTCGACCCGGTAAGACGGTTCCGCGACCGCCGCCTCCAGCGTCTCGTCGATCACCTGCATGTTCCGACTCATGTCGATCCCCTTTCGGCCACGGGGGAGGTCGACGAACACTTCGAACTCCGCCATCAACACGATCGGTCGCTTGCCGTTCCGGTCGAGTTTGACGAGTTTCTCGACACCGGTGACGCCGACCTGACTGAGCCCGACGGTCACGTCGGGTTGACTTGCCTGCACGTCAGGCAACTGGTGACTCATCGGCTATCCGCAAGGACGCGCCGCGATTATGGCTTTCGATCGCTACGGCCAGTCGTCCCGCGTCTCGCCTTCGAAGGGGTCGTCCTCGGTGTCGTCGCCAAGTTCCCAGTCGGCGAACTCCGCCGCCTCCTCGACCGAGAGATACTCCCACCCCATCTCCGTGGCGGCGGTTCGATCCTCCTCGGTCGTGCCGACGAAGACGTGCCGGTCGGTGTCGAACTGATCGGCCACGTTGTCGAGGCTCTCGCGAACCCCCCGCGGCCCCGAGAAAAAGTCCTGTCGGATGCGTCGCTTCCGCGTGAAGTTGGTGACGACGTAGGTCGGTTCGTCGCTGAGGACGCCCACGTACTCGGTCCACTGCCGGGCGTCGTCGAACACCGCGTTCGGATCGGCGAGGGCTCTGAGCGCCTCGAGTTCGAACGCGAGCGTCATCGTCCCATCGTCGCCGTCGCTGCCACCGCTAGCCATATCGACGCTACCGCCGGGTCGGGCAAAACGGCTTCGATCCGACCGACTGCCGCTACGCCCCTGTCGACGCCGCCGTCACTGGATGTGATAGTAGTCGGTGAAGACGACGACGTCGCCCTCTTGGAGCCCCGAGAGGTTGGCTGGGTCTCGTGGTGATACCCCCTCGGCGACGTGAACGAGGAACTCCTGTGCCGAGTCGTCGAGTTCGTCGAAATGACGCACTCTGGCGCTCTCCGGCACCGTATCAGTCCGGTTCACGTCGTATTCGCTGTCGACGGCGTGTGCCATGTGGCAACAATTGTCATTAAGAATCATAAAGGTTTCGTCAGGGTGCCAGCTCGGTGCGAGCGGCGCACGGGAGCGAGGGGCGGGGAGCGGGCGGCCCTCATACGGATTATTGTAACTGTTTACCGGTGGTTCGCCGGACTGTCTCGGCGAACCACCGGTAATGACTTACGATAAACCGTATCAGTGGTTCTCCTTGTAGACGTTCACCAGTTCCTGCATCGACTCCTTGGCGTCGCCGAAGAGCATGTTCGTGTTGTCCTGGGCGAACAGCGGGTTCGGCACCCCGGAGAACCCGGGGCTGAGGCTCCGCTTGTTGACGATGACCGTCCGGGCCTCGCCGACGTTGAGGACGGGCATCCCCGCGATAGGCCCCGAGTCGGCGGTGTTTGCGGAGGGGTTCACCACGTCGTTGGCGCCCGTCACGAGCACCACGTCCGTCTGGGAGAACGTCGGATTGATCTCCTCCAGATCCTTCAGTTTCTCGTAGGGCACGTCCGCCTCCGCGAGGAGGACGTTCATGTGGCCGGGCATCCGCCCCGCGACCGGGTGGATGCCGAACTCGACGTCGACGCCGTTCTCGTCGAGCAGTTCGGCCAACTCGGCTACCGCGTGTTGGGCCTGGGCGACGGCCATGCCGTATCCCGGCACGATCACGACGCGGTCGGCCACGTCGAGGGTCATCTCTACCTCCTCCGCGGAGGTGGTCGTAATCTGTCCCTCGTAGATGTCTTCCATCTCCTCGCCGTCGCCACCCCCCTCACCGATGCCGCCGAAGAAGACGTTCGCCAGCGACCGGTTCATCGATTCGCACATGATGATCGTGAGGATCAACCCCGAGGCGCCGACGAGCGTCCCGGCGATGATCAACACGGAGTTGTTGAGGACGAACCCCGTCGTCGCGGCCGCCAGTCCGGAGTAGGAGTTCAACAGCGCGATGACGACCGGCATATCCGCCCCGCCGATGGGAATCACCAGCAGGACGCCGAGGATCGACGCGGCGCCGACCAAGAGCCAGTACGAGGGCACCCAGCCCGCGAGCGGCACCGATCCGAGCAGGTTCGGCCGGACGACCAGGTGGAGGCCGGCCAGCACCGCCAGCGTCAGAAACGCCGCCTTGACGACCTGTTCGCCTTCGTACCGAACGGCGGAGTCGTTGACGACGCCGTGGAGTTTGCCCGCCGCCACCACGCTTCCCCAGAAGGTGACGGAGCCGATGATGCCCGCGAGTGCGGCCGTCGATGTCACGCCGACCTGGAACGTCCCCGTCCCGAACATATCGATCAGCTCTGCGCCGGCGACGAGCGCCGAGGCGCCGCCGCCGAACCCGTTGAACAGGCCGACGAGTTGGGGCATCTCCGTCGTCTCCACCGTCATCGCCAGCCAGGTGCCAATCGCGGCGCCGACGAGCAGGCCCGCCCCGAGCAACACCGGCGAGAGGATGTCGGTCACGAGGATGGTGATCCCCACGGCGAGGAACATCCCGCCGGCGGAGATGAGGTTCCCCCGTGGCGCCGTCCGCGGATGGGTCATATCGCGGAGCCCTTGGATGAACAGGACGCCCGCGACGAGGTAGACGAACGCCAGTGCGGACTCCGAGAGTCCGCCGAGTATGGCCGCCATGGCTCAGTCTGCCCCCCCGCTACGGAACTGATCCAGCATGCTGTTGGTCACGAGGTAGCCCCCCACGACGTTGACCGTCGCCATGACAACCGCGAGGAACCCGAGGACGCTCGCGAGCGTCGTCGATCCCGATCCCGCGACGACGACGGAGCCGATGAGCGTGATCCCGGAGATGGCGTTCGCGCCCGACATCAGCGGCGTGTGGAGGTTGGTCGGGATCTTCGTGATGATCTCGTAGCCGACGAACGCCGCCAGTACGAACAGCGTCAGATTCTGGACGAACGTCATGGGCGATCACTCCGCATCCGTCTCGGCCTCCTCGCCGTCCGTCCCGTCCTCGCTGTCTCCGTTTTCGTCCGGACTCGACTCGTGGGGTCGTCGTATCGTTCCATCGTGTGTGAGTAACGTCGAATCGATGATCTCGTCGTCCGTGTCGATGACGAGGTCGCCGTCTTCGAACAGGTGATCCAGAAAGTTGTGCAGGTTGTTGGCGAACAGTTGGCTCGCCGTGCCGGGAACGGTCGCCGGGAGGTTCGTCGGGCCGAATATCGTCACGCCCTCGTGTTCGAGCGTTTCGTCGGCTCGCGTGGGTTCGCAGTTGCCGCCGTCGGCGGCCGCGAGGTCGACGATGACCGAGCCTTCGGCCATGTCCTCGATCATCTCGGTGCTCACGAGTTCGGGGGCTGGTGCACCCGGAATCGCCGCCGTCGTGATCACCACGTCCGACTCCGGGACGACCCGGCTCATCTCCTTGCGCTGCTGGCGGTAGAACTCCTCGTCCATCTCGCGGGCGTACCCCTCCTCATCGCCGGACTCCTCGGTTTCGAGGTCGAGTTCGACGAAGTCGGCGCCGAGGCTCTCTACCTCCTGTTTCACTTCGAGGCGGATGTCGTATGCCCGCACCGACGCACCGAGGCGTTCGGCGGTTGCGATGGCTTTCAGTCCCGCGACGCCCGCCCCGATGACGAACACCTCCGCCGGCCGCACGGTGCCGGCGGCGGTCATCTCCAGCGGAAACAGTTTCGGGAGCTGTTCGGCCGCGACCAGCGTCGCCTTGTATCCGCCGATGCTGGCCATCGACGACAGCACGTCCATGCTCTGTGCGCGGCTGATCCGCGGCATGAGCTCGAGCGCGAACGCACTGACTCGCCGGTCGGCGAGTTCGTCCCACGCCTCCACGTCGTACGGCCCGAGCGTTCCGACGACCACCTGTCCCTCGCGGTACGGATCGATGGACTCCTCGCTCGCGCCCAGCCCCCGCACCTGACAGATCACGTCCGTCCGTTCGAACACCTCGGTTCGGTCGTCGACGATGTCGCATCCGGCCTCTCGATACGCCTCGTCCGACCAGTTCGAACCGTCGCCGGCACCACTGGCGACACACACCTCCAGCCCGCGGTCGACCAGTTTCTTCGTCACCGGCGGAATGAGTGCGACCCGCGTCTCCATCGCGGCCGTCTCGCTCGGTACGCCGACGATCATGGCTCGATTCCCCGGTAGCTCGCGGGTATCGCCGACCGATCACGGCTCCACCGTCGGTCGACGCCGCCCCGTTGACAGGTCTTTCGTCGCATGTTCACACGCCTCGTGGGGAAACCCCCCACACTACGTACGGATTTCAAGGCGCTCACATAAAGTCTCGGGACGCACAGCTCCCGGACGGGACGGCGACGACCCCGGCGGAAAACGGGACTACTGTTCCTGGGCCGGTGCGAGATCGTCGAGGTCGACGGACTGCTCGAGGAGGGCGTCTTTCTGGTCGGCGACGACGCGTTCTTCGCGCATCAGTTTCTTGTAGGCGCTCTGGGGCGAGAGGTCGCCGATCAGGACACCACCGACGAGTTTGCCGTCCTTGAACGCCAGCCGGCGCCACTCGGTGTCGGAGTATTTCCGTTCGCACTCGTCGTCGCCGAGCGTCGGGTGACCGAAAGAGAGGAAGGGGAAATCGAAGTGCGTGATCGAATACGAGGAGACGAATCGGAACGCTTCCGACTCGGCGTCGAGCATGTTCTTTGCGGCCGTGGTGCCCTGTGCCTTGGCGCTGTCCCACGACCCGTTCTGGGTGCGGTCGTCGAGGATCGTGTCGTAGTAGCGGGTGAGGTCGCCCGCAGCGTAGATGTCGTCGACGTTCGTCTGCATATACTCGTCGACGAAGACGCCGCCGTCGCGTTCGACGCCCGTCCCCTGGAGGAACTCCGTGTTGTAGTTGAGGCCGATGGCGATGCCCACGAAGTCGCCCTCGTAGCGGTCGCCGTTGGGGTCGATGGCGGCGGTGACGTGGCCGTCGTCGTCGGTTTCGAAGTGGTCGACTCCGCTCTGGAAGACGGGTTCGACGCCGCGTTCCCGCATCGCCTCGTGGAGGATGTCGGCTCCCTCCGTCGAGAGCGCGTAGCGCCACCAACAGTCGCCGCGCATCAGATAGTGGGCGTCAACGTCCTGTTCGCCACAGATGGCCGCGAGGTCGATGCCCAACAGTCCCGCGCCGACGACGATGCCCGTCTCGGCTTCCTCCGCGTGTTCCCGGATCGCTCGGGCATCCTGGAACGTCCAGAAGTGGTGAATTCCCTCCGCGTCGCTGTTCTCCACCGGAAGCTGGGTCGGTGTCCCGCCCGTCGCGATCAGGAGTTTGTCGTAGGCGATAGTTTCGTCTTCGTGGGTTCGCAGTCGGTGCCCCTCGGGGTCGACATCCGTGACCATCGTGTTGAGACGGAGGTCGATGTCCCGCTCCTCGTACCAGGACGGCTCGTGGATGGAGACCGGCATTTCCGGGAGCTTGCCCTTGGCGAACTCCTTGATCAGGATGCGGTTGTACAGGGCCTCCCCCTCGTCGGTGATGACGGTAATCTCGGCGTCCGGCGCCTCCTCGCGCAACGTCTCGGCGGCGGAGCTCCCCGCGATTCCGTCACCGATGATTACGTACGACTGGGACATACCCCGAACTTTGGAGGTACGGGTTAATGTCGATTGCTATCCGCGAAATCTGCCACTACCTAGCTACTCACCGTTGGCTTGAAGGCCGAACGACCCCAACGAACGGCGATGAAGATCCGTCAGAACGTCCGACATTTCGCCGCCAAACAGGCGCTCACGATGCCCGTCGTTGGCGAGGTGGTTCGCGAGAAACTCGTCGACCTCCACGTCGATGTCTTCGGGTCGAAAGCCGTCGACGGCCGTCGAGCGGAGCGCGAACCCCGACTGGTGGCCTTCTTCGACCGCACGTTCGACACCTACGTCGATGCCCTCGACGAGGGATTCTCGGAGGCCGAGGCCCGGGAAATCACCCACATCCAGGCCAACTTCGAGTTCTACAACCATGGCTGGACCGAGATGATGGAGTTCCCGGCCGACGAACTCCAGGCCCACTATGACCGCTATGCCGACTTCTTCGAGCGTCACGGCATCACCATCGCCGACCCCTTGGGCGAGTACGGAGCGGGTGACCTGCCGGACGCGCCCGCGACACCCGACCGCCTCGACGACCCCGTCCACCCCTACGCCGAAGGCGGGTTCGCCGACGACGTGTACGTCGAGGACGACGAGGGCAACCTCGTCGTCGGCGGGCAGGACGAACCCGAAGACGTGGACGTGACCGCGGCCCCCGGCGTGGACGACGACACCTAGTCGTTCGCGTCGGCGATGCGGTCGGCACATTCGAACCCCGCGACGACGCCCCCGTTCAGGCTCCGCTCGGGATACTGCGCTCGACTCGCCATTCCCGCGTAGTAGACCCCCTCGGCCACCTCGTCGCCCAAATCGTACGGCACTACCATGTCGAGATATCCCCGTTCGTACACCGGCGCCGCACGTGGGTTCCGCGCCACCCGGAACTCGCTTACGCTGCCTGGATCGAAGGCGGGGAACATCTCCGCGACGTGGTTCAGCCAGGTCTCCCGTAGTTCCGCGTCGTCCATCTCCCAGACCGCCTCCGACTCGTCCTGAACGTAACTGGCGACATACAGCAGGTGGTCGCCCCCGTACCGTTCCGGCGGGACGAAGTTCGTGTGTTCGATCAGCGCGCCGAAGGGGGCGTCGTGGGCGACGTTCAACCAGTAGGTCTCCGTGAGCGGTTCGTCCATCGTCACCACGGCACACACGGCGCCCTGGAAGTCGATGTCGCAGGTGTAGCCCGTCAGCGATTCCAGGACGTTCGGCATCGTCGCGACGACGACGCCGTCGGTCGGATCGGTCTCGACGCCGTCGGCCGTTTCGACGGTGATCGAGTCGACCTGTCCATCCGTCGCGAGGCCGGTCGCACGTGCGCCAGTCACGATGTGTTCCCGGCCGACGGCGTCGACGAGGGCGTCGATCAGGACGGCGAACCCGCCCTCGACGTAGCCGAGGATCTCCCCCCGGAGGAGGTCACGCTCCCCCCGGAACTTGATCCGGCCCAGAAGCCACGCCGCGCTCACGTCGTCCTTGCGGTCGCCGAACTTGGCGTCCAGGAGGGGCTCGAAGAAGTTCTCGTAGACGCCGCGGGTGGTGTGTTCGAGGAGAAAGTCCTTGATCGGCACGTTCTCGAAGGCTTCCAGGTCGTCGTACGTATCGAAGCGGGGACGCCCGCCGCGCACGTCGATTTCGAGGGTCAACAGGCCGAGACGGAATGTGTCGTAGAGGCTCAGATGCGGGTAGGCGGCGATCTGTGGCAGGGTGTCGAGGGGGTGGACGACCCCGTCGACGTAGTAGGCGTTCTTGCCCACCAGCCACTCCACGCGGTCGCCGAGGCCCAACGCCTCGGCCAACTCGACGATGGTCTCCTCGGACTTCGAGAGGTGGTGGTAGAACTGCTCGATGTCGTCGCCAGCGGTGGGGTAGGTGGCCGCCAGTCCGCCGAGATCGTCGCTCGCCTCCAGCACCGTCACCTCGTGGCCGTGTCGCTGGAGTCGGTAGGCGGCGGCGAGTCCGGCGATACCGCCGCCGACGACGTGGATCATACCCTCCCTGTGCCGGGGAGGACTAAGTGGATTGTGGATCAGCGGCCCGTGGCGGGGTCGGTCAGATCAGCCGCGAGGACGAAATCCGGATCGCCGCTCACGTCGATCCGTGCCGCCGCGGCGTCGGTCACGAACCGGGGTGTCTCGGGGACGAGCACTCGCCCCCGGTCGGCGTCGAGGCGGGCCGCGTCCCGCGCCATCGCGTCGACCAGTGCCGCCGCGGCGTCGGCGTCGGCCCACGCCCCGACCGCGTACTCCGTCCAGCGTTCCCGCGTCTCGCCCTCTGCGGTCTCGAACACGCGATTCCGGAACGTCAGCCCCCGCGTCCCGCCGTCCTGCACCACGAACAGGCCGTCGGCGTCGGCCGCGCGGGTCAGATCCTCGGGCCGGAGTTCCGACAGCGTCCACGCCTCGTCCGGGTCGACGGCCAGGCCGCGCAGGTGGTCACGGGCGTCGCTCCCCGTCCAGAACGACCACGCCGCGTCCGGATCGGCACACACGTCGAGGGTCGGATCGGCGTCGGCGTCGGCCGCCATCGTTCCCCACCGGAACTCGGTGCAGGGGGCGAAGCCCAGACTCCGGGCGAGGCCGAGGCTGGCGACGTTCCAGGAGAAGACGAGGTTTCGGCAGACGGTAGCGCCACGAGAGCGCGCCCACGACAGAATCGCGTCCGTGAGGCGGCTCGCGAGCCCCCGGTCGCGGTAGTCGGGGTGGACGCGCAGTCCCTGTACCCACGCCTCCCGGGTCGAGAGCTGGACGCCCTGAATCACGGCCACGGCGCGGCCGTCGTCGGCGACGAGCGTCCGGCGTGCCGGATCGTCGTCGGCCGCCCACTCCGGAAAGGTGCGCGGGAGGTAGTCGTCCATCTCCCGGCCGGGCCACGTCTCGCGGGTGAACGCGGCCACGTCGTCGGCGTCGGCGGGTTGGGCCGGCCGGAGAGTCAGGCTCACGACCCCGACTCAGATCCAGGGTACCGACCGGCGCTGGAGTTCGCCGGCCAGCGACTCCCGCATCGCCGCGGCCGGATCGTCCCGGTTCGCCAGCACCCACATCAGTTTCGCCGTCGCCGTCTCGGGCAGGGTGTCGCCCGCCTCGATCACGCCCGCGTCGAGCAGGTCGCGCCCGGTGTCGTAGACGCGGTCACACACCCGCCCTTCGAGACACTGGCTCGTCATAGCGACGACGGTGCCCGTCCCCACCAACTCCTCGATTCGGTCGATCCAGTCCGTCGCGACGTGGCCGAGACCCGTCCCCTCGATGACGACGCCGGCGGCGTCGTCCAGGTGGTCGAGGGCGGCGGGGTTCATTCCCGGCGTGAACTTCACGAGTTCGACGCTCGTCTCCAGATCGGCCGCCAGGTCGAATGCCGTCTCGCCGCGGCCGACGCCGTCGCGTCGGAAGCTGACGGTTTCGGTGTCGTAGTCGACGCGGCCGACCGGCTTCGCTCCGACCGTCTCGAAGGCGTTCCGGCGGGAGGTGTGGTTCTTGCGCACCCGGGTCGCGCGGTGGAGCGCGCAGGCGTCGTCGCTCGGCGACTCGTGCATACAGACCAGCACCTCCGCCCGGTCGCTTTTCGCCGCCTCCACCGCACACACCGCGTTCATCACGTTGTCGCTGGAGGGGCGATCAGCCGACCGCTGGCTCCCCGTGAACACGACGGGCACCGGCGTGTCGAGCATGAACGCGAGCGCCGAGGCCGTATACTGCATCGTGTCCGTCCCGTGCATGACGACCACGCCGTCGGCGCCGGCCTCGATCTCCTCGGCCACCGCCGCTGCGAGATCCTGCCACACCGCGGGTGTCATGTTCTCGGAGAGGATGTTGGCGACGACGCGGCCGCGGTAGTTGGCCCGGCCCGCCAGATCCGGCACCGCTCGGAGGACGTCCTCGGCGTCGAACTGGGCGGTCACCGCGCCGGTTCGGTAGTCGACCGTCGAAGCGATGGTGCCGCCGGTCGAGATGAGGGAGATAGTGGGCAGGTCGTCGTCGAACTCGATGGTCGATCCGCCCGTCGCGCCGCCCGTCTCCTCCACGTCGTACACGTCGGATTCGAGCACTTCGACCGTAGCGTCGTCGCGGTCGATGCCGACGTTGTACCCGCCGGACAGCTTTACGACGAGGTGGTCGGCCGTCGTCGAGGGCATGAGGACGCCCTCGTTCTCGACGCCCCCTCGTTCGACGCGGACGCGATCCCCTGGATTCATACGCCGGGCTACCGTCCGGGTGGACTTGAATCCACTCGTTGCGCGGCGCAAGCCACTTCCCCGTCCCGCTCCGAGTCGTCGTATGCGCGGTGACTCCCGACTCGACGCCGAGAACGCGGCCGACACGCCGGACGGCGGCGAGCGGACGGGTCGGTTCGGCGGCCTCCGGCGCCGCGTCGGCCGACTCTTCGCGCCGCGGCTCTTTCTCCTGGCGCTTGCCCTCTCGGTCGTCGGCGTCGTCGCCGGCGGTTCGATCCCCATCGTCGGCGCCGTCGGCCGATTTCTCGGCGTCGCGCTCGCCGGCTTCGCCCTCGCGTTCGTCGGATCGCAGCGCCGGTACGTCGAGGCCGGCCTCGGGGGCGCTATCGCCGCCGGTTTCGGCTTCGTCCTGGCCGGCTTCGATGCCGTCTTGCTCCCCGTCGTCGCCGACTACGGGGTGCAGATCGCGGGCGTCGGTACGACTGCCGGCTTGGTCGCTGGCGTGTTGGGCCATTATTTCGGCCGCGACCTCCGGGCGGGGCTGACCCGCAAACTGTAACTACGCGACCCGCCACTCGTCGCCCGTCCGGGCGATCACACCACGGTCGGCGAGCGTGTTGAGTGCTCCGCGAACCGCGTCGGTGGGCGCGTCGACTGCCTCTGCGATCTCCTCGGTCGTGCCCGGCCCCGCCGCGACTGCCGCCAGCACCTCCGCGTGAAAACGCCGGTCGGCGTCGATGCCGAGGTGGTCGTTCAGCCGATCCAGTACGTCCGTGATGCGGCCGTACACCCACCGCTGGGCCAGGGAAAGTTCGTTTTCGAGGGCCTGCAACTGATCGAACGCCGCCGCGAGTTCCTGCACGTCGTCGTCGGTTTCGCCGGGGGCGTCCAGCGAGACGTGCCGACAGCGGCCGTCCATATCGAGGCTGGGGCTCGCGGGATAGGCGCTCTTGGCGCCGAAGCCGTATGGCGAGACGCTCACCTCCAGTCGGAGGTTTCGAGAGATGTGGAAGTATTTCCGCCGCTGGTCGTCGGTGTGGCTCTCGACCAGACCCGCCTCCTCCAGTTTCCGGAGGTGGTCGATCACCGCTTTCGGACTCACCCCGAGATACTCGCTGATCTCGGTGACATAACAGGGCTTGCGAGCCAGGAGTCGCAGGATCCGTCGGCGGTTCTCGTTGCCGAGGAGATCGAGCAGTGCCGCCGAGTCCATGACGTGAGGTAAGTGTCGATAGGTGAAAAGCTCTGTGCGTGCTGGACGCGCCGACTACGACTCCGCCGGCGCGAAGACGGCGACGGCGGTGCTCGGTTCCACGGCGTACGGCGACACCTCGCGCTCGCCGCTGAACCGGATCACGTCGCCGGGGTCGAGGTCGTACGTCTCGTCGTCGAGCGTCAGCTCCAGGCGGCCGTCCAGCAGGTGGAGGACGACGTTCGTCCCCTCGTGGGTGTGCCGGGGAATGCGTTCGTCCGCAGCGAGACGCAGTCGGACGACGCGCGGGCGGTGCGCCTCGATCTCGAACACCTCCGCGTGGGGTGTCTCGTCGAGGTCGGCGAGCGTCGTGCGTTCGGGCATCGACGGTGATACGCCACCCGACCCCGTAACGGGCACCCCGAACTGGATCGGGCCGCCCGGACACGGTTTTTGTACCTGGTTCGCGTACAGTGTGGTATGCCCACACACGTCCTCGTCCCGTTCGACGGCACCTCCCAGTCCGAGGCAGCGCTGGAGTTTGCCGTCGAGGAGTGGCCGGATGCGGCGATTACGTTGCTGTACGTCATCGATCCGGTCGCCGCCGGGGTCGGACAGCGCGCCCTCCCCGGGAGCTCCGAAGCGTGGTACGAACGCGCTCGCGAGACGGCCCGAGAGCAGTTCGACGAGGCCCGCGCGCTCACGGGACGGCCGCTCGACACCCGGATCGACGTCGGGAGCCCCGCCCGCACCATCGTCGCCGTCGCCGACGAGGATCGGTACGATCACGTCGTCCTCGGGAGCCACGGCCGCGAGGGCGTCTCGCGCATCCTCCTCGGGAGCGTGGCCGAGAGCGTCGTTCGCCGGTCGCCGATTCCGGTGACCGTCGTACGATGAGGTGAGTGGTACCGCGACACAAAACGGCGAGTTCGGCCGCCTTCCGCCGGTTCTTGTCCGTCCGTCTGCTTCTATCTCGTGATGGAGTTCGACGACGTCATTCGCACTCGGCGATCCGTACACCAGTACGCCGACGCCGACATCGACGACGAAACGCTGTACGATCTCTTCGAGGACGTCCGGTATGCGCCCTCGTCGTTCAACCTCCAGCCCTGGGAGTTCCTCGTCGTCCAGGGCGACGACCTCGAACGACTGCAGTCGGTTGCCTACGGTCAGGAACACGTCACCGACGCCTCGGCGGCGGTGGTCGTCCTCGGAACGCTCGACCCGAGCGACCACGCGGAGCGCGTCACGTCCGATCTGCTGGAGAAGGGCTACCTCCCCGACGAGGACGTTGCCGAGGCCCGCCTCGACACCATCGACGGCCTCGCCGCCGCCGACGCGGAGACGCGACGCGTCTGGACGGTTCAGAGCTGTTCCCTCGCCGCGATGGCGCTCATGCACGCCGCCTGGAACCGCGACATCGCCTCCTGCCCGATGGGCGGGTTCGACGCCGACGCGCTCCGCGAGGAGTTCGACGTGCCCGCCGACTACGAACCGGTCGTCCTCGTCACGCTCGGCTACCCCGAAGACGGGGCGGCCGACCTCGAACGACCCCGGAAGTTCCGCCGACCGACCGAGGAGTTCGTCCACCTCGACGGCTTCGATCCGGTCGCCCGCGAATCGGCCGCGCCCGCCGACGACTAGAAGATATTCGCCTGCCGGTAGACGCTCATCCCCTCGTCGGTGATTTCGTAGGGTTTGGTCTCCCGGGAGTGGTTCGCGTCTCGGATCTTCTGGATTTCGACGGCCAGCCGCGTCTCCTGGAAATTCGACGGCCGGACGTACTGCAGGATGAACACCGCGTCCGCGAGATACTCGATGATGCCGTACCGCGA
>JBDGTP010000058.1:0-19134 GCA_042216725.1 Haloplanus sp.
AGTTCGTCGAGGCCAAGTCCCAGGAGTTCGGCGAGTACATCGTCGAAGTCTCCGACTGGGAACTCGACCGCTACCTCGAGAAGTTCTAACCGGCGCGTTCAGCGGTCACTGACCGCCCCATTTTCGACCACTGACGCCGACAGGCCGGGGAGCGCAAGCAGTAGCGCGACGAGAGTGCTCGCCACCCCGGCGGCGACCGGAAGCGACACCGGGCCGTCAAGGACGACCCCCACGGCGACGGCCACCACGGGCAGGACGGCGAGCGAGGCGACGAGTTGCCGGGTCGAACCGGTCGCGGCGACGATACGGTCGGCGGTGAGACGCCAGCCGATCCAGCCGCCGGCCGCGGCGGCGACGGCGACGACGGTGTCCCGGACGACAGCCACCGCGAGGGCGGTGAGGCCGACGCCGACGGCGAGGGCGAACACGCGGCTCGCATCGGCGGCTCCGACCCGGTCGGGGAGCCACCCGGGGCCGACGCGGAGCGCCGCGGCGAGGTAGCCGACGCCCACGGCGATGCCTGCGACCACGTCGACGAGGTAGTGGACGCCGATGACGACCCGAGAGAGCGCGACGACGAGGATCAGGACGCCGGCGACGACGGGCAGACGAATGCGGTCGTGGCCGTAGCCGTCGAACGTGGCAGCCAGGCCGCCGTAGACGACCGTCGCCCCGAGGGCGTGGCCGCTCGGAAAGCCGTAGCCGTCGGTGGCGGCGCCGGGCGGCCGCGGGAGCGCGAAGGCGTGTTTGAGCGCGAGCGTCAGGGCGAACGCGCCCAGCGCGAGGGCGAAGGCGGTCGCCATCCGGGGCCGGGAGACGCCGAGGTGGTCGGCCAGCAGGTAGCCGGCGGCGACGACGAGCAAGAGCGTCACGGGATCGCCGAGCGCCGTGAGCAGGCCGAACAGGTCGACGAGCGCCGCAGGCACCGCCTCGACGACGGCCGTCTCGCCGATACCGCGGTCGGCGACCATGGGATCGACGCGCAACATGGATTGGGGGTAGGACAGGCGGGGCATAGATACTGTCGGTGGCGCGTCACCGGCGCAAGCGCCGCACGGCCTCGATGGCTCGGGCGGGCGTATCCAGCAGGGAGAGCCCGACCCCGACCAGCAGGAAGAGGGCATAGAGGCCGAGCGTCGAGAGGAAGATGACGACCATCGCGACGAGAGCGATCAGATCGTCGAGGAGGTAGAACGCGCCGAGCGTCATGATGGTGCCGTAGAGGAGGACGAGATACGGCCCCCAGCCACGGGCGTGGCCGCGCCGCATGCGGCGGCGGACGTACCCCTTCAACTCCGCTTCGAGATCCGGCCGGTCGACCGTCCGCGCCTCCACGTCGGACTGGAAGTCGTCCAGATCGGCGCGCACCTCGTCGATCCGGTTGGCGAGATCCTCGATGTTCGGCGCTGGAGAGGGCTCGGTGTCGGCGCCTCGCGTGTCGTCTCCGGTCATTGCCGTCGTCTCGTCGTCTCGCTCCGGCGGGTGTTGTACCTGCCGATCCCGACCGACGATCCGCCCGATCCGAACGGCGTTGAGCGTCGCGCCGACGAGCAAGACGAGGCCCGCGAGATAGAACCACGTCACGAGCAACAGGATCCCGCCCAGGGCGCCGTAGAGCGCGAACCGACCGCTGGTCGTGGCGGCCGCGGCGTAGGCGGCGAAGGCGACCCCGAGCAGCGTCCACCCGGCGGCGCCGACGAGGGTACCGGGGAGCGCCTCCCGAGGCGAGCGGTCGAGCGCCGGCGTCACGTAGTAGACGGGAAAGAGGGCGGCGACGAGGACGCCGCCGAAGAGTACCGGTGCGAGAACCGTGAGCAGGGGTGTACGGAGGAGTGCAAGCGCACCGACGAGCAGAATCCCGCCGAACCCGCCGGCACCGACCGCGATCAGCACCGTCACTGCCGTGCGAATCCCACCGAGGAACCCCCGGGGCTCGGTGTCGTAGATGCGGGCGAAGGCGGTGTCGATCCCGCGGAAGAGCTTGGTGGAACTCCAGAGCAAGAGCGCGAGGCCGATGACCGTCACCCCGCCACGACCGGTCGTGTTCGCCAGCGCCTCGGCGACGAGTTCGCGACCCACGGGCAGGAGATATCGTCCGGCCAGGTCGAGGATGGCCGTCCGGAGGCCGGGGCCGCCGAGGGCGGTGGCGACGACGGCCGCGAGAACGAGCAAGGGGAGCAGGGAGACGAAGGCGTAGTAGGCGATACTGGCGGCCAAGAGGGTAACGTCCCGCGCTCGAACCTCGCGAGCGACGACGCGCGCGAGCCAGACCCACCCGCGAACTCGATCGAACACGGCGCGTCGGTTCGGTCGGCGGGGACAAAAGGCCGCGGCCGAGGGACGCCACGTCAGAGACGGCCGTCGCCCCTAGGCGAGTTCGTACAGCGAGGTGCCGGCCGTGACGAGCACCCGGTCGTCGACGAGCGCCAGACCGTGCAGGCCACCCGTCTCGAAGGTGTGCGTCCACAACACGTCGCCGGTGGCGGCGTCGTAGGCCCGAACCGTTCCGGCCGCTCCCGCGTCAGCCCGCATCTCGCCGGCGACGACGAAGCGTGTCGTCACTGGCCGTCGGCACCGTGGCTTGCCACTCGACGTCGTCGCGCCAGAGCGTCTCGCCGGTCGTGAGATCGAGAGCGGCGACCAGCCCACGGCGCTCCGTAACGGCGGCCGCCACGTAGCCGCGGTCGCCGACGACGGCGGGGGTGGCGACGTTTCGGCCGAGAGCTCGGGGCTCCCAGAGGCGGTCGCCGGAGGCGGCGTCGAAGGCGGCGACCACGCCGCCGCCCTCCGCGTCGGAGCCGAGGACGAGGCGGCCGTCGGCGACGGCGGGCGCGCGGGGGAAGCCGTCGACGGGGCCGGCGCTCCAGCGCCGTTCCGGTTCGGCGCGGAGGTGACGACCGAGGCCCGTCCGGCGGGCGTAGGCGACGGTGCCGTCCAGCGGAGCGTCCGTGGCGTACAGACGCCCGTCGACGAGGGCGGGCATCGCGCCGTCGACCCGCCAGCGCCGGCCGCGGCCGGGGGCGACGGCACGGAGCGTGCCGTTCTCGGTGCCGACGTACACCTCGCGGGCGCCGACCGTCAGCCCCGTCGGCCCGTCGGTGTCGAGGCGAACGCGGTAGGCTTCGCGCGAGTCGGCGGCGTCGTATCCGACGACGGCAGCGGGCGGGTCTGAATCGCCCGCAGGCTGGCGAACGGTGTGGAGACGGCCGTCGGCGCCGAAGCCGGCGAGCGGGGTGGGGGCGTCGGCGGCACGCACCGTCTCCCCACCGCCGCGCGGATACACCGTGAGTCCCGTCCCGTACAGGGCGACGTGGTCGGAACCGACGACTGGGAGGACGCGCGGCCGCTTGGCGGAAGTCGAAACCGAGGCGAGTTCGCGGGGTGTCGGCGTCTCCCGAGGCGGGGTGGCGGTCGGGTTGTGGGCGGTGTTCGCGGGGTCGTAGCGGCGGAGCGGCCACGTGCCGGGAGCGGGCGTCCACGACGCGAACGCGGCGGCCATCGCGCCCCGATTCAGCCGGTAGAACCGGAGGCGCCGGCAGCGACGACCGCACCACCGCCGACGAGGCGACGGCGTGTAAGGGAGAGCATCAAGCGGCGATTCATCTCCGGGTTCAAAAAAGTAGAGGACGGGCGCCACGACCCTGGGTCGTGAGCGGGGACGGGCCCTACGGCGCCACGCCGACGGTGAGGAGCGTCCCCCACTCCCGGTACCGGTCGACCATCGCCGCTCGCGTCTCCCACTCGTCGGTCGGGAACGCCTCGGACGGCGGAATCTCGACCTCCCGGTCGGGGATCGTATCCTGCTCGGCCACGTAGAACCCCGCCGACCGGAACGCCTCGCGGTACTGTTGCCGATCCCAGAGCTGCATCTCGACCCCGACTTTCTCCTGCCAGTCGTGGGTGTGGACGCTCTCCGCGAAGAAGTTCACGGCACAGAAGAACGTGCCACCGGGACGGAGGATGCGGCGAACCTCCCGGAGAACTGCGTCGGGTCGTTGGGCGTAGTAAAACGCCTCCATCGACCACACGTGGTCGATACTGTCGTCCTCGAACGGCAGGTGCTGGAAATCCCCCGTCAGGAAGTCGAGCAACTCGTCGTCGGTGTACCCCCGCGCGTTCCGAACCATCTCCACCGACGCGTCCAGGCCGACGCTGTGACCCACGTCCCGTGTCTCACGGAGCGCCCGCAGCGCGTAGCCCGACCCGGTACCGAGGTCGACGACCGTGTCGCCGGACTCGACGGGCATCCGGGCGAGGGCGTGTTTCGCCGTATGCCAGTGTCGCTCCTCCATGCCCTTGTCTTTCCCCTCCGCCGCCCAGGCGTCGAACTCGGCTTGAACGCTCATCGGGGGACGAACGGTGCCAGTCCACAAACATCTACTGAAACCGCTCCCGACGAGCGGTGAGTGACCGCGTGGTGCCGTACCGGCGGGTCAGAAAAAGCCCTTGACGGTGTTGATGACCGTCCACGTCGCCTGCTTGATGGGCTTGCCGTCCTCGCCATTGATGACGATGCCGCGAACGGTTCGTCGCCCATCGCGCTGGACGACCTTCCCGTTCTCGACGGCGGCCACGAACCGCGGCACCGGGTTCTGACGGGCGACCAGATCCTCGGCGGTCTCGCGGGTCATCCGCATCTTCAGCGATGCGTCGTCACGGCGTGACTGCCGGAGGTCGGCGATGGTTCCGTCGGGTCGCATATAGAAGGAGAAGACGACGTCGGTGCCGACGAAGTAGACGTTGACGACGTTTCCGGTGAGCTGGTTGTACACCTGCCGCTCGGCGAAGGTCATCTCGGTGTCGGAGACGTTGGCGTTGTAGCGTGGCTGCATCTCCTGCAGGTCGGAGAACAGTTGATCGGCCCACGCCGGCTGATCGTTCGACTGCGCCGCGACGGGCGGCGCACCGACGGCCAGTGTGAGCGTGACGGCGAGCACCAGGATGAGACGGACGATAGCGGTCATATCTCCCGTATCGCGTCGGACGTATATGGGGATTTGGGCCATCCGACGGCGACGGAAGGGGGCGTCCGTCACCGTCGACGGTGATCGCCCGACGTGTGGCCGGATACTACTCGAGGGGGGTACCATGCCGCGGGTGGGTGCCGGAACGCGGGTGGACTCCGGCCACGCGTTCGTTGGGTACGCAGCGGCATAAACGTGGTACCACAACACGTAGGTGCGGGTGTCACCGCAGTTGCCTCAGTTCCCGAAACCCGATTCGAATCTTCCAGCGGCGGCGTCGGTGCCGGGCCACCTTCCGGCAGTGGAAGGGCACCAGGGACTGCCGGGGGGTGTGCCCCTGGCGACGGCGAGGGAGTTCCTACCCATCAAGAATGGAACTCGTGTATTAGTACTGGCGCGCCGTATCGTGGAGTGTACCAATGCCAATCGAAGACCTCGCACGCGACGACGTCGTGACCGCCGACGCCGACACGTCCGTCGGCGACCTCGCATCGACGATGGATGAGCGGAACGTGGGCAGCGTCGTCATCACACGGGACGAGGAGCCGGTCGGGATCGTGACCGACCGGGATCTGACACTCCGGGTGCTCGCCGGGAGCGCCGATCCGGCCGACGCGACGGCCGAAGACGTGATGTCCAGTGATCTGTGTACGATCGACCGAGGAGAGGGGTTCTACCGGGCGGCCGAACTCATGAGCGACCACGGCGTCCGTCGGCTCCCCGTCTCCGACGACGGCGAACTGGTCGGAATAATCACGGCCGACGACCTGTCCGAACTCCTCGCCGACGAACAGGAGCAGGTCGCCGAGATCATCCGCGCCCAACGGCCCCCTTACTGACGGCGCTGGCGACTACGGTCAGTCACCGGTGACGGCCCGGATCCGTTCCACGTCGGCGTCGGTCTTGAACGTCGTTCCTCCGTAGTGGGCGCGAGAAGCCTCGAATCCAGCGTCTCGGAGGTCGGCGAGGAAGTCGTCCATGGCGGGCGCCGAGCGCGTCCATTCCTTACAGAGGCGGTGCTGGTCGTAGTGGGTGGGTTCGTCGAGTTCCGCTTCGAGCGTCGTGAGCATACGTCGGGCGCGGGCGGCCTCGCCCATCCCGTCGTCGACGGCGTCGTTGACGGCGGCGACGAACTCGCGGTCACGGATGGCGCCGAGCCACAGGGGGCCGGCGGTGACGACACGAGTGCTTCCGCAGGCCGGACAGTCCTCGGGCGGGTGGGCGATCAGGCCGAACTCGTGGTCACGGGTGAGACAGTCCTCGCAGTGGTGGACGTAGCCGAGTTCGTCGATACACTCGTCGGCTTTCGTCGCCCGGCCGTCGAGTTCGAGATACGTGCGGGCGTAGTGACGGGAGACGTGCGAACAGATGGGGCGGGCGGCAGTGTCGTAGCGGGCCGCCGTGCGGACGAGCGCCGAGAGGAGGATACGAAGCCCCATCTCGGGGTGGTAGTCGGTGTTCCGCGGGACGGCGCTGTACGAGCGGACGCCGCTCTCGAAGTGGGCGCCACAGAGCGGCGCAGTGTCCGTCGCGGTGACACAGACCAGGTCTCGGGCGTTGGCGAACGCGGCGTCGGCGAAGGGGATGGGCGTCCCGAACGGGTCGATGTCGATCACGTCGAACGTCGCGTCGTGCATGAGAACGTTGGCGTCGCGTTCGACCACGTCCACCGACAGGTCGTTGCGGGCGGCGTTCTCACGGGCGAGAGCCACGGCGTCGGGATCACGGTCGGCGGCCGTCACGTCCCACCCCTCGCTCGCGGCCCGGAGGGCACGGACGCCGCTCGCGGTCATCGCGTCGAGATACGTCTCGGCGCGGGGTTCGCGGGCAGCGTAGGCCCGGAGGACGGCCACGGTCACGTCACGGTTCAGTTCCTGCGTGGGGTTGTAGAAGACGCCCTCGCCGCGCCCGTCGCTCGCGCCGTCGCGGGCGTCCGGCACCTCGAACTCGACCCCACCTTCGGTGACGCGCATACGGAGCGTGGGCGGGGCGCGCCGAAAAACGCCGCGGTTCGACCGAGTCCTCACGCGACGACGACGATACTCTTCATGCCCATCGCCTTGTGGTGGATGCAGTAGTATTTCGTCGTACCGGCAGACCGACCGAACCCCTTTAGATGCCCAGGCCCAACGGTTCGGGTCGTGAGCGAGGTGGAGGACTGGCGGGCGGCGCTCTCGGACGCGGGAGAGCTATCCGGCCCTATCGTGGACGCCATCCTCTCGGCGCACGGTGACCGTGGCCAACGCGCCATCGAGGCCGTGTCCGAGGAGCGTGTCAAGCAGTACCGTGATTTCACCGTCGTCGTCGGCCACGACGACGAGTATGTCGTCGAGGACGGAGGCTGTACCTGCAAGGACGCGGAGTACAACCTCGACACCGGCGACCCGAGTCAGCGGTGCTGGCACGCTCTCGCCGTCGACGTGGCCGAACGCGTCGGCGCGGTCGACCACCACGATATGTGGTACTCGGAGGTGCGGGAGTTCATCTAGCGCGAAGGGTTTTGATCGCCCCGCACCCAGTGCCGCCATGCTCGACTACGTCGACCTGGAGGCCGACCTCGACGAGGAGGAGCGGTTGGTTCGCGACACCGCCCGGCGGTTCGTCGACGAGGAGATCCGACCGGACATCGGCGATCACTTTCTCGACGGCACGTTCCCGACCGACCGCATCCCGGAGATGGGCGAGTTGGGGTTCTACGCGCCGAACCTCGACGGCTACGGCCTGCCGAACGTGAGCGAACGGGCGTACGGCCTCCTGATGCAGGAACTGGAGGCCGGGGACTCGGGACTGCGGTCGATGGCCAGCGTCCAGGGGGCGCTGGTGATGTACCCGATCCACGCCTTCGGCACCGAGGCCCAGAAGGAGCGGTGGCTTCCCGCCCTCGGAACCGGCGAGGCGGTCGGCTGTTTCGGCCTGACCGAACCCGAACACGGATCCAACCCGTCGGCGATGGCGACCCACGCCGAACGCGACGGCGACGGCTACCGGCTCACGGGATCGAAGACCTGGATCACCAACGCGCCCATCGCGGACGTGGCGGTCGTCTGGGCACGCGACCGGAGCCACCCGGACGACCCGATCCGGGGGTTCCTGGTCGAGACCGACCGCGACGGCGTGACCACCCAGCCGATCCACGAGAAACTCTCCCTGCGGGCGTCGGTCACGGGCGAGATCAGCCTCACTGACGCGTGGGTACCCGCGGCGGACGTACTGGACGTGACGGGGATGAAAGGGCCACTCGCCTGTCTCACGCAGGCCCGCTACGGCATCGCGTGGGGTGCGGTCGGCGCTGCCCGCGACTGCTTCGAGACGGCCCTCGAGTACGCCACCGACCGCGAGCAGTTCGGCAGGCCCATCGGAGGCTTCCAACTCCAACAGGAGAAACTCGCGGAGATGGCGACCCGGATCACGACGGCACAGCTCCTCGCACACCGCCTCGCCGACCTGAAAGCGCGGGGTGACCTCCGCCCTCAGCAGGTGTCGATGGCCAAGCGCAACAACGTCCGGATGGCCCGCGAGGAGTCCCGCGTCGCCCGCGAGATGCTCGGCGGCAACGGCATCACCGCCGACTATCCCCCGATGCGACATCTCGCCAACATGGAGACGGTCTACACGTACGAGGGCACCCACGACATCCACTCGCTGATCCTCGGCGAAGACCTGACCGGGCTGTCGGCGTTCGAATGAGGGTGTCGCTTCCGGAGTCGTGCGCGTTCGACACACGTGGGGCACAGCCACAAGGGCCTCATAGCCGTACAGCCAACCGAGGTGACGAATCATGTCCCCAACCACCTGCCACGGTCCCGACGGCGTCGACCTGTCCCGCGAGGAGGCGTGGGTGCTCCACGCCGCGGTGCTCGACCACATCGAACGCACCGTCGCGGCCGACCGCTCGCCGGAGCGGGGCGTGGCGGTTCTCGACCGGGTAGAAGCGTGCGAACCGCTCGATTCGGCCGGCCGGGGCCTCGTCCGCGACGCACTCGCCGCGTATCTGGACGGCGCGCCCGAACGCGACCGGGCGCCGGCGCGAGCGATCCTCGCTGCCCTCTCGACCCCTCAGTCCTCGTCGAGCCAGTAGTCCACATCGTCGTCCCGGCGGTAGTAGCCCGACACCGTCCGGGGGTCGTCGCTCCCGGGCGCCGACCCCGCGTAGACGCCGATTTTTCCGGAGTCCGGATACACCGTCACGTCGGGGTCGTTCATCGTCGACAGCGCCAGATAGCGCAGCGACTCGTCGCCGTCGTTGATGACGCGGTGACCCCCCGCCTCGCCGACTGGGAAGGTCACGTAGTCGCCCGGCCGGAGCGGTTCGGGGTCGCCGGCGGTGCGGAGTTGGCCCGTCCCCGCGAGGACGTACATCGCCTCCTCGTTGCCGGTGTGATAGTGGAAGGGCCAGGACTTCTCGCCGGGCGGGAGTTCGTACAGCGAACAGCCGAGTCGCTCGCCGCCGGCCGCTGCGGCGAGTTTCTTCCGTCGGAATCCCGTCTCGCCGTGGTCGACGTCGGTCCAATCGAGTGACGCCTCGTTGACGCGCATAGCGGCGGTTCGGACGCCGGAACAGTTAGGAATTGGCGTCGCCCCCGACAGCAGAAATATATATTGCTATTGAGTGCTATATGTGACAAGAGATGGCACTGTTGCCAGCAACCCGGTGGAGCGAACGCCACACGGCGCTGTCGCTGTGCGTGGGCTCGTACTTCGCGGTGCGGCTCGCGCAGTTGCTGGTCAGTCCCGTGGTTCCCGCCCTCCGCGAGACGTTCGACGTCTCCGGGAGCACCATCGGGGTGATCCTCACCGGGATGTGGCTGGTGTACGCCTGCTCGCAGTTGCCGAGCGGCGCCGCCGGCGACCGGTACGGGCCGCGGCGGGTCGTCCTCGCGGCGCTCGCCTGTACGACCGTCGGTGCGCTCGCACTCGCGGCCGCGCCCTCCCTGCTTACCTTCGGCGCGTTCGCCCTCCTGCTGGGCATCGGCGCGGGCCTCTACTACACGCCGGCCACGGCGTTGTTGGCCGAGCGCTTCGAGAACGTCGGCCGCGTCATCGGCGTCCACCGTGTCGGGAGCCAGGCCGCCGGCTTGGCCGCCCCCGCACTGGCCGCGCTGGTCGGCGCGCGGTTCGGCTGGCGGGTCGCGGTGGGGAGCGGCGCGCTCGTCGCCGCCGCGCTCCTCGGGGTCGTCCTCCGGCGGGGGCCAGGGGAGCGGCCCGCGGCAGCGACGGCGGCGACCGACGGCGGCGCGACGGTGGGCCCGCGGGCGCTCGTCGGCGTGCTCGCCCGACCACCCGTGGCGTTCGCCGTCGGCCTGGCCATCGTCGGGGAGTTCGCCGCGCTCGCGACCGTCTCCTTTCTGCCCACGTTCCTCGTCGACCACCACGGCCTCTCGCTGACGCGGGCGGGCGTACTCTTCGGGGGCTACTTCGTCGTCGTAGCGTCGCTCCAGCCCGTGAGTGGCTGGCTCTCGGACGTGATCGGCCGCGATGCCGTCGTCGTCGCGCTGTTCGTCGCCGGCGCCGTCGGCTACGCGACGCTCGCGACGACGGCGACGCTGGCGTTCGCGGTACCCGCCGTAGCCCTCGTCGGGGTCGCGATGGCGTGGGGGCCGCCCGTCCAGTCGCGGGCGGTCGACGCCCTCGCCGACACCGAACGCGGGGTCGGGTTCGGCCTCGTCCGCACGGGCTACCTCCTCGTCGGCGCCCTCGGCCCGGCGGTGGTGAGCGGTGTCGCCGACGCGGCGGGGTGGACGGCCGGATTCGGCCTGCTGGCGGCGCTGCTCGCCGTCACGACCGTCGCCCTCGTCCTCGGCCTGCTCGTCGGCCGGAAGCGCACGCCGCTCGGCTCGTCGGCGTTCGGACTGTTCGACGCGTCGAGGAACCGCGGCACCGATGCCGACGACCGGCAGTGAGGGGAACCGCGGCGCCGACGACCCCGGCTCAGTCCGCCGTCGCGCCCGCCCGCCCGTCCGCGCCGTCGACGCCGCTCGTGCCCGCGTCCATCGCCTCCACCAGCAGTTCGGTCAGGTCGACGATTTCGATGGCGTCCTCGTAGTCGCCGGTCTTGCGGCCGTCCTCGAACATGGTCGTACACATGGGGCAGGCGACGACGAACTTCTCGACGGCGTCGTCGGTGTCCTCCACCGCTTCGCGGAGGCGTTCCTCGCTCGGCTTCATCTCCTCCTCGACTTCCGTCCAGACGCCGCCCCCGCCGCCGCCACAGCAAAAGGAGTTCGACCGATTGCGCGGCATCTCGGCGAGCGTCGCGCCCGTGGCGCGCACGAGGTCACGGGGCGCCTCGTACACGTCGTTCATCCGCCCGAGATGACAGGGGTCGTGGTACGTGACGACGTAGTCGAGGGTGGACGAGAGGGGGAGACGACCGTCACCGACCAGGCGTTCGACCACCTCGGTGTAGTGGGAGACGGGGTAGTCGAAGTCCTCGGCCATCTCGGGGTACTCGTGGGTGAACGTGTTGTAGCTGTGCGGATCGGTGCAGACGAGTTCGTCGAACTCGCAGGCGTCGAAGGCGGCGGCGTTGTCCTCGACGAGCATCTCGTAGAGGCCCTCCTCGCCGACGCGGCGGACGTCGTTGCCGTCGTGCTGTTCGTCCTCGTAGAGGATGCCGTAGGAGACGCCCGCGGCCTCGAAGAGGCGGGCGAGCGACTGCGCGACCCGCTTGTTGCGGTCGTCGTAGGAGGGGTAGTCGCCGACGTACCACAGCAGGTCGACGGGTTCGTCGCGGGCGTCGGGCACCTCGAAGTCGAGTTCGTCGGTCCAGTCGGGACGCTTGCGGTCGGGGTCGCCGAAGACGTTGCCCTGCTGGAAGACGTTCATCATCGCGTCCTGAACGTTGGCGTCCATCTCCCCCGACTCCGTGAGTCGGCGGTTCATCCCCGTGAACTGCTTGACGTGTTCGATGTCGACGGGACAGGCGTCCATGCAGGCCATACAGGAGAGACAGGCGTCCATCGACTCGGCGGCGACGACGCTCTCGCCGCCCGACCCGACGATGGGAACCGCCTCGGCCTCCCCGGCCGCCCGCTCCTCGCGGTAGGCCTTCAGGTCGAGAATCACGTCCCGCGGGTCGAGATTCCGCCCGACGTCGTTGGCGGGGCAGACCGACGAACACCGGCCGCAGGTGGTGCAGGCGTCCTGGTCGAGGCGTTCGCGCCAGGTGAAGTCGTCGACGGAGCCGGTGCCGATTTCGTCCGGCGGCAGGTCGGCGGGAACGCCCGGCAACCGCGTGCCGGCTTTCTCGTCGCGGGTGACGACGTTCGCCAGCGACGTGAGCATGTGGACGGGTTTGGCGTAGGGGATCGTGGCGACGAACCCGAGAGCGAGCAGGGAGTGACTCCACCAGGCGACGGCGTAGACGGCTTCGGCCGTTCCGGGCGAGATGCCGGCGGTTCGGCCGACGAGGGCGAGGGCGTAGCCGACGAAACTCACCGTCTCGAAGCCGGGGAAGCCGGTGCCGAGGATGCGGAGACCCTCGACGACGTAGCCGCCGACGCCGAGGGCGAAGAGCGTCCAGACGAAAGCGTCGTCCTCCAGGTCGGTGTGTTTCCCCCACAGACGCGGGTCGCGAACGCCGTAGCGTCGCCAGAGCGCCATGCCGATGCCGACGACGAAGAGGAGACCGAGTGCGTCCATCACCAGCGAGTACGACAGGTAGAAATCGCCGACGAAAAAGGAGTCCCGACCCAGAAGTTTCGTCCAGAGATCCATGTCGATAGCGAGGATGGTCGTCCCGATGAGCAGGGTGAGAAAGCCCCAGACGACGAACGTGTGCATGACGCCGGCGTAGGTGTCGCGGTCGAACTGCGCCTCGTTGGAGAGGAGGAGGCGCGTCGCGTGACCGATGCGATCCCCGAGGTCGTCGAGGCGGTCGAAGGGGTCGGCCGGCGCCGACGCGTACCGCACGAGTCGCTCGTAGACGCCGTACAGAAAGACGAGGATGGCGACGGCCGCGAGGTAGTAGAAGGCGGCCTCGCCCACGGGGCCGATAGTCCAGAACGTCTCCCGCGTGACGGTTTGGAGGACTGTCATACGTAGTGGGCGGCCCAGGTGGGGGTTAAAGGTTGTCACGGAGCGCCCACCGTTCGAGCGACACGGGACATCCCCGTCGCCTACTCGTCTCGGAGGCTTGGGTGGGTGACCTGTTCGTCGGGGTGGGGTTCGGCGACGTACTCCCGGATCACGTCCCGCGACTCGTCCTCCCGCCGCCGCCGTTCCCGGTCGTCGATCTCCTCACAGCCGGGCGGGATGTCGCGGCCGCGGTCGGTGAAGTAGCCCCCGGGGGCGACCCAGTCGTGGTAGAACGGCCGGTCGGCGTCCTCGAGGAGGGTCACGGCGACTTCCGCGCCGTGGCCGGCGCACACGACGGCCTGGTGTGGTTTCTCCGCGAGGCGGCCGGCCGCGTACAGCCCGTCGACTCCCGTCCGACCCCGCTCGTCGGTGTCGACGAACGTCTTGCCGCGGTCGACGAGTCCGAGGCCGTCGATATCCTCGAGGTAGTCGGTGGTGTTCTTCGTCGCCGCCACGACGGACGCGGCGTGGACGCGGCCGTCCGTCGTCTCGACGGCGAACCCGTCGGGTGTTGGTTCGACGCGGGTCACCTCGCCCTCCCGGCGTTCGCAGCCGGCCCGTTCCGCCTGTTCGGCCAGCATGTCGAGGAGGAGGCGGGCGTTGACACCGGCCGGAAAGCCCGGGAAGTTCTCGAGGTGGGCGTTCCGGCGCAGGATAGAGTCGCCAGCGTCGACGACGAGTGTGTCGAGGTCGTGCCGGGCCGTGAACGTGGCGGCCGACAGTCCGGCGACGCCGCCACCGACGACGACGACACCGTACGTCCGTTCCGAATCTGGGCTCATGGTTGGCGCTGTACCGCGGGATCATAAACCGTTCCGGTCGACGGGACTCCTCGCGATCAGACGACCGCCCAGACGAGCAACGCGACGCCGACGACACCCGCGGGCACGTCCCGCCACGTCGGCGTGAGACGTGGCAACGTCGGATTCCAGGCGAAACAGCGGGCCTGGAGCGCGAGCGCGAACCGGTCGGCGCGGAGGAACACCCGTCGGAGCCCGGTGACACCCACGAGTCGAATCCGCTCGTGGAGCGACCGCTCCGACCCGAGTCGGGCGTCCACCGCCGCCCGGATCGTCGAGAGGTCGTCGCGCAGGAGGGGGAGAAACCGGAGGACGAACCCGACGCCCGCACCGAGAACGACGCCCGGGCGCCCGGGGACGAGTCGCTGGATGGCGGCCCGGGACTCACGGACGCGCGTCGTGCGGATGTACGCCGTCGAGACGAGGAGCAGGAGGAGCACCCGGTAGCTCGCCAGGGCAGGCGTGACGGCGTCGGCGGGGACGAACCACGGCGCCCCGAGCGTCGCCCCTTCGACCAGTGGGCCAGCGACGAGGAAGGGGAGGAACGCCCGGTAGGAACGCAGACTCGACAGGACGGGCGTCGCGGCCAGACGACAGATACCGAGGACGAGCGCCGAGAGGACGACCAGTCCCCGGGGCGTGGTGTGGGCGAAGGCGGCGACGGCGACGGCAGCCTGGACGAACAGCTTCGTCCGCGGGTCGAGGCGGTGGATGGGGGTGTCGCCCGCGGCGTACGTGATCATGGGGGGCGAACGCCGAGGTCGGTCAGCGCCTCGGGCGACGGGTCGGCGACGTCGAGCGCGATTCGTCCGTCCGAGAGGACGACCGTCCGATCCGCGAGGGCGGTCAGATCCCGCAGGTCGTGGGTGACGACGACGATGCTCACGTCAGCCGCGCCGAGCAGCTCCAGCCGCTCCAGGACGGACTGGCGGGCCGCCCAGTCGAGGCCGGTAAAGGGTTCGTCGAGGACGAGGTGGTCGGGTTCCATCGCCAGGGCGCCAGCGATGGCGACGCGTTCGCGCTCGCCCCCCGAGAGTTCGTCGATCCGGTCGTCCTCGCGGCCACGCATCCGGACGGCATCGAGAGCGTCGGCGACCCGGCGGTCGATTTCCGCCCGCGCGAGGCCGAGGTTCTCGGGGCCGAAGGCCACGTCGGCGCCGACGGTGGCGGCGACGAAGCCGTCCCGGGGATCTTGAAACACCATGCCGACGCTCGACCGCGCGGCGACCGGATCGGCGTCGACGGAACGCCCGTTCACGCACACTGACCCCTCGTCCGGTGTCAGCAACCCGTTGAAGCCCCGAACGAGCGTGGTCTTTCCGGAACCGTTCGGGCCGGCGAGGACGAGACACTCCCCGTCGGCGACCGAGAGGGAGACGCCGTCAACGGCCGTGGCCGCCCCGTAGCGGTAGGTGTAGTCCTCGACGGTGATCGTCATCGGGCGACGATAGCGTCGCTCCGGACGATGGCGACCGTCGCCGCGACTTTCAGCCCGGCCACCGGGAGGAAGGGGACGACGACGGCGGAGACGGCGGCCACGAGGCCGATGGCCTGCACGAGCGCGTAGCCAATCGCGCCGGCGACGTAGACGATGGCAGTCCCCGCGATCAGCGCGGCCACGATCCGTGACATCGGAATGGCGTCGGGTGCCGTCAGGCCGTCGGTGCCGTGGGCGACGGCGCCGATTGTCATCGCCGCGAGCGGGAATCCAAAGAGGAACCCGCCCGTCGGCCCGAGCAACACGCCGAGTCCGGCGTTACCGCCCGCGAACACGGGCAGACCGATCAGCCCCGCGAGCAGGTAGAGGGTGAAGGCGACCCCCGCCCACACCGGCCCGAGGACGATTCCCGCGAGATACACCCAGAGCGTCTGGAGCGTGATCGGGACGTTCGGTGCGAGCGGATGCACCATATCGACCGGTGCGGTAGCGCTGGTCGCCGCCGCGAACAGCACTGCGCGGGCGACGTTGCCCGTCACCTCGTCGCCGACCAGGTCGACCGAATCCGTTGCCGTCGTCATACCGACCCCTCTCTCGTAAACCACTTAGTAGATGAGGGTTGACGAGAGGGTTGCCGATGGGTTTTTGTGCGAGAGCGGAGTTCCTGTAATATGGACGAGAAGACCGCGGAGCTACGCGACATCTTCCTCGATGCGACCGGCGAGGAGGCGGTCACGGAGCACCGGACGGAGAGCCGCGGTTCCCTCGCCGACACCGACGACCCCGAACGGGTCGACGCACGCCTTCGAGAACTCGTCACGACCATGCGCGAACGGTACGAGTTCGAAACCGACCTCGACACGGGAGCGTCCGTCCGGCTGATCCGCGGGTTCTACGACGGAAGGGACGACGAGGAACTCGCCGAGGAACTGGATGTCGATGCCGAGACGGTGGTGCAGGCGCGACTGGATCTCCACCTCGTGCGCGAGGCCGACCGCGACACCGACGCGTTCGAAACGATCCGGGCGCGGATCGACGCCGACGAGGAACCCGTCGCCGCCGACCTGGACTGCGACGCCGAGACCGTGGCGCGCGCCCGGCGGGTCGTCGAAGCCGAACGCGAGGCGACCCGCGCCAACGACCGCTTCCGCGACGCCTTCGCCGAACTCCTGACGGACGACGACCTCACCGGTCGCCTCGCGAGCGACTCCCGCGAGGACGGCCTCGGAGAGGCGACCGAGGACATCGAGACGAACGTCTCCTTCTGAGCCGGAGAGCCGGGACGAACGAAGACTCTTAGGTCATCCCGAGCAAGGGAGGTGTAATGGCTTCGTCGCCCAACAAGGATCTGGTCGACCGGTTCCTCCGGTTCTACCGGAACTACTACCGCGACGAGATCGGCCGACTCGCACAGCGGTATCCCAACGAACAGCGCTCCCTCCACATCGACTACGACGACCTCTACAACTTCGATCCCGACCTCGCGGAGGACTACCTCTCTCAGCCCGATCAGATCGGCGAGTTCGCCGAGGAAGCCCTCCGCGTGTACGACCTGCCCGCGGACGTGTCGCTCGGCCAGGCCCACGTCCGCCTGCGGAACCTCCCCGGCACCGTCGACATCCGGTCGATCCGCGTCCACGACAACCACGTCGGCCGACTGATCGCCGTCTCGGGAATCATCCGCAAGGCGACCGACGTGCGCCCGAAAATCGTCGAGGCCGCCTTCGAGTGCCAGCGGTGTGGGACGATGACGTACATCCCACAGACCGACGGCGGGTTCCAGGAACCCCACGAGTGCCAGGGGTGTGAACGGCAGGGGCCGTTCCGGGTCAACTACGACCAGTCCGAGTTCGTCGACTCACAGAAACTCCGCGTCCAGGAGTCCCCGGAGGGCCTGCGCGGGGGAGAGACGCCCCAGAGCATCGACATCGACATCGAGGACGATATCACCGGCGAGGTGACCGCCGGCGACCACGTCACCGTCACGGGCGTTCTCCACATCGACCAGGTGACGGACGGCAACGAGAAATCACAGCTGTTCGACCTCTATATGGACGGCGTCAGCGTCGAAATCGAGGACGAACAGTTCGAGGAGATGGAGATCAGCGAAGCGGACAAGAAGGACATCATCGAACTGTCGAATCACCCCGACATCTACGAGGAGATGGTCGCCTCCGTCGCCCCCTCCATCTACGGCTACGACGAGGAGAAACTCGCGATGATCCTCCAACTGTTCTCGGGCGTGACGAAGGAACTCCCCGACGGCTCGCGGATTCGGGGCGACCTCCACATGCTCTTGATCGGTGATCCGGGAACCGGCAAGAGCCAGCTCTTATCATATATCCGGAATATCGCGCCGCGCTCCATCTACACCTCCGGGAAGGGCTCCAGTTCGGCCGGCCTCACCGCCGCCGCGGTGCGCGACGACTTCGGCGAGGGACAGCAGTGGAGCCTCGAAGCCGGGGCGCTCGTCCTCGCCGACCAGGGTATCGCGGCCGTGGACGAACTGGACAAAATGCGGTCGGAAGACCGGTCGGCAATGCACCAAGCCCTCGAACAACAGGAGATCAGCATCTCCAAGGCCGGGATCAACGCCACTCTCAAGTCCCGGTGTTCGCTCCTGGGCGCCGCGAACCCGAAGTACGGCCGGTTCGACCAGTACGAACCCATCGGCGAACAGATCGACCTCGAACCTGCACTGATCTCGCGGTTCGACCTGATCTTCACCGTCACGGATCAGCCCGACCCGGAGGAGGACGCCGCCCTCGCCGAACACATCCTCCGGACGAACTACGCGGGGGAGTTGAACACCCAGCGGACGGAGGTGGCGAACCCCGACTACAGCCGCGAGGAGGTCGAGTCGGTCACGGAGACGGTCGAACCCGCCATCGACCCCGACCTCCTGCGAAAGTACATCGCGTACGCCAAGCGGAGCTGTTATCCGACGATGAGCGACGAGGCGAAGGCGGCTATCCGCGAGTTCTACGTCGACCTGCGCGCGAAGGGGGCCGAGGAGGACGCCCCCGTGCCCGTGACCGCCCGGAAACTGGAGGCGCTGGTACGCCTCGCGGAGGCGAGCGCCCGGGTGCGGCTCTCGGATACGGTCGAGCGCGACGACGCCGAGCGGGTGATCGATATCGTCCGCTCCTGCCTGCAGGACATCGGCGTCGACCCCGAGACGGGCGAGTTCGACGCCGACGTGATCGAGACGGGCACCTCGAAGAGCCAGCGCGACCGCATCAAGAGCATCAAGGACGTGATCGAGACGGTCGACGCCGAGTA
This sequence comes from Haloplanus sp., assembly GCA_042216725.1. Lineage (GTDB taxonomy): Archaea > Halobacteriota > Halobacteria > Halobacteriales > Haloferacaceae > Haloplanus. The sequence continues at coordinate 18,561 of JBDGTP010000058.1, forward strand.
CGAGGGCGAGGCGGGTGCACCGCTCGATGCCATCGTCGAGCGGGCGGCCACGGAGGGCATCGAGGAGGGCAAGGTGATGGATCAGATCGAGCAGTTGCGCCGGAAAGGCGACGTGTACAGCCCGACGACCGACCAGTACAAGGTGGTGTGATGGATCGCATTACGGACGATTTCTATGTAGGCCCTATGTGCCAATAGCCTCGCAGTCTGGCGATAAAGCAATCGTACTTAGAAGCGTCCACCCTGCAAAGAACCGCAGATAAACACTTCCCAAACACTCGCTTTCGCGGTCGTCCGGCTTGTGCAAGTGGGGGCGATGCCGTAGGGATGGAAGGGAGGCCTACTGAGGCCTGTTTATCGCGTGTCCGAGTAGACGGAAGCGGCACGCCAGCTATTCGCTTTGGCACTGAAATCGGCCACCAGAGGCGGACACGACACGGCTTCTACGCTCCGCTAAACACTCGCTATCTCGAAACCGCAGGAATGCGCTGGGTTCCACTGTAACCCGGTGTTTGTTTGTTCGCCTGCGTTTAATCAGGAGACGGCGACGGACCGCTTCGTGAAACCGAAGGAG
>JBDGTP010000020.1:0-18827 GCA_042216725.1 Haloplanus sp.
GCTGTGACTTCAAGCTACTGCTGAGATCTGACCAACAATCCTCTACCCAAGAGCGGACCGAGAAGTGAACTCCAGGCTGTCTCGACGACTGGACGTATGGTGCCGACCCGCACGGCGATTGCGAACCTCAAGGTTTTTTTCGGACACCATGCTACGGGCGGCCGAGAATGAGTCGTGACACGGTCGAAGGTGTGTTGCACTCTGGAGGGATCGAGACATCCCGGGATGGGAGGGTAATCGAGTGAGCCACCGGGAGGACGGGACGACATTCCGCCTGAAGGACGGCTCCGGCCGGCGGCCGCGTCGAACGATGTGTGGGCGGACGAACGACCCGAATTTCGGCCTCGCGTCGCAGAGTCGAGTGCGAGCGGCCGCAAGCGCCGACGCCTACTGATATCGAACTGCTAATGAGTTCTCCGTCCTACGACCGCATCCAAAAGTCGTTCCTGAAACACCAGCATATCTTCGTCTTCACGGCGCCGGTCGTCTTCATCGCTGCCGTGTTCTTCGCGGCACCAACGCCGGGCGACGCCAGCACGGAGTACTGGCTGGAGTACTGGTGGTTGTTCCCGGTGTTCCTCGTTGGGGCGACTATCGTGAACATGGTTGGGATCAGCGGATCGGCGCTGTTCGTCCCGTTTCTCATCTTCGTCTTCCCGCTGTTCGCCCATCCGCTCGAACCCGAGACGCTCGTGAAGGTCGGCCTCATCAGCGAGGCGTTCGGCCTCTCCAGTTCGTCGGTGGCATTCGTCCAGTACGGTCTGGTTGATCGTCGGCTAGCGCTCACGCTCGTCGGGGGGTCGATCCCGTTCGTCGTCGGCGGGGCCTTACTGTCGTTTATTATCCCCGAACCCGTCTTCCACGCCCTGCTGGGTATCGCGCTCCTGGCGGCCGCGTACCTCCTGTTCGAGACCAACCTGGATCACAGCGGGAGCGAGAGCGACGCCGAGGCCGCCGTCGACGGGGGGACGGCCGCCGACCTCCCGGACGACAGCAACAAACTCGGACCGGCGGGCGTCGACACCGCCGAGGACGGGACGGTCACGCGCGTCGACCGCGAGGGCGACGACTACACCTACACCCGCGGCGGCTACCTGCGCCGGGCCGCCAACTACAGCATCGGCGGCACCTTCCAGGGTCTCGCTGGCTTCGGCGTCGGCGAACTGGGCATCATCTCGATGCTCGGCACGAAGGTGCCCGTTCGCGTGGCTATCGGGACGAACCACATCGTCGTCGCACTGACGGCGATTCTGGCCTCCCTCGTCCACGTGTTCGGCGGCGGCCTCGTCGGCGGCCACTCGCTCAGTCTCGCCTCGACGCCCTGGAACATGGTCGTGTTCACCGTGCCGGCGACGGTCACGGGCGGCCAGATCGCGCCGTACGTCTCCAACTCGCTCAGCACGACGACGATCAAGCGGTTCGTCGCCCTCCTGTTCGGGATCATCTCGATTGCGCTGTTCCTCATGGCCGCGGGACTGGGGTAACGGGAGCGGACGATGGGGGCGTCCCCATCGGCAGAACGTATCGTGAGAACCGGTGAAACCGGAGTTGACGGGGAATCGTGGCCTGAGACGGCGACTGCCTCAGCGATCCGGATCGAGCGCTTCGACCCGCATGTCGATATAGCGTCGCGGCCACTCGGCGAGATGGGCTGCGAGACGGCCGAGGAGACTGTGCGACTCCGAACCTTTGGGATTCGGTCGGCCGTCACCACGAAGGCGGGGGGGATCGGTTTCGTGGCTCATCGGTGACACCCGTAGTTTGGAACCCCCCAGGTAATAAACATTGGTGAGCGTTATCATGGCACGACAGGGGCGACGGATGGGAGGGGAACCCGCCGTGCGGTCGCTCAGAACTCGGTGTCGACTTCGGGAGCGATGCCGTCGTCGGCGTCGTCGACGTCGAACTCCTGGCGGAGTTCGCGGATACGGTCACGGATGTCGGCCGCGAGTTCGAACTCCAGGTTGTCGGCGGCGGCTTGCATCCGCTCTTCGAGCGCCTCGATCCGGGCGCGGGCCTCGTCCTCGCTTTCGGGGCCGTCGCCGGTGACGCCCGAGGTGTCCGTCTCGCTCCCCGGCAGGTTCGTCTCGCCGACGGCCTTCTCGATGGTCGTCGGTTCGTGCCCGTGTTCCTCGTTGAACTGCTGTTGGATGTGGCGGCGACGGCGAGTCTCGTCGATAGCGGACTGCATGGCGTCGGTCACTTCGTCGGCGTACAGCACTACCTCGCCGTTGACGTTTCTCGCCGCTCTCCCCATCGTCTGGACGAGCGTCGTCTCCGAGCGGAGAAAGCCCTCCTGGTCGGCGTCGAGGATGGCGACGAGCGACACCTCCGGGATGTCCAGTCCCTCCCGGAGGAGGTTGATCCCGACGAGCACGTCGAACTCGCCGAGTCGGAGCCCCCGGATGAGTTCGTGGCGCTCCAGCGTGTCCGTCTCGTCGTGCATATACTCGACGGCGACGCCGGCCTCCGACAGGTACTCCGTGAGATCCTCCGCCATGCGCTTGGTGAGCGTCGTGACGAGGACGCGTTCTCCGGCGGCCTTGTCGCCGTCGGCGGTCGTCTCCGACGACCCCCGGTCGATGCGATCGTCGATCCGATCCAGCAGGTCGTCGACCTGGCCGGTGGCCGACGCCACCTCGACTGCCGGGTCGACGAGGTAGGTGGGGCGAACGATCTGTTCGACCACCTGATCGGAGTGTTCGCGCTCGTACTCGCCCGGCGTCGCCGAGACGTACAGCGTGCGCCCGGTCTTCTCCTCGAACTCCTCGAACGTGAGCGGGCGGTTGTCGTAGGCCGTGGGAAGGCGGAAGCCGTTCTCGACCAGCGAGTCCTTGCGCGACTTGTCGCCCTCGTACTGCCCCCTGATCTGGGGCAGGGTCTGGTGGGACTCGTCGATGACCGTCAGGAAGTCGTCGGGGAAGTAATCGAGCAGTGTGTACGGCGCCTCGCCCGACTCCCGGTCGGAGAGGTGGACGGAGTAGTTCTCGATGCCCGAGCAGTACCCCGTCTCCCGCAACATCTCGATGTCGAAGGTAGTGCGTTCCTCGATCCGCTGGGCTGCGACGAGGTCGCCCTGGCGCTCGAAGTAGCGCACGCGATCATCCATCAGCTCCTCGATCTCCTCGATGGCCCCCTCCAGGCGCTCCTCGGGGATGGAGTAGTGTTCCGCGGGGTGGATCAGGGCAGCGGGTTCGCGGCTCTTCACCTCGCCTTCCAGCGGATCGAGTTTCGTCAGGCGGTCGATTTCGTCACCCCAGAACTCCACCCGGACGGCGTATCGGCCGTACATGGGGAACACCTCGACGGTGTCGCCGCGCACGCGGAAGGTGCCCTGCGTGAAATCCACATCGTTGCGGTCGTAGTTGAGGTCGACCAAGCGGGCCAGCAGGTCGTCGCGGTCGATCTCCTGGCCCGCTTCGAGGCGGAGCGCCATGTCGACGTAGTTGGCGGGATCACCGAGGCCGTAGATGGCCGAGACGGAGGCGACGACGATCACGTCCTCGCGGGTCAGCAGCGACCGGGTCGCGGAGTGGCGCAGGCGGTCGATTTCGTCGTTGATCGAGGCGTCCTTGTCGATGAACGTGTCCGTCTGTTCGACGTACGCCTCGGGCTGGTAGTAGTCGTAGTAGGAGACGAAATACTCGACCGCGTTGTCGGGAAACAGGTTGCGAAACTCCTCGTAAAGCTGTGCGGCGAGGGTCTTGTTGTGGGCGATGACGAGCGTCGGTTGCTGGAGCTCCTCGATCACCCACGAGACGGTGTTGGTCTTGCCGGAGCCCGTGACGCCGAGGAGGGTCTGTCTGTCCATCCCGGCCTCGTAGCCGGCGACGAGTTGCTCGATGGCGTCGGGCTGGTCGCCCGCGGGGTCGAACGGGGCGTCCACCCGAAACGGGCGCTCGGCGTCGGGGCGATCCGGCTGGAGCGGGCCGTCAGTCACGGATACCCGTTGGCACCGGGACTACTTGGGTCGCTCGCCTCACCGCAACCGAGGCCTCGTGACGGAGAGCGCGAGCGTCGCCGGCGCGGTGAGGTCGGTGACGAACAACGGCGGGTCGCGAGGACGAGACCGGACACCAACAGCGGCCGGTGGGTGGAGGCGGCACCATCCGCGGGCGTTTCGAGGGGAGTCGAAAGTGTAAGGAGAAGATACAGGTGGGGATAGGAACTTGTCCCCGGCGAGCGTAGCGTCGCGCATGGCAATCGAACAACTCCAGCGGGCGGGCGAAGAGCTACGCGCCGCGGCCGAACTGGTCGACGGCGACGAACGGAACCGGCTCGAAACCCAGGCCGAACAGCTGTCGGAACTGGCGGAGACGGGCGCGGATCACGGCCGTCTCGCGCGCCACACCAACGCGCTCCGGGAACTCAAGTCGGCGACCGGTGACGAGGCAGGCGAGCATATCGACGCGGCGATGGCGGCCATCCGCGCCTACCGCGAAACCGTGGAAGGGGTGTAGCACGGGGCGTGGGAACGGCCCACGAACCCCCTCGTTTCGGGTGGAGATGCGCGACCCGGACGAACGAAAATCGTTCTCGGGGCGAGTGCGAAAGCGGGACGCCCACACCGGAACACGGCGAGGGATCCCGGTCTCAGCAGACGTTTTTCGGTTTGACGCCCATCGACTCCAGCGTCTCGACGTAGTCGTCGTAGGCCGCCTCGATCACTTCCTCGGCGGCGGTGCGGGCGCGTGACCAGTCGTCGTCGGAGGCACAGATCTCGTCGAGGGTGTCGACGATGCGGTCGCGGGCGTCGTCGATGCCGTCCCGAACGTCACGGAAGGTGTTCGCCGTCGTGGGGTCGGCGTCGCCGACGAAGAAGCCGACCATCTGACCCGCGGTGCGGTCGAGGACGAGCGAGTGACCGAGCGCCCCACCGACGCGTTCGACGGTGTCGTCCAGATCCGCGAGCGCGGCGTGGGTCTCGCGCTCGGTAGCCGCGGCGTCGGCGTCGGCGTCGATAGTTGCCAGCCGATCCTCGGCCTCGGTCGCGAGCGCCGCGAACAGCGCCGCGGCGTCGGCGTCGTCGCTGTCGCCGGCCCACGCCTCGTAGCGGTCGGCGACTGCGACGGCGTCGGCGACCGCAGCGGCGCGAACCGTGTCGCCGCTCATCTCGCCGTCGGTCAGGGCGTACAGCCACTTCGAGGAGCCGAGTCGGGATAGCTCCGTCTCCAGGTCGTCGGTCAGCGTGTCGACGAGCGTCGTACCGTCCATATTCCGCGGTACGATAGCCCGTCGTTTGTATGCATCGCCAGCGTCGCGAGCGCCGACGCTCCCCACGCAAGACGCTTGGCGGCGCGGCGAGAACCGGGCGCATGCGCCGCCGAACAGGACGAGCCGTCCTCCGGGCTGCCGGTGGACTCCTGACGGGGCTCGGCGGCCGTAACGGTCTTGGCTCTGCGACACCCACCGCGACGAGGACGGCGGGGACGCGGTGCCGGGACTCGACCTCAGCCCCATCGACGACGAGGTGCGCCGGGTCGATGAACTCCTGGGGACACGGAATCCCGACGACTCGGCGACGGCGTCGTTCGACGGCGGATCGCTCCCGCGCTCGGTGGATCGGTTCGTCGGGGCGACCGACTACTCGTCGGCCTCGCCCGTCTCGCGGGTCGTTCCTCCCCGCTCCGCTTCGAGACCGACTACTCGTCGGCCTCGCCCGTCTCAATCGGGGCGCCAACGAGGTTGCCCCACTCGGTCCAGGAGCCGTCGTAGTTGATCGCGTCGTCGTAGCCGAGCAGTTCGTGGAGCGCGAACCAAGCGACCGACGACCGCTCGCCGATGCGGCAGTAGGCGACGGTCGTCTCGTCGCCGTCGATACCTTCCTCGGCGTAGAGATCCTGGATCTCCTCACGGGACTTGAACGTGCCGTCGTCGTTCGTCACCGCGGCCCACGAGATGTTCTTCGCGCCGGGGATGTGGCCGCCGCGCTGGGCGGTCTCCTGGAGTCCCGGGGGAGCGAGGATTTCGCCACGGAACTCCTCGGGCGAGCGCACGTCCACGAGGGGCAGACCGCGGTCGATGGCGTTCTCCACGTCCTCGCGGTAGGCACGGATGCTCTCGCGCGGGCCGGACGCCTCGTACTCGACCGGCGGGAACTCCGGAACGTCCTCGGTGAGCGGGTAGTCGTTTTCGAGCCAGTAGTCGCGGCCGCCGTCCATCAGGCGCACGTCGTCGTGGCCGTAGTACGTGAACTGCCAGTAGGTGTAGGCGGCAAACCAGTTGGAGTTGTCACCGTACAGCACCACGGTGGAATCGTCAGAGATACCGTGACCCCCGAGTAGCTCCTCGAACTCCTCCTTCGAGAGGATGTCCCGCGTGACCTGATCCTGCAGCTGCGTCTCCCAGTTGAAGCCGATAGCGCCCGGAGCGTGGCCCTCGTCGTAGGCCTCCGTGTCCACGTCGACTTCCACGAGTCGATAGTCCGCATCGTCGCTCTGGAAATCGTCGAGGTGGTCTTCCACCCAGTCCGCCGAAACGAGAACGTCTTTCGCGTACGCTGAGTCTGACATGGCATTCCCTCCTATGACGCCCTACCCTATAATGCTCCCACCAACGGCAGACACGGCCATTCCTCCACCGAACAGGATAATGTTGCCGCTTATTCGCCGGGCGAACCGTCACGGAGGGCGACTCGTTGGAGTGAACCGGGGCGTGGTGCGGAGGAGTCGGCAAATATTGTCTCCAAATGCGACGGCGGCGTGAAACGTCGTTTCTAAACCCGCAGGGACTGTACGCTCGGCTATGGACGACATCGTCGTGTCTATCGACTGGCTCGCGGCCAACCGCGACGAGGCGCGGGTGGTGGACGTGCGCGACGCCTGGGAGTTCGACGGCATCGGCCACGTGCCCGGCGCGGTCAACGTACCCTTCGACACCTTCCGGAGTCGCGAGGGCGACGAGGGGATGCTCCCCGGCCGGGAGCGGTGGACGGAGCTGATGGAGGAGGCGGGCATCTCGACGGACGACCGACTGGTCGCCTACGACGACGAACACGGCGTGTTCGCCGCGCGCTTTCTCGTCACAGCCCTTCTGTACGGCCACCGTGACCTCCACCTCCTGAACGGCGACTTCAGCGCCTGGAGCCGCACCCACGAGACGACGACTGCGGAACCCGAGGCGCCGCCCGCGACCTACGAGGTGCAGGAGCCGACGGCGTCACCCCTGGTCGACTTCGAGACAGTGCGGGACGCCCTCGACTCCGATGCGGTCATCGTCGACACGCGGGAGGCCTGGGAGTACGAGGAGGGCCATCTCCCGGGCGCGGTGCAACTCGACTGGCGCGAACTGGTCGACGAGGAGACGCGGGGGCTGAAACCCGACGCGGAACTGGAGTCGCTGCTGACCGACCGGGGGATTACGCCCGACCGTCGGATCGTCCTCTACTGCAACACCGCCCGGCGGATCAGCCACACGTACGTCGTTCTCCGACATCTGAACTACGAGGACGTCGAGTTCTACGAGGGGAGCCTCACGGAGTGGAACGAGCGGGGCGGCCCACTGGAACAGGGCGCCGGGGACTGATCGTCAGCCCTCCCCGACGGGCGCGTCGTCGAGTTCGGTCGCGAGGAGCTGACCGGCCTCGACGGCGAGCGCGACGACCAGCGGCCCCGCGATGACGCCGATGGCGCCGAGCGTCAGGAGACCGCCGACGAAGCCCACGAAATAGAGGCTTCCGGGGAGGTCGGCCGTCTCGCGAGCGAGACGGGGGCGGATCACCACGTCGGGGAGCCACGCGACGAAGACGCCCCCGACGACGACGACGAAAAGCGCCCGGGTGGGCTCGCCGACCACGACGTGCACGAGGGCGAGGAGGGCGAGCAACACCGACGGGCCGACCACGGGCAGGAACTGGAGGAGGGCAGCGAGAACGGCCAGCGTGAGGAAGTAGGGGTAGCCGAGCAGGGCGAAGACGGCCAGCGCGACCAGAAAGGTGCCCGCGGCGGTCGCCGCCTGGAGGACGTAGATTCCGAAGAGAGTGGCGCGGGTGCGCCGGCCGAGCGACCGCGCTACGTCGCGGTACGCGGGCGGGACGACGGCGATGGAGGCCCGATGGACGTCGGCCGTCCGGGAGAGCAAGGCGAAGACGACCATCACGAACACCGTCAGCTTGAGTGCGAGGACGGGGACGACGAGGGCGAACGAGCGGGCGAGTTGTCGGCCGAACTCGACCGCCGCCGACCGGGCCTGGGTGAGCGTGATCGTCGCGGTGAAACCGTAGAGGTCGAACGCGAGTTCGGACGGGAGCGTCGAGAGGAAGGCGACGATGGCGTCGAGACGACCGACCACGACGACGACCAGGGGAAGCGCGAGGACGACGACGGCGAGGGCGGCCATGGCCGTCGCGACGAAGCTGGCCCACCAGTGCGAGAACCCGCGCCGGGTCAGTTCTTCGCGGAGCGGGGAGAGCAGGGAGACGACCGTGACGGCGAAAAAGACCGTGGCGAGCACGTCCGCGAGGAGCGCCGCGGCCACGAGCGCCAACAGGGCGAACAGCCCACCCAGGACGTACCGGCGGTCGAGGGACACGCCACCCGATGCGCCGGGCGCGGGCAAAACGGTTTCCCGAACCGGTCGCCACTCGAACAGGTAGGATCGTGAAGACGAAACGGAAGGGTTCGGGAGGCGAAGCCCACGCCTTTACCTCTCGGGAGTGTCAGCACCCGGCAATGGTCGGAGCGAGCCGCCGGTTCAGGCTGGCCGACACCGCCCAACAGATCGTGGGCGGGTTTCTGCTGGCGGGACCGTTCGTCGTCACGGAGGAAGTGTGGACACTGGCCGCGCACATGTCGTGGGTGCAGACGCTGATGACCCTCGGCATCGTCCTCGGGATCGGATACGGCGCACTCTACAAGGCCGATGATCGCGATCCGGAGGCAGAGACGGAGGTCGGCGGCGTCCCGCTTCGCTTCGTCTCGCTCGTCTCCGTGTCCTACTGCTCGGTGCTCGTCCTCGCACTGGCGTTCGACGCGCCCGCGACGTTTCTGGCCGACACCGCCGGCGGCCGAACGGTCAGCCTGGGCGACATCCGGATCAGCATTCGGATGGTGGCAGTGACGCTCAAGGCCGTCAGCGTCGGCGCCGTGTTCAGCGTCGTCGGCGCCGCAACTGCCGACTCGCTCTTCTGAGCGGAGTGTGCCGACCGGCCCGCAGTATATTGTCACCGAGACGCAACGTCCCTGTATGCGACTTCGGAATCGAGACGGAACCGCGGTCGATGCCGTCCCCTTTCTGGTCGTGACGGCGATGGCCGCCCTCGTCATCTTCTCCGTCGGCCCGATCTACTGTCTCGCGATTGGAATGGCGGGGCCGGCAGTGCTCGGCGCGCCGACCGCCGCTTTCGTGGGCGCGGTCGGCGTGGCCTACTACCGTCTCGTTCACACGGCGCGCCCCGAACTGCGGGGGGAGATTCCGACCGAGCGGCGTCTCAGAGGGCTGTTTTACGCCGCTCTCGCGGGGGCGGCGCTACTCGTCGCGCTGTCCCTCCCGCTTTTGGTGCGGTGACGCGAACGACCGGTCGATGCGCGAGGTCGAAGTCTCACGGTTCGTGTCGGCGCCGCCCCGGGTGGTCGAACGCACCCTGACGCCCACGACGGTCGTCGAGAGCGAGGGGAGTTTCACGGTTCGTGACGTGACCGAGGCCGACGGCGCGACGTTGGTCACCGCGGGCGCTCGGGGGCTGGAACTCACCCTCCGGTTCGAGGAACGGCCGGACGGCCTCCACTACACGCAGGCGGGGACGGCCGGGCCGTTCGATGCGATGACGACGGATCTGTCCGTCGAGGCGGAAAACGAGGGATCGCGCGTGACCGCGCGGTCGGCCGTGAGCCTCGGACTCCCGCTGTCGCCGCTGACCGACCGCCTGGCGGCCTGGAAACGGCGGGGCGAACTCGAACGCCTGCTCGATGGCCTGGCCAAGCGAGCGACCTGATGGCCGGGGCACGGCGGACGCGGCCGACGACAGAACGGCCGTGCGCCGACCGCGAACACCCAACCGAGTCTTTACCCGTCGGGCCACGAACTAGCCACTATGGGACTGCTTGACACAATCACCGAGACGCTCCAGGCGTCGTCGTCCGCGTCGAATCGCGGCGACGGGCGTGGCGAGTCCAAAGGGGCGTACTGGTGTCACGACTGCGACGAACGGCTGCTCGACCTGGATGTCGAGGGTGACGATCCGCCGACGTGTCCGTCCTGTGGCGACGACATGACTTTCGAGCGCTCGCCCGGATCGACCGGGTGTGCGTGTTGAACGGCGCCCGACCGCGCGGCCGATCACTCGGGTGACGGTTCGACGACGACGGCTTCCTCCCTCTCCGTGGTCGGGAAGACAGCCGCGAAGTCCGACCACGCGGCGTCCATCTCGGCGTCGGTGAGCAGACAGTCGTCGAGGGCGTCGATCAGAGCCGCAGCCTCCATCTCCCGCCCGATAACCACGAGTTCGATCCGGCGGTCACCCCACTCGTCGTCCCAATCGAGGTTCGAGCGGTTGCGCCGGTAGGCGTCCTGTTCGAACTCGGGAAGGCTGGCGATCCAGGGGCCGGTCGCCTCGACCCGAACCGACGGGCCGGCCTGACTCATCGTGTAGGCCAGATCGGCGCCGGTGGCGATCCAGCAGGTTCCTTTGGCCCGGATCACCGACGCCGGCAGGTCGGCGAGGAGGGCACGGACACGTTCGGGGTGGAACGGCCGGCGACGGCGGTAGGTGAAGGAAGTGACGCCGTAGACGGCTTCGGGATGAGCGTGGTCGTCGCCATGGGCGTGGTCGTCGCCATGGGCGTGGTCGTCGTCGGCCGCCTCGTCCAGCGCCCGCCGCCATCCCGCGTCGTCGGCCGTCGCGGGGTCGTAGCGCGCCCGAAAGAGCGTGTCCGGGTCGACGCGGCTGTGTTCCGTCCGGACGATGTCGGCGTCGGGGCGAAGCGCCCGCACCATCTCCTCGACGGCATCGAGTTCGGCGGGTGTGACGAGGTCGGTCTTGTTCAGGAGGATACCGTTCGCGAACTCCACCTGTTCGACCAGCAGGTCGGAGAGGGGACGGGACGCGTCGTCCGGGTCGCTCCGGCGCGCCGCGACGCCCTCGTCGCCGAAGGCGTCGGCGAACTGCCTGGTGTCGACGACAGTCACGACCGACGACACCTCGTAGCGGGCGGCGGCCTGTGACCCCGTCGTGAACAGACGTGCGATGGGTCGGGGTTCGGAGATACCCGACGCTTCGACGACGAGGTGATCGAACGAGCGGTCACGGGCCAGGCGAACGACCGCGTTTCCGAGATCGTCCTGGAGTTCACAGCAGATACACCCGTTCGAGAGTTCGGTCACGCCGCCGTCGACCGCCAACTCGGCATTTCGACCCACCAGGTCGGCGTCGACGTTGATCTCGCCCATATCGTTGACGAGGACGGCGATATCACGGTCACCCGCTTCGCGGAGGAGGTGGTTGAGGAGCGTCGTCTTGCCGGCGCCGAGGCTCCCGCTCAGAATGGTGACGGGGATGGCGTCGCGGGACATCGAGTGAGGATGAGCGGTCGATCCCCTTAACCCCGTGGACGTGCGTCCGCGCCGGACGACCGACGATACGTTTTTTCGGCGTGGACGGATGAGTGAGCGTATGGATCTCCCGGAACGGATCGCTGCCTTCCGACGAACTGCCGAGGAGTGGCTCCGTGGACTGTATCACGGCATGGTGAGCCACCCGGCCTACGAGAAAATCGAGAAGGAGGCCGAAGACATCGAGGACACCTTCATGCTCGCCTGTTTCCCGGACGCCTTCGGCATCCCGAGCCCGGTGTCGTACTACACGGCGGAACTCCTGCCGTATCTCGAAGACGAGTTCGAGGCGTGGGAACGGCGCATGTGGAATCGGGGATCACTGCTGGAACGCAAGGGCGAGCAGTACCACTTCTAATGGAGCGCTTCGTCTTCTTCGGCGGCAAGGGCGGTGTCGGCAAGACCACGGTGTCGAGCGCCTACGGCCTGAAATGCGCCCGGGCGGGCCTCGAAACCCTGGTCGTCTCGACCGACCCCGCCCACAGCACTGCCGACGTGTTCGATCAGGAGTTCGACGACGACCCCCGGCCGGTGGAGGGGATTGACGGCCTTCACGTCATGGAGATCGACCCCGAGGACGAACTCGAACGACACCTGATGGAGACGAAACGGGCTCTCGGGGATCAGGTGAGCCCGGCAATGGTCAACGAAATCGACCGCCAGATCGAGATGGCGCACCAGACACCCGGGGCCTACGAGGCGGCGCTGTTCGACCGCTTCATCGACGTGATGCGCGACGCCGACCCCTACGACCGGATCGTGTTCGACACCTCGCCCACTGGGGGGACGCTACGGCTGTTGAGCCTGCCGGAGTTCCTGCAGGGCTGGGTGGAACGCCTCCTACACAAGCGCGAGCAGAGCGTCAAACTGTTCGAACGGGCGGCTATCGGGAACCGCGAACCCCGACGGATGATGGAGGGCGACCCGATCATCGCTCGCCTCCAGGAACGCAAGGAAACCTTCGAGTTCGCGAAACGCACCCTGCAGGACGAGGCCGCGTTCTTCCTCGTGGTCAACCCGGACGAGTTGTCGATCCGGGAGACCCGGCGGGCCATCGAAGGGCTGGCCGACCACGGCCTCGTCGTCCGAGGGCTCGCGGTGAACAAACTGACGCCGTCGCCGGACGACGATGAGGAGGGACGCGGCGCGCGCTTCCTCCGGAACCGCGTGGCGACCGAGCGCGAACGCCTCGACGAACTCCACGAGACGTTCGATCCGCCGGTGGTCGCGGAGATAGAGACCCGGATCCGGGAGGTGAAAGGATCGCTACTACAGGAGGTGGCGGCCGAACTCGACATCGCAGTGGAGCCGTAGTGCGCGCGTGCACGCGTCGCGGGCGAATGCCCAATGTTTAAATAATAATTTTTCGTGACTCCAAGTTGGGTCACACACATGGCACAGGCTATCACACTGGTGGTACTCACGCTCGTATCGTTCACGGTCGCGTATCTCGGGTACTCACGGTACCTGTCGCAGTTCGTCGACCTGGACGATGAGCGGGAGACGCCGGCGCACAAATATCGGGACGGACAGGAGTACGTCCCGGCGAAAAAACCGGTGTTGTTGGGGCATCACTATTCGAGCATCGCGGGCGGGGCACCCATCGTCGGGCCGATTACGGCGACGGTGGTTTGGGGATGGGTGCCGGCGTTCCTCTGGGTGGCCATCGGCAACCCGCTCTTCGGATCGGTTCACGACTTCATGGCGCTGACGGCGAGTATGCGCCACGAGGGGAAGTCGATCGGCTACATCATCGGGGAGTACGTCGGCGAACGCGGCAAGGATATGATCCTGTGGTTCGCGTTTCTGACGATCATCCTCGTGGTGGCGGTGTTCGGACTCGTGATCGCGCTGGTGTTCAACGCCTATCCGCAGGCGGCGACGGCGTCGCTAGTCTACATCGCCTTGGCACTACTGTTCGGCGTGTACCTCTACCAACTCGACTTGCCCTTCCTGCCAGGGACGATTGCGTTCATCGCGGCCGTGTTCGCCGGCGTGTGGGTCGGCGTCCAGTATCCACTCGCACTGGTACCGGGCGACTACCCCGCGGGCACCATCGTTCTGCTCGGTGGCAGCCCGCTCCCACCGGTGTTGGGAAGCGTCAACATCGCGACGTGGATCCCGGTGATCCTCGTCTACGGCTTCATCGCCAGCGTCCTGCCCGTCTGGGTACTGCTCCAGCCGCGTGACTTCCTCACGTCGAGCCTGCTGTACGCGGGCGTCGGGGGGACGCTCCTAGCGGTGATCGTCGGCACGTTCACCGGCGGCGCGTCCCAGCTCGTCGTCGACGTCCCCGCCTACGCCGGATTCTGGGGCGGGGCGCTCGTCGAAACCACACTCCCACTGTTCCCCTTGCTGTTCGTCACCATCGCCTGCGGGACGATCAGCGGCTTCCACTCGCTGGTCTCCTCCGGGACGACGGCGAAACAACTCGACAAGGAGAGCGACGCCCGCACCATCGGCTACGGCGGGATGCTCGGCGAGGGCCTGCTGGCCACCGTCGCCATCGTCACCGTCGCGGTGTACGCCAAAGTGCCGACGGGCGGCGGCATCGGTCTCGCCCTCCCGAACTTCGCGTCGGGCGGCGGGCTCATCCTCAACATCGGGTTCGGCATCCCCGAAAGCCTCGCCGCGCCGTTCATGGGGCTCGTGCTCGTGAGCTTCCTGCTCACCAGCACCGACACGGCCGTTCGGCTCGGCCGGTACATGGTCGAGGAACTCGTCGGGACGCCCGAGACACAGGTGCAAGAAGTTGCGGCCAACCGCTACGTCAACGCCTTCCTCCAGGTGGCGCCGGCGTACGCGCTCGTCGCCTCCGGCCGGTGGGCCGACCTCTGGCCGCTCTTTGGCGGCGCGAACCAGACGCTCGCGGCGCTAGCGCTGCTCGTCGCGACCATCTGGCTCGCCAACTGGGACGACCAGAAACAGCTCATCTCCACCGGCGCGCCGATGGCGTTCATGCTGGTCATCACCACCACCGCGTTGCTGTATCTCGCCCTGTACCAGAACCTCTATCAGAAGTTCGTCCAGGGCAACTGGGCTGATGGCGCGACGCCACTCGCGATGGGCTCGGCGGCCATCCAGATCGTGATCGCACTGGTGTTGATCTGGTTGGCGCTCTCGCTGGCGTACATGGGTATCAGCAACATCCGGAAAGCCCGCGGTACCGGCGCGGCCGTCGCCGACGGCGGCGAACCGTCCGACGACGACTAGGCGGTCGCTCCCTTTTTGTGACGCACTGCCCCCAGGAGTCGCCGGAGCGACGGGTCGGCGCTCCGGGGACGCACGATCACGAGCGTGACGTAGTCGCCGCCGTGAGCGACGGCGGTGACGGCAACCGTGACTGGCCGCGGGTCGGCCGTGCGGGAACCGTTCCGCGCCGTCGCGCGATACCGGGTGAGCGTCGTCCGGTTGCCCAGCATCGTGACCGACTGCGCACCCGCCCGTGACGCGTCGCGTACGTCAGCGTAGACGGTCTGGGCGCGGGTCGCGAGCGCCGCGGGCGACAGCCCCACGGCCGGGTTCTTGCGCAGGTCGGCGTTGTCGAACGGCCGAACCGCGGGGACGGTGTAGAGCGCGACGACGACGGGGCCGTCGGGCGTCGACCGGGCGTAGACGCGGCGGCCGGTCGTCGCGCGCACGTCACGGGTGGTCTGGAGTGTCACGTCGCCCTCGATGCGGGCCGTGATCGTCGTGTTCAGAGGCGGCGCATCGGCGCGACGTTCGGCGTATCCCAGGTCGGCGAGCGCGCCGCTCTCGAACGTCGCGGGCGTCGCTGTCGCCCGGAGCGGCGGCGAGTCCTCGGACGTGCCGCCGCCGGCACACCCCGCCAGGACGACGAGCATCGCGAGCGTCACGAGCGTGATCCGTCGGCGCACCGTCGTGACTGCACGGGCGGGCGGCTTAGGCGTCAGTCAGTCGTGCAGAGAGTTCGCACAGCCGCGGAGCGGGCACCTATCCGAGAAGTCGCTGCTTGAGGCGTTCGAGCGGCCCGGTGGGCGAGGATTCGATGGGTTCCCAGACGGTGAGCGCGTCGGCCACGTCGGCGCGGCGACTCGTCACGACGGACTCCGCGTCGGGCGCGACGACCGCCAGGTGGGTCTCGTAGTAGCCGTTGTAGCCGTACTTCAGCATCTCGCGACCGGTAAAGGAGGCGACGAAGTCGCGCACATCGTCGGGAATCGTGGGGACGACGACCACGAACGTGAACTCCGTGGCGTAATGTTCCTCGTCGGCCTCGATCCAGCGATCCGCGAGGTCGTCGGCGAGGGCGACGAGGCGCTCCAGTTCCGCCACCCGGAGACTCTCGGCCCGCCGGAGAAACAGGTGTTCGAACGAGGCGTGGTGGCCGTAGGTGATCGCGGGGTGGAAGAACTGCTTCTGCGTGTGGATTTCGAGGCGACCGTAGAGATCGAACGCCTCGCTATCGACCCGGTAGTCGCGGTCGAGGTCGTAGTTGAACATCAGGCGACCGCTCACGCGGTCGATATACTCGTCGTCCCACTCGGGCACGTCGTCGGGGACGCCCTCGTTCGAGCCGTCGGCGTCGGTGCCGGTCGAAGCCTCGTTGCTCACGGTTCGTAGGCGTGAACGTCGTCGCTCGCGGGCGGTGCACCGATGGCGATCACGTCGGCCGTCTCGGTCGCCGTCTCGGGGTTGTACGCCCGCTGGGGGCTGCCGGGATCGACCGCAAAGAGGTCGTCCTGACCGACTTCGAAGGTGTCCTCCGGCGTCTCGACGTGGATGGTTCCCGAGACGACGTAGAACGCCTCCTCCTGGTCGTCGTGGTAGTGGTAGGCGAGGGGAAGTTGTTCGCCCGGCTCCGCCGTGAACCGATTGACCGCCATCTGCGAGAGGCCGGCCGGCTCCGAGAGCCGACGGAGCGTGCTGGGTCGATCCGGTTCGGGTTCGACTTCGTCAGTGTCGACGACGCGGTAGCCCATATCCGTTCACAGTCGGGAGGGGGCCAAAAGTCCGTCGTCGCGGGGGCGAGCACACGGCAAGGTTTAATCAGTCAGTGGCCCTATGTGTCGGTAACGATGGGTGGCAAACGAGCCGAAGCATGCGGTCGCTGTGCCATGAGTTCGGTCGTCGGCGTGACGGCCGACGAGGCGGACGGCGACAGCGACAGTGAGGCGCGCGACCCGTTCGCCGGTGAACGCATCGAAGTCGAGGAAGACCAACTCCGCGCCGTGTCACCGGCGGCGTGGCTCAGTCGCGTCAAGCACCGCATCGACGCGGTGGCGACCCGGCTGACCTACGGACACCGGTAGCGCGGAACCGTTTTGTACTCCGACACCGTGGGAGCCTGACGAGCGATGGAAGAGAGCGTATCCGGTTTCAAACGCCGGGGGACGTGGCCGGAGATCGTCGAACACGGCGAACGCATCACCCGGGCGCTTCGCGAAGCCGGCGCCGAGGGCGAGGCGTTCGAGGAGTGGGACGAATGGCGACCCAAGTCCCACGAACGTCTCGGAGAGGACGTGAGCGAGAAGACCGCCGAGCAGGCGAGCGTCGCCGAGGGCGAGGGCGAGAGGGCCGGCAAAAAACCCGAGGAAGACCTGAAGACGGCGGGCGAGAAGCTCTCCGAATCCTACGAGAGCGTCGAGAAAGGCGAGACGGAGAGTGCCGTCGAACGCTGGCAGGACTCGATCAACTACGTCGCCCGCGCCGCCGACTCCGCGGGTCGCAAGGCGCTCCGCGCCGTCGAGGGCACCGTCTACCGGAAGGTGATGACCCAGCTCGCCCCCTACTACTTCGACAACGAACTCGTGAGCGCGAACATCCAGAAGACGGCCCGCGGCGGCGACGAACCCCAGTTCATCTTCGAGGTGAACATCAACGACGACGACCTCAAGGAAGCGGTGAGCGAGCGGCTCACCGACTACGAGGACGCCGTCGACCGCTGGCACGTCGACACCGAGAAGGAGACGGCGATTGCCGAGGCCGCCGAAGGGGTGGAACCGCCGGAAAAGGGCGACGAGGCGAAATCGACGACGAACTAAACACCTATCCGCGTCACCCGTCAAGAGGGGGTATGCACGTCGAGTTCGACCGCGACACCTGCATCGGCATGTTCCAGTGTGTCGAGGAGTGGGCGGCGTTCGAGGAGAACCGCGACGACGGGAAGGCTGACCTCGTCGGCGCCGAGGAACAGGAACCGGATCTCTTCGTCCGCGAGGTGCCCGAGGACGCGGAACTCGACGCCGAGTTCGCCGCGCGCACCTGTCCCGTCGACGCCATCCGTCTCTACGACGACGACGGCGAGCGGATCGTCTGATCACCGCTACGACCCGACCGGATGCCGTGGCTCGAGTATCACTTTCACCGCGGTTCGCCAACCCTTAACGTCGGCGACGACGAAGAGAGGCCGATGGCGGCCACCGACGACCCCGAGTACGTCGACCACCCGCTGCTCGAATCCGGCTTCATCGAGCGGCGTCGCTACCAGCTCGAACTCGCGTCGGACGCCCGCGAGGCGCACACGCTGGTCTGCCTTCCGACCGGCCTGGGCAAGACGACGGTGAGCCTGCTCGTGACCGCCGAACGACTCCACGAAGTCGGCGGCACCGCGCTCTTTCTCGCCCCGACCAAGCCGCTCGTCCAACAGCACGCACAGTTCTACCGCGAGGCGCTGACGATTCCCGACGACGAGATTACGGTCTTCACCGGCGAGGTGCGCCCGGACGACCGCGCGACCCTCTGGGAGGAGAGTCGGATCGTCATCGCCACGCCGCAGGTCGTCGAGAACGACCTCATCGGGGGACGCATCTCGCTTGCCGACGTGAGCCACTGCACCTTCGACGAGTGTCACCGCGCGACCGGCGACTACGCTTACGTCTACATCGCGGAACGCTACCACGCCGACGCCGATCACCCGCTCGTGACCGGCATGAGCGCCTCGCCTGGGGGCGACGAGGAGGCGATCCTGACGGTCTGTGAGAACCTCGGCCTACAGGAGGTGGCAGTGATGACCGAGGACGACGCCGACGTGGCCGAGTACACCCACGACACCGAGGTGGAGTGGGAGCGGGTGACGCTACCCGACGCCGTCCTCGAGATTCGCGACGCGCTCAACGACGTGATCGTGGATCGGTTGGAGGGGCTGAAGGAACTCGGCGTCACGAACACGACGAGTCCCGACCTCTCCCAGCGTGACCTCAACCGGATGCGCGGCGAACTCCAGAGCCTCATCGACGCCGACCAGTCGGAGGGCTACGAGGGGATGTCGATCCACGCGGAGGTGATGAAACTCCGGCGCGCGGTCGAACTCGCGGAGA
>JBDGTP010000081.1:0-18597 GCA_042216725.1 Haloplanus sp.
TTCGGCCATAGGCATCCGAACTAATGACCGCCTCATCCTCTAACTTAACGCGACCACGGCACTCGGCCAAAGGTTTAAATAACAGGTTCGCCACGACACTTATAATGGAACGTCCGAGCCGCCAACGTCAGCGGAGCCAGGAGACGGAACAGGAAGCGGACGAATCCGTTGACTGCCCCGAGTGTGGGTCCGACAACATCGTCACGGACGCCGATCAGGGCGAACTCGTCTGTGACGACTGTGGACTGGTAATCGACGAACGCCAGATCGACCGCGGGCCGGAGTGGCGGGCGTTCAACCACTCGGAGCGCCAGAGCAAATCGCGTGTCGGCGCCCCGATCACCGAGACGATGCACGACCGTGGGCTGACGACGACAATCGACTGGAAGGACAAGGACGCCTACGGTCGTTCCCTCTCCTCCGAGAAACGCTCGCAGATGCACCGGCTGCGCAAGTGGCAGGAGCGCATCCGGACGAAGGACGCGGGCGAGCGCAACCTCCAGTTCGCGCTCAGCGAAATCGACCGGATGGCCTCCGCGCTGGGCGTCCCGCGCTCGGTGCGCGAAGTCGCCTCCGTGATCTATCGGCGCGCGCTCAACGAAGACCTGATCCGCGGGCGCTCCATCGAGGGCGTCGCCACCGCCGCCCTCTACGCCGCCTGCCGACAGGAAGGCATCCCCCGCTCGCTCGACGAAGTCGCCGAGGTGTCCCGCGTCCCGCAGAAGGAGATCGGCCGCACCTACCGTTACATCTCTCAGGAACTCGGTCTCGAACTCAAACCCGTCGACCCAAAGCAGTTCGTTCCCCGATTCGCCTCCGCGCTCAACCTCTCCGAAGAAGTGCAGGCCAAGGCGACGGAGATTATCGATGTCTCCGCCGAACAGGGGCTCCTCTCGGGCAAGTCGCCGACGGGGTTCGCCGCGGCCGCCATCTACGCCGCCTCCCTGCTCTGTAACGAGAAGAAGACCCAGCGCGAAGTGGCCGACGTGGCCCAGGTCACCGAGGTCACCATCCGCAACCGCTATCAAGAACAGATCGAAGCGATGGGCTTCCGCTAGCGGCGGACGAACACCACGACTTCTCGGTTCCAGAGCGACAGTCGATACGTACTCGTCTCGTAGTCCGACAGCCGTGCGGAGAGCGTCGACCGCTGGCTCGCGTCTGCGATCACCACCGGCGGCGTCGACGTCCGGTTCCGCAGGCCCTCGATGCTGCGGACGCCGTCCGTCTCCGCGCCGAGCCGTTCGAGATACCAGGGGAGCGGCAAGCGGTTCCCCCAGGTGTCGCTCACGGGCGGGCGATCCGGCGTGTCGTCGTACGTCGGGACGAACGTCGGCCCGTAGAAGAGCACGTCGACGCCCTCCGACCCCTCGGTGGCGGCCGACACGTCCGTGACGAACGGGTCGAGGTCGTCGGCCGGTTGGGCATGGTGGACGAGCGGATTTTCGGTCGTCGTCGGCCCGTAGGCTGTCCCAGCGACAGCGACGCCCAGCTGGCCCGCGACGGCGAGAGCCAGCAACGCGGCGACGACGACGCCCGTCGCGTCGTCGCCCTCGAGGGCGCGCGACCCGTATCGGACGAGCAAGCCAACCGCCGCCGCCGCGGGCACGAGCGCCGGCGCGACGGTGTGGACGGTCAGCCACGCCGCACTCTCCTCGGTGATGACGGGGAAGACGACGACGGACACGCCCGCCCAGTAGGCGTGGAAGGCGACGACCGGCCGCGAGGGGCCGCGGCCGTACCGATCCACGAGGAAGCCGACGGCCGCAAGCGCCAACACGACCGCCGACGCCGCGAGCAACGTCTCCACGTGTGCGCTCAGGTACGGGAGGAGTTCGTGTTCGCCGCCCTGTCGCCGGCCGACGACGCGCACACCGTAGAACTTCCGGAGGGAACCGACGACTGCCGCCTCGACGCTCGTGGGTGACAGCGGAATTCGCCCGCCTACGCGCGGCGCGTAGAAGAAGACGTGGACGAGGAGGAAGACGCCGACGCTCCCGGCGACGGAGCGAGCGGAGCCCCGCAGGCGGTCGACCGCGGCTTCGAGGTGGCGCCGGGCCGCCGCTCCGTCCCCGACGAGGCGCCGCTGGTCGACCGTGAGCGCGGCGGCGGCCAGCCAGCAGACGAGGTAGCCGACGACGAACGCGGAGGTGGCGGCCGCGAGCGCGAGGGCTGCGGCACCGAGATAGCGGTAGCGCGGGTCGCCGCCGTCACCGGCCTGTGTGTCCGAGGCACGCCGTTCCGCACCGTCGACGATGCGGAAGGCACACCCGACGACGACGAGGCCGAAGACGGCGAGGGGTACGTCCCCGCGCAGGAACCGCCCGTAGTAGAGCAGGGTCGGGCTGACGGCGAGCAAGCCCGCGAACGCGACCGTTTCGGCGTCGTCCAGGCGGTGACGAAACAGGAGGGCGAGAAGCGGCGCCAGGCCGCCGACGACGGCGACGACGGCTCGGGCCGTCGCGTCCGTCGCACCGAACAGGCCGAGGACGTATCGCTCGACGACATAGAGGAACGGGCCGCCGGCGACGGGGCGGTACTCGAACGCGCCGGAGTCGAGGAATCGGAGGCTCCAGTAGCCGACGCGGGCCTCGTCCCAGTGGAAGGGGCGGGCGCCGAGGCCGACGACGCGGGCAGCGAGGGCAACGAGGGTGACGGCGGCGACGGCGAGGGCGACGCGGTCGATCCGCGGCCTCGATCCGTCGGACGACTCGGCCGCTGGCATACCGGCCCATCCGCCGGCCTCGGGGTCAAGCTTTCGATACCCGTCACCGACCGATACAAACGGGTGGGGGTCCGAGGATCGGTATGGAACTCTTCGGGACGGCGGGCATCCGTGGGAACGTGGAGACGGACGTGACGCCTGAACTCGGGGTCGCCGTCGGGCGGGCGGTCGGGCGGGCGGCGGCGAACGCGGGAGAAACAGTAGTGATCGGTCGCGACGGCCGCACGACTGGATCGGGACTCGCCGCTGCCGTCGAGGCGGGCGTCCTTTCGGGTGGTGCGTCGGTGCGACGAGTCGGCGTCGTCCCCACGCCGACGCTCGCTTTCGCCTCGCGGGGACGGCGTGGCGTGATGCTCACTGCCTCGCACAACCCGCCCGGGGACAACGGCATCAAACTGTTCGGAGACGGCGTCGAGTACGACCGCGACGCGGAGATGGCGGTCGAAGAGGCGGTGTCGGTCGGCCGCGACCCGGTCGCCTGGGACGACTGGGGCGACGCTCGCGAGGAATCGATCCTTCCGGCCTACCGCGCGGCGGTCGTCGACTACGCCGACGGATACGGCGCGCCCCTCGACGGCCTGTCGGTGGCCGTCGACTGCGCGAACGGGGTGGCGGCGCTGGCGACGCCGGCCGTCCTCCGGGAACTCGGCGCCGGCGTGGTCGCCCTCCACGCGAACGTCGACGGTCACTTTCCCGGCCGCGAGAGCAAGCCGACGCCCGAGTCGCTCGCCGCGCTCCGGCGGTTCGTCGCCAACGGCGATGCCGCGTTCGGCATCGGACACGACGGCGACGGCGACCGGATCGTGATCGTTGACGGCGATGGGGAAGTCGTCCACGAGGATACGGTGCTGGCCATCCTCGCCGAACGATACGTCCGGGCGAGCGACGCGGCCGACCCGGTCGTGGTGACGACGCCCAACGCCTCCGGACGGATCGACGACCGGGTCACCGCCGCCGGGGGGCGCGTCGAACGCGTCCGTCTCGGCGCCCTCCACGAGGGCGTCGCTCACGTGCAGGCCGCGGAGGGAACGGTCGTCTTCGCAGCCGAACCCTGGAAACACCTTCACCCCGCGTTCGGTGGGTGGACCGACGGCGTCGTCAGCGCCGCCGTCTTCGCCCGTCTGGTCGCCGCGGAGGGTCTCGCCGACCTGCGCGAACCGGTGGCCGAACGACCCTACCGAAAAGTGAGCGTCCCGTGCCCCGACGAGGCGAAGACGGCGGTGATGGCGCGACTGGAACGAGCCCTGCCAGAGACGTTTCCGGACGCGAGCGTCGACACCGCTCACGGGGTTCGGCTCGACCGACCCGACGGATCGTGGCTGCTCGTCCGACCGAGCGGCACCGAACCGTACATTCGCCTCTACGCCGAGAGCGAATCGGTGGACGAACTCGTGACGGGCGCGCGGGCGACCATCGAGCGAGCGGTCGAGGCGGCGTCGTAGCCGTTCCGTCGGCTCGCACCCGACGAAACGGGAATAAAGAGTTTTCCCATCGCGGGGGCGACTCCTCACCAATGACCACCCACGAGTGCGATGTCGTCGTCGTCGGGGCGGGCACGGCCGGCTGTTACGCCGCCGCGGCGGCCGCCCGCGCTGGCCTCGACGTCGTCGTCGTCGAGCGGAAAGACGAGTCGGAGGCGGGCCACATCGCGTGTGGTGACGCCCTGAAAGGGGCCGACACCTTCCCGGACGCCATCCCCAAATCACAGATCCGCGAGTCGTTCACCAACACGGGCGTCGACCACGGCCGGTTCGAACTGCCGGAACACGACACGGTACTCGACATCCCGGTGCCGGGCGAACTCGCCGTCATCGACCGCTGGGAGTACGGCCGGCGCATCATCGAGGGCGCGGCCGACGCCGGCGCCGACTTCCACTACGACACTGTCGTCCAAGACGTGTTACAGGAGGGATCCCGCCTCACCGGCGTCCGCGGAATCAGGAAAGGCGATCCCGTCACCTACGAGGCCCGGGTGACCGTCGACGCCGCCGGCGCGCTCTCCCTCCTCCAGGACAAGGCGAACTTCGAGGACGCCACCTTCGACACCAACGTCTCCTACTCGCAGTTCTGCTCGGCCTATCGGGAAATCGTCGAGGTGCCCGAGGAGGTCGAGTGGGACGACGCCCTCGTCTTCAAGCCCACCGAGCGCGCGGCGGGCTACCTCTGGTATTTCCCGCGAACCAGTACGACGATCAACGCCGGTCTCGGCTTCCAGATGACCGCGGAACCGATGAAACTGGTTCGGGATCTGCGCGACGACCTGCAGAACCGGCCGGAGTTCGCGGGCGCCGAAGTGAGGGACAAACTCGGCGCGGCGCTTCCCACCCGGCGGCCGTACGACTCGGCGGTCGCCCCGGGCTTCGTCGCCGTCGGCGACGCCGCCGGCCACGTCAATCCGACGACCGGCGGCGGGATCGCGGGCGCCGCCTACGCCGGCACCTACGCCGCCGAGACCGTCGTCGACGCCCTCTCGGACGGGGGGCCGACCGAGGCGGCGCTCTGGGAGTACAACGAGCGCGTGATGGATCACTTCGGCGGCCGGTACGCCGGCCTCGACGTGTACAACGTGCTCTCGACGGCCGTCGACGTGGACGATCTGATGGGCCTGCTCGCCGCTCTCCCCGGCGAGAAACTCGCCGAAGCCCTGTATTCGGGGTCGACCTCGATGGGCCTCGGTCTCAAGCTCAAGAGTGCGATCAAGAGCTTCGGCTACTGGGGGACGATCCTCGACTTCTACCGGACGAAACAGCTCGCCGAGGAGGTGATGGAACGCTACGAGGCGTATCCGACCCATCCCGACGGCCTCACCGCCTGGCAGAACGACCGCGACGCCCTGATGGAGCGAGTCTACGAGACGACGGGCGCCGAGCCGAAATACTGACTCCGCCCCCGATCAGGCGTTCCGTTCGGCGATGTCGTTGATGCCGGACTGCACCAGATACCACACTGCGGGAACGAAAACCAACTAGAGGAGAGTGCCGTCCGTGTCGGTCACCGCTTCGTAGTCGTGGCTCGTCCGCCACATGACGAGCAGGTTATAGATCGGAACGAACAGGCCGACCGTGCGCAGGGTGGGGTCGAAGTCTGCGTCCGTTCCGGCAGCGAGTTGCTCGTTGGTCACGTGGAACCAGTAGAGCCAGTAGAGCGAGAACGAGACGAGTGGATGTCGCGCCGACGTTCGATCACGCCACTCGGGCCGGGTCGTCGTCGAGAGCCAACACCGTCCCGGACAGCACGTCGATACCGATCCGGATCGTCTCCTCGTCCACGTCGAACGTGGGCGTGTGGTGGCCGCCCGGGTGATCCGTACCGACACAGACGTACGCGGCGCGACCGCCACGTTCTTGCACCCGTCGCATCAGGTAGGTGGCGTCCTCGCTCCCCCCCAGGTCGTCGCTGTCGAGGATCGACTCGACGCCCGCCGTCTCGGACGCCACGGACGCCACGACGTTCGCGAGGGCGGGGTCGCTCTCACCGCCCGGTGCCCGGCCCTCGTACTCCACGTCCACCTCACAGTCGTGCATCTCGGCGGCCGAGCGGAGGATTCGCTGTGCGTGGTCGTCCATATACTCCATCAGCTCGGTGGTCTCGCCGCGCACTTCGCCCTCGATGAACGACTCCTCGGGGACGATGTTGGATGCGGTGCCGCCGCCGACGAGGCCGGCGTTGACCCGTGTCGCCCCGTCGTGGTGTCGGGGAATCGAGTAGAGGTTCTGTATCGCCGCCGCCATCGCCTGCACCGCGTTGCGTCCGCGTTCGGGGTGGCCGCCGGCATGGGCCGAGGCGCCCGCGAACTCCGCGCGGAAGTGGCTCACCGCGAGAAAGCCGTCGACCCCCGCCACTACCTCGCCCGTGGGATGGTCGAGGCCGACGTGGAGCGCAAGGAGGTAGTCGACGTCGTCGAGGTGGCCGCCCTCGGCCATCGGTTCGCCGCCGGAGACGGTTTCCTCGCTCGGCTGGAAGAACACCTTGAGCGTGCCCTGGAAGTCGCTCTCCACGATGGCGTCGATGACGCCGACGCCGACCGTCGCGTGGGCGTCGTGCCCGCAGGCGTGCATGAACCCTTCGTTCTCGGAGCGAAAGCCCGCGGCGGCGGGGTGGTGTGTGTCGTCGTCGGCTTCGGTGATCGGCAGGGCGTCGATGTCGACCCGGACGCCGACGGTCGGCCCCTCGCCACGGCGGAGGACGGCCACTAGGCCGGTGTAGCCGCCCTGGAGGCGGTCGACGATGTCCTCGCGGGCGCCGGCCGCCACCGCCCGTTCTGCCCAGTCGTCGAGTTCGTCGTCGTCGGGCACCCCCCGACGGTCGTCAGCGAGCACTTCGGGGCCGATGTGGAGTTCGTCCAGCGGTCGCGTCTCCAGTTCGTTGACGAGGCGGGCAGTGGTGTAGAACTCCCGCCAGGCGGGTTCGGGATGACGATGAAGGTCTCGCCGCAGGTCGATCAGATCGTCGGCTACGCTCATACCCCTCCAACGTGCGGCGGGCGATATAAGTTGTCGCCTCGATTGCACTCACGGGTGCATTCCGGGCCATTTTAC
Organism: Haloplanus sp.; assembly: GCA_042216725.1. GTDB lineage: Archaea > Halobacteriota > Halobacteria > Halobacteriales > Haloferacaceae > Haloplanus. Next base: position 7,264 of record JBDGTP010000081.1, read on the forward strand.
TCGGTCGGGGGTGAGCCACAACCGGACTGAGCGACACCGACCTCCCCGATAGCCCGCCAGACGCGTCACGCGTCGACTTTTACTGCGGCCGGGCGATGAGCGCGCTATCGCTCGCGATTTTCATCGTCTGGGCATCGTCCAGAGTGGCTTGCTCGGCATCGGCGATACGATCATCGCCCTCCCCGACGTGGACGGGGGGCTGACTGATCGAGTCGTCAGATTTCGGGTGACGGCGTTCGATGCCACCGACGCGACCGGAGAAGGGGCGTTGCTGGGCGTCGCCGACGCCGCGTAACTACTTCCGGTGGCCGAGAGGGTTTTTCTGATCGACTTCGATCTCGACGTGGACGCTCTCGGGAAACTCCATGTGGCCCACCCGTCGGGCGACCTCGTCGTTGCCGTGGATCTCTAGTCGTCGCGCATAGGCGGTGTACTCCCAGGGCTGGAACTGGTCGCCCGGCTGGAGGTGGCGATACTGCGGGACGGTGATGTGTTCCGGCGGCGAGGAGTGGGGTCCCTTGCATTCGGCCCCCTTGCGCTCGACCATCTGCTTTACGTCGCTCACGAGCGATTCCAGTACATCCCGATCCCCGCTCTGGAAGCGGAGTTTGGTCACGAAGGCCATCGTTACTATGCCTGTGCGCGCTCGACACTCAAAAACGCACCCGTCCGGATCTCACACCGTCACCACCTGACGGCCGGGGTGTAACCTCGAAGATCCTATAACCCGTGACCGTCTACTGCCGATAATGACGGTCGAAGCGACAAGTGCTGGAGCCATCCTCTTCCGCGACACCCGTGGCCACCGGGAGTATCTCCTCCTGAAGAGCCGTCCGGGGGACTGGGAGTTCCCCAAAGGCGGGGTCGAGGGGGACGAGGAACTCCAGCAGACTGCGATCAGAGAAGTCACCGAGGAGGCCGGAATCGAGAACTTCCGGCTCATCGACGGCTTTCGAGAGGACTACGACTACGTGTTCGAGGCGGGCGGCAACACCATCCACAAGACGGTGCATCTGTTCATCGCCCGGTCGTTCGAGGCGAGCGCCGAACTCTCGAACGAACACCGCGACCTCCAGTGGCGGGACTACGAACAGGCCATCAACACGATCACCCAGGACGGGCCTCGCGAGATCCTGGAAGACGCCCACGAGTATCTCGACGAACTCGCCGACGAGGAAGATCCGGAGGCGGGCGAACGAACCTACATCGGGTGAGTGGGCGGTCGTGCGCCACGCTGGCGCGCCGTCGCGGAGCCACCGACACGCATTAGCCCCGCCGTCGCGGAGCCACCGGTGTGACCGGCTTCCCCGGCGACGCCGAGTTCGGATTCGAACTCGTCACCTGTCGGTGGGCCGAACGCGCGTGGCCACCGGATCGTGACGCCGACGCCGTCCCAGTCGTCGCCCGCCAACTCGGCACCCAGCGCCGCCGCTGGGACACCGTCGTCGTCGAGGCCGACCCCGAAGCACTCGCCGCACGCGCCGCCTTCGGCGACGAAACGCTCGACTCCGACCTGCTTCACATCGTTCGCAACGCGCCCGCGGAGTGGACGTGGTACCGCGACGCGCTTCCCGATCCCGGCTACCCCTGGCGTTACGTCCGGGCCGCGATCCATCGGGCCGACGCACGCGGCATCGTCGAGACGCGGCGCGACGGCAACCGGATCGAGATCCGGCAGATAGCGCCCTACCCCGACTGGGCGACCCGAATCGTCGCCATCGAGAACAAGCCCGACCTCTCGGCGAGTGCGGCGCGCGCGCTCGTCGACCAACTCGACCACGACGTGTCGACGGCGCTGGCCGACGAGGTGTGGGTCGCCACCGCCGCGACGGGTGAGACGGTCGAACCCGCGTTGCTCGAGGATCTGCCCGTCGAAGCGGGCGTCCTGGCGCTCGACTTCGATAACGAGAGGGCTAGCGACACCGCACCCGAGGCCCGGGTAGCGTGGCACCCCGCGACGCTCGACCCGACGACCGACACGTCACTCTCGGCGAGCGAGAAGGCCGAGAAACGGCTCGAACTCGCCGAGCGTGCCTACGGATCGGGGTGGCGGTCGTACGTCGAGACGATGCGCCCCGACTGTCGGTGGTTCGAACTCCGGGAGCGGTTCGGGGCGTTCGTCCCCTGGTGTGCGACGAAGGAGTGTCACCAGACGGCCGCCGACTGTGCCGGTGACTGTCCCGACTTCCAGCCCGAACCCCCGGCGTGGCGCACCCAGGGGTGGCCCATCGAGGGCGGTCCCGGCAAGGGCATCCAGCGGTTGCTGGCGCGGCGGCGCCGCCGTCGCCGCTAGCTCAGACGACTTCTACCTCGACCTCGTCGCGCCCGACCGCGAGTTTGAACGTCGGGACGGCGCGGTAGATCACTTCGACGACGCCCTTGCGTCGGAGGCTCTGGAGCGCCTCGCGCACTGCGTCGACTTCGGGATCGGCGTCGAACGCCTCGCGCACCTTCTGGAGGACGCTCACGACGCTTTCGGAGCGGTCGTCCGGGCCAGCCACCACGTCGAACACCTGCGCTTCGAGTTCGGGGACGCGGATGACCTGCGGGCCGTCCTCGTCGCCCTCGATGCCGGGTTCGACGCCAGTGCGGTCGGCCGCTTCGGGCGTCGCGCAGATGTAGCTGTCCTCGTTGCGGTAGTAGTAGTCGCTCAGGTGAGATTCGAGATATTCGTGTACCTCGCTGCCGCTGTCGAGCCCCCAGCGTTCCTGGAGTTCCTTGTTCTTGGTCGGCTGGAGGCGGACGATATCCGCCAGTCGGTCGCGTTCCTCCGCTGACAGCGTCATCGTCGCGCGGTTCGAGTGTCTCCCATATCCGTGTTCCGTTCCGTCATCGCTCCCGTCCGCGCATCCGGGCCACGCTCCGCCCGACGACCCCGGGTGCGGGTGCGTCGACGAACCGCGCCCAGAGCACCAGTATCGACGGCAACACGACGATGGAGGTGAGATACGCGTAGAGAACGCTGAGCGCGATCAGGACGCCGAACACGCCGACTGCGGGGTTGAGCGCGAGCGCCAGGACGCCGACGCCGGAGACGGTCGTCAGCATACTTCCCGTGAGCGCTCCGCCGGTGCCGACGACGGTTCGCCGCAGGGCCGGATACAGCTCCCGTTCCGCGTATTCGTCGACGAACCGGTGGACGACGTGCACCGAGTAGTCGATGCCGAGACCGACGGCGATGGCGAGGATAGTTCCGTTGATCGCATTGAACTTGATCCCGAAGGCCCGCATCGATGCGACGAGTGCGACCACCGTGATGAGAATCGGCGCGACGTTGGCGATGCCGAGCGACGGGCGTCCCTCCACGCCCCAGTAGACGACGAGCAGGAACAGCGCCGCCCCGACGAGTGTCAACACGAGGCTCTGGATCACCGTCTCCAACACGAGCGCCAACGCCTCGTCGAAGATGACGGCGTTCCCCGTCGGCTGTGCTCGGTATCGCATGTCGCTCGCCACGCGATACGCGTCGTCGGTAATCGCGTCGTTCGGTTCGTCGCCGTCGACGGTGTAGATTACGAGCGCGCTCCGCCGGTCGGCGCTCATGAACTCCGACAGCTGACCGCCCCGGCTCGACTCCTCCAGGGCGGCGTAAATCTGGGACAGATCGTCGTCCGGGATGCCGTTGTCGTTGCGGTCGTTGCGCTCCACGAGTCGTCGGAACGCCGGGTCACGCTCCGCTCGCGCCCGGATTAGCGTCACGACGCTCTGTGACTCGGCGTGCCATCCCGCTCGCTCGAACGTCGGCGGCGGATCGTTTCCGGCCTGGTGGAGTCGTTCGAGGGCCGTGTCCTCCCGCATCGGCCCCTCGACGTACATCAGGACGCGTCCCTTCTGTTCGAAGTTCTCGTCCCGGAAGTTGTCGATTTTCACGTACTCGAACTCCGCCGGCGGACGGATCGGTTCCGGGAGGTGTTGGAGGTATTCGGGCGTCTCCGCCGCGGGCTGGAAGTCGTCCGGGCTGAACCCGGTGTCGACGCCGCTCGCATAGACGCCGCCGACGGCCGTCGTGAGGACGACGAGGAGGACGAACGCCACCGGTGCGCGCTCCGCGATAGTGACGCCGCCGGCGAGCACTTGTCCCAGGGGTGAGGACTCCGATCCGAGCGGGGTCTGTGCGAGCGTCGGGATCGGATACCGCTCCCGGAGCCGATCCACGGACACCTTCATCGCCGGGACGAAGACGCCGAAGATGAGGAAGGTGAACACGATGCCTGCCGCCGCAGTGATGCCGAAATCGCGCGTCGGCGGGAAGGCGCTGACCACGTTCGAGAGAAAGCCGATGGCGGACGTACCCATCACGATGAAGAAGGCGACACCCACCTGATCGGTCGTCACCCGCATCGACTCGGAGACGCCCTTGCCGTCGACCCGTTCCTCGCGGTAGCGGTTGATCGCGTGGATGCCGAAGTCGATGCCGACCGCGATCAAAATCGGTGGGACAGCGATCAGGAGGACTGCAAACGGAATCCCCACGAGGCCGATGAAGCCGAACGTCCAGATCAGCGTCATCACGATGGCGATGAGTCCGATCAGCAGGTCGACGAAATCCCGGTACGCGACGGCCAGGAACAGCACGATCAACACGAGCGCAATCGGTAACACCACCGTCAGCGTCGTGGTCGTCGTGTCCGGCGGCGTCCCCAGGACGCGGACGGTCGACGCGTTCGTCTCGGCGCCGACAAGCCGTTCGATCCGTTCGTCCTTGTTCGGCGGAAACTCCGACGCTCCGCCGGGGCCACCCTCGCTCCCGACGCCCGGCCCTGCCCGGTGTGAGACCGTCGCCTCGGTGGCCGACGCCGACGCTGACTGCCGGTTGAAATCCGTACTCAGTTTCGAGCGGAACCCCTCGTTTTCGGCGGCGCGACGGACGGCGGCGTCGATTTCGCTCGGCGTCGCCCGTTCGACGGCTCTGATCTGGTCGTCGAGGGTCGTCGCGTCGGGGTCGAGCGTCCGGGCGACCGTTCGGGCGGCACTCGACGTGTCCGTGACCCGTAACGGATCGCTGTCGGCGATTCGCTCCTGGGTGCGGAGCAGATCCAGAAGCGCGGGTTTCGACAGCACGTTCTGGTCGCTCTGTACAAGGGTCGTGGTCGTGTTGGACTGCGGGAAACTCGTGCCGAAGTCCCGCTGGACGTCTTCGAGTGCCTGATAGGAGGGGAGCTCTTCGATGAACTGCTGTTGGCCGCTCTCGGTTTCGATGTTCCCCAGGCCGCCACTGAACACGACAGTGGCGAGGAGGAAGACGACGATGACCGCCTTCGAGTGATCGACGATGTAGTGGTCGACGCGGTCGATCAGCCACTGGTAGTTCATCCGTCGTTACACTCCCTCACGGTCGGCAGGGGTGACATGGTTTGGTGCAGTGTTTCCGACATCGAGATACGGCTCGCGTGGTCGACGGGGATGTCCGTCACCGACGGCGCGACGTGTCTGGGCGGAAGCATCCATCGGAGCGGGAACCCGTTCGCTACGACGCACGTGCCGATGGGACAAAACGGAATCGGTCGATCCCACCGTGCCGTCGACGCCGCGACGGGGACGGAACAGGGGACGGAGCGTCCCGAGCGTCGGTTCCACCCCGAACGTTTACCCCCCTCGCCGTCGTCCGGGCGGGTGTGTCCTGGAACACCGTTACACTCGACATTTCCGACGGCGTTGCCCGACTCACGGTCGACCGCCCGGACGCGCTGAACGCCATGAACACCGAGACGCTCGGCGAAATCGCGGCGGCGATCACCGACGCGGAGACGGAGGATGCCCGCGTGTTGATCCTGACGGGCGCCGGTGACGACGCGTTCATCGCCGGTGCCGACATCGACTACATGCAGGAGTTCTCGACGCCCGAGGCGCTCGCCTACGCCGAACGCGGGCAGGGGATCGTGCGCGACCTCCGGGAGTTCCCCGGCGTCACCATCGCCGCGATCAACGGCTACGCCTTCGGCGGCGGCTGTGAGTTCGCCCTCGCCTGTGACCTCCGTGTGGCGAGCGAACGCGCCGTTATCGGCCAGACCGAAATCGACCTCGGCATCATTCCGGGGTGGGGCGGCACGCAACTCCTCCAGCGACTCGTCTCCGACGAGACGGCGCGCCGACTGATCTTTTTCGGCGAACGCCTCGACGCGTCCGACGCCTACGAACAGGGACTCGTGGGTGAGGTGGTCGCCCACGACGAACTCTACGATCACGTCGACGAGATGGCGTCGGAACTCGCGACCAAGCCGCGCCACGCCCTCTACGCCGCGAAGGAGGCGCTCAACGCCTACCACGAGGCGGGGGGCGAGGCCGCCTTGACCGTCGAGCGCCGGGCCTGGAGCGGCCTGTTCGGTACCCACGACCAGCGCGAGGGGATGGCGGCGTTCACCGAGAAGCGCGACCCCGAGTTCGAGTAGTCAGTCCCCGCCGGCCGACCGCGACCACGGCCACTCCACGGTCGTGTCGGGGTCGCCCGTCTCCGCTACCTGCGTGCTCACGACGAGAAGCGCCAGCGTCGCCAGCGTGCCGGCCGCGAGGAAAGGCACCGCGAAGCCGAAGCGTTCGAGATAGCCGGAGGCGAGCGGACCGATGGCTACCCCGAGACCGAACGCCATCGTCAGCACGGAGAGGGTGGTGCCCGACTCGCCCTCGCGGGCGAGGTCACCGGCGACGGCGAGCGAGGGGACGAACACCAGTGCGACCGCCACCCCGAGGAGGAAGCGCGTGAGGGTCATCAGGGCGGGCGTGCGGACGTAGCCCTGGGCGACCGTCGTGGGAACGAGGAGGGTGAACCCCGCGAGCAGGAACGGCCGGCGACCGTAGCGGTCGGTGGCCCGCCCGACGGGGATCTGGAAGGCGACGTTCGCGAGGGTGACCGCACCGAACTGCACACCGAACCAGAGGGTACTCTGACCGAGGCGATCGTTGATCCGCCCCTCGAGGGTCGCGAACATGGCGATACAGATTCCCATGGCGACGGTGCCGAGACCGAGCGCGAACACCGGATCGAGGAGGCGGTCGTCGCCGGTGACCCGCACCGAGAGATCGTCGCTCGCCTCGGCTGCGGGCCGGTCGGGGTCTGAGACGAACGTCCGGACGGTCAGGAAGCTGATCGCGGCGCCCGCGACGGCGACGGCGAACGCGGCGTCGAAGCCGCGAGCCTCGACGACGAGGCCGGCGACGATTGGGCCGAACCCGAAGCCGATGAGTCGGAAGGTGTTGAACACGCCGAAGTTGCTCCCGCGGTCGCGCGTGGTCGCGAGTTCGTTCACCAGCGCGACCGTACAGGGGATGGTGAATGCGGCGCCGATCCCCTGACAGATCCGCAGGAAGACGACGAGCCAGTACGACGAGACGAGGGCGTACGCGCCGCTCGCGGCGCCGAGGATCAGGAGGCCAAAGAGGATGAAGACCCGTCGGCGTCCTGTCCGGTCGGAGAGTCGACCGGTGAACGGCTGGGCGACGCTGTTGAGAAAGCCGAACAGGGAGAGCACGATCCCGACGAGTAGATACTCGGTGACGGTCACCGAGAGCCCCAGCGCCGTCAGCCGTGTTCCCACGAGCGCGTCGATGGGAATCTGACCGCTGGCGATGTAGAGCGGCAGGACGACGATGAGAAACGAGTTGCCGATGGCGTCGGCCATCCGTGCCAGCCCCAGCGCGAACACGCGACGGTCGAGATTCAGCACGTCCATGCCTATCCGGACGTGTTACTCGACGCGCATCACGATTTCGCTGTCTCGCGGTACCGTGAGACGCTGTAGGCCCACCTCTAAGTGTCGTGGGGCCGTATCTCGGGGCATGAGTGAGAGCGAACGCGTGAAACTGAGCCGCGTCGAATCGGTGTTCGAGCGACTCGATTACCCGGTCACCCGTGACGACGCGGCGGCCGAGTTCGTCGACGTGACGGTGACCTTCGCCGACGGCGAGGCGAACCTCGGCGAACTCGTCTCCGAAGTCGGCAGTGACGCCGTCCACGGCCCGGACGAACTGTACGCCGAACTCCAGAACGTGCTCCCGGTGGAGGCGGTGGGCGAACCCGGGCAGTCGGAGGGTGACGCGTGACCGGATCCGTGGGTTAAAGGCCGTTGGGCATCAGGATTCGAGTCACCATGGAGTTCTGCGACGAATGCGGATCGATGATGCAGACCGAGGACGGGATGTGGGTCTGCACCCAGTGTGGTCACGAGACGCCGCGTGACGCCGCCCGGGAAGCCGGGATGGTCACCACGCAGGCCCAGGAGGAGTCCGAAATCATCGAGTCCGGCGGCGGTACGAGCGGGCTGCCGACGACGAGTGCCGACTGTCCCGAGTGTGACAACGACGAAGCCTACTGGTATATGCAGCAGATCCGCGCGGCCGACGAGTCCGAGACGCGCTTTTTCGTCTGTACCGAGTGCGAACACAAGTGGCGCGAAGACGACCACTGACCGGGATCGAGCGTCGTCGGATCGCCGACGCATATTTGTAGCACGCTCGGATACTCCGTGCGATGGTCGCGCCGCCGTCGATTCCGAACGAGCGCCTGACCGACTGGCGACGCACGAGCGACGCGATGGAGACGCCCTTTTCCGCCGGCGGGGTCACCGTCACCGCCCGCATCCTCTGCTACGAGGACGACCGCCTCCGCGACGCCGTCCGGGAGCGAACCGGTATCGACCGCGGTTGGCGGTTCTTCCTCGCGGCCCGACTAACGCTCGATCCGGCGCCGCCGGTGACGAGTGCGCTCCGAGGGCTGGTCGCCGCGCGTGCGAGCCACGGCTTCGTCGACCGCCTCACCGAGCGCGGCTTCGCCGCCGTCGACTGCGTCGAGCGTCGGTCGTTTCGCATCGGCGACGAGGACGCGCGGCTGTTCGGATACGATGCCCAGTGCCGGGTGGACGGCGTGACGCTCTCGGTAGACGGCTGGCTGGCGGTCTGGGCGCCCGACCGAACGTTCCGTCTGGCCGGCGGCGCCTATCCGACGGGGGTCGACCGCGTGGCGTCCACGACACCCCAGGGGGCCGCCGACGCACTCGCCGAGCACCTCGAGCCGTCGACGTTCCGGGCGGAGCTGTTCGATCTGATCCGCGGGGTCAGGTGAGTAGCGTGAGGAGGAGACCGCCGGGATTGAGCCGCGCCGGCGCGACCCCGAGCGCGCGCGCGAGCGGGCCGGGGTCGTACTCCGGCCCCGCCCGCGCGACGCTCCGACCCCGCACTCGGAGGTCGAGCGTCACGCCTGCCGCGCGGAGGCGGTCGACGAGGGGGTGGATGCCGCTGCCGCGGGCGAGTGCTCGTGCGGCGGCCACCGTCGGTGCCGCGACGACGACGAGGTCGCCGTATCCCCGGATCGACACCCGCGACTCGCCGATATCGAGCGTCAGATCCGCGTACACGTCGAGCGCCGGGTCGTCGAGGTCGGTCACTCGCGTTCGGACTCGCGGGTTCGGATGCGCACGGTGCCGTCGAGCCGCCAGCGGGCGTGATCGGCATCGGGGCCCATCCGATCCGGCACCCGGATCTCTAGGTCGTCGAACTCGTAGGTGATTTCGGCGCCCCGGCCGGTGAGCCGTTCGTAGAGGCCAACTGCCAGTTCGGGCCACGTTCGCACGTCGTCGATCTCCGCGCCGCGCTCCCGACTCATGGTCGCCGGTTCGGCGGCCACGTACTTATAGCGTCGGTCGCGCTCCCAGTCGCCGGGTTTCAGAGCAGTCGCGCGACGGTGAGATACCCCGTGTGACCGACGCCGCGGGTGTTCGGCCGCGACCCGCGGTCGTCGAACTGCATCCGCCGTTGGATCGTCTCGTAGGTCGTCACGTCACGGAGGCCGGCTTCCTCGGCGGCCTCGACGGCGTCGCGCGACCCCTCGACGAACGGCGAGTAGACGACGGCGAAGCCGCCGCTGACGAGCAGATCGGGCGCCCGCCGAACCACCGTCGGCGCGTCGGCCGTGTCGAGTGTCAGCAGGTCGAACGACGCGTCCGAGAGGGCGTCGAGTTCGTCGGTCACGTCGCCCGTCCGTACGTCGACGGCGTCGTCGACGCCGGCGAGGCGCATATTTTCGCGCGCGACATCGGCGAACTCGGAGTCACGTTCGTACGTCACCACCTCGGCGTCGATGCGGCCGAGGTAGGCCGCGAGGACGCCCGTGCCGGTGCCGGCGTCGAGCACTCGGTCGCCCGCGGCGGCCCCGGTGAAGCCGATGAGGAGACCCACGTCGCGGGGCATCATCGGTGCGCCCGTGCGCTCGAAGTGGTCGAACAGGTCGGGGCCGCGTGGCTCCCGAACGACGAACTCCGTGCCGAGATGGGTCTCCAGACGCTGTCCGGGTTCGACGTCTTCGGGGACGGTCAGCACGCCGAGATCCGTCTGGAGTTCCTCGCCCGGCGCGCGGAGATACTCCCGGTCGTCGTGGACGAGGAGGATCACTCCAGGCTGTTGATCGCCGCCGCCAGGTCGCCGTCAGTGGCTTCCAGTGCATCGCGGGCGTCGGCCTTGCTCACGCCCGCCTGCTGGGCGACGAACTCGACGTCGTCGTCGGGGATGCCGGCTTCGCCCGTGTCCGACTCGCCTTCCACGGCGGGTGTGGTCTCCTCTTCGGTTCCGCCACCGGGTTCGCGGTGATCGGGTTCGCCGACGACCTGGTAGGTCTCCTGGCCCTGTGCGTCCATGCGCGTCACCTGCGCGTCAGAGAACACGAGTTCCTCGTCGGCCGTCCGGATGACGACCTCTTCGGCATCGAGTTCGGTCACGTCGATGCCCATCTGTTTCATCATCTGTTTCATCTTTCGCGGGTTCATGCCGCCGCCACCAAACATAGGTCGTGGGTGGGTGTGCGACGGCAAAAGGATGGCGGGTTGGGATTCGACTCACCCGTCGTGACGCCGTCCTCGTCGACGGCGACGAGAGAAGGCCCCGGGACGGTTCCGGATCGGGCGGCCGTCGCGGGCCGCTTCGGGACGGAACGCTCAGACGTGCGGTTTCGGCATCAGATCGCCGAACGCCTGCGCGTCGAGCCAGTCACAGAGCTGACAGAGTTGGTCGACCGCTTCCTCGAACATCCGCTCCCCTTTCTCGGCGGTGGCGTCGGTCTGATCGCCGAGGACGCCGTTGCCGGTGTTGTCTGCGGCGTCGTAGAAGGTGCGTGCGCCGTGTTTGATCGTCTCCGCCGCCTCGACGCTCGGCACGCCACCGTCGCGGGCGTCCGTCAGCCGATCATCGCGAACCAGATGGGGGTGGAGATGCTGAATCAGCGCCGTCTCCTTCGGGCCGCCGTGGGGGCCGTTCTGGGCGAACAGGTCGTCGACCAGGTCGGGGATACTGTCGTTCCACATCCACTCGATGTGGACGTGAAATTTTAGAACCGTTTTTACTCAAATATGT
>JBDGTP010000056.1:0-18274 GCA_042216725.1 Haloplanus sp.
CTTCTTGAAAACCATGGGATCAGCCTCCCGTGTCACAATCTCCCACGGGCGACTTAAATCTACGTCCCCGAAGCGGGCGGCGCGTGTTCACCCGTCCGACCAAGCGTATTTGCCGCCGCATCTCCCACGGTCAGATATGCATCCGGACTTCTCGCCGCTCGACGCCGCCATCGACGACGTGGACGGCTATCTCGTCGACGCCGACGGCACCGACTCGACCCAGCGGTATCTCTCGGGATTCGACGCGCCCGACCCCTTCGTCACCTGTTACACCCCCGACGGCGTCCACCTCCTCGTCTCGGCGCTGGAGTACGGCCGCGCGAAGAAAGACGCGCGCGCGAAGACGATTGCGAGATTCGCCGACTACGACTACCGCGACCGAGTGGCCGAAGCCGGGCGTGCAAGCGGCCGAGCGGCCGTCGTCGCCGACTTCCTCGCCGACCGCGGCGTCGAGGCCGTGGCGGTGCCCGCACGCTTCCCGCTCGGTACCGCCGACGGCCTCCGTGAGAGCGACGTGACCGTCCGTGTCGACGAGTCGGATGCAGTCACGCGGATTCGCGCCGTCAAGACAGACGACGAAGTGGCACACGTTCGCCGCGCCCAGCGGGCGAACGAGCGCGCGATGGCGGCGGCCGAGTCGCTCCTCGAATCGGCGACCGTCGAGGCGGGCGTCCTCCACGACGGGGGCGACCCACTGACCAGCGAGGCGGTCAAACGCGAAATCGAACTGACGCTCGTCCGGGAGGGGTGTGCGCTGGACGAGACCATCGTCGCCTGCGGCGCCGACGCCGCCGACCCCCACGACCGCGGATCGGGATCGCTCCGTGCCGACGAACCCATCGTCGTCGACATCTTCCCGCGGGACACGGAGACGCGCTACCACGCCGACATGACGCGAACGTTTCTGAAGGGCGACCCCGATCCAACCCTGCGGGAGTGGTTCGACCTGACGGACGAGGCGCGGCAGGCGGCCCTCGACGCCGTCGAACCCGGCGTGACGGGTGAAACCGTCCACGCCGCCGCCTGCGACGTGTACGAGGATGCCGGTCTGCCGACGCTCCGCACCGATCCCGGCGCGGAGACGGGATTCATCCACAGCACCGGCCACGGCGTCGGCCTCGACGTACACGAACTGCCACGGATCGCTCCCGACGGCGACGAACTCGAACCGGGGAACGTGATCACCATCGAACCCGGACTCTACGACCCCGACGTGGGCGGTGTGCGCATCGAGGATCTGGTCGTCGTCACCGAGGACGGCCACGAGAACCTGACGGAGTACCCCGTCGAACTGGTCGTGTAACGGAGGATCGCAAGGCACTTCGCCGCGGTCGGCGCATCGCCAGTGTGAACTGGCGGTATCGTCACACGGTACTCGGTCTCTGTACGGTCGCGTTCGCGTCCACGATGCTCGCGCGACTGGTCATCAGCCCGGTCGTCCCCGACGTGACCGACCACTTTCGCGTCTCGACCGGCGCGGTCGGTCTCGCCCTCTCGGGGATGTGGGCGGCGTACGCGCTGACGCAGTTCCCCTCGGGGATTCTTGGCGACCGGTTCGGCGAGCGACGAGTGATCCTCGCCGCCGTCGGGATCACCGCCATGGCCAGCCTGTCGCTCGCGCTCGCGCCCACGTTCGCCGTCTTCGCCGTCCTGACCGTCGCGCTCGGCGCCGGCGCCGGCCTCCACTACAGCGTCGCCACCTCACTTCTCACGAAGGAGTTCGACGACATCGGGCGCGCCATCGGCATCCACGTCGGCGGCGGCCCGCTCGCGGGTCTGATCGCGCCCGTCGTCGCCACGGCGGTGGCTGCCCGCTACGGCTGGCGGGCCGCCATCGCTGTCGGCGCCGCCGTCGCCGTCCCCGTCTTCGTTACGTTCGCCTGGCGGGTCGACCGAACGCCGCCCGAGCGTCCGGACGAGTCGATGCGCGACCGCATGGCGATCAGGCCGCTGATCGCGGTGCTCACCCGCCCGCCCATCGCCTTCACGACCGGGGTGGCCCTCCTCGGCGCGTTCTGCTGGCAGGCGACCGCCTCCTTCCTGCCGACCTTTCTGGTCGCCTTCCGTGGCCTGCCCGAGACGAGCGCCGGCCTCCTGTTCTCGACGTATTTCGTCGTCAACGGCCTCGCCCAACCGACGACGGGGTGGGTGTCGGATCGAATCGGCCGCGACGGCGCCGCCATCGGGACGATGGCGCTCGGCGTCGTTGGCTACACCCTCCTGGTCGCCGGGCCACGACTCGCTCTCCTCCCGGGGGTGGTCTGCGTCGGCGTCGCGATGACGTGGGGCGCGCCCGTCCAGTCGCGCTTTTTCGACAAGTTCGAACCCGACGAACGCGGCGCCGCCTTCGGCCTCGTCCGCACCGCGTATATGGTACTCGGGGCGACGGGGAGCGTCGTGGTCGGCGTCCTCTCGGACGTGGCGGGATGGGCGACGGCCTACGGCCTGCTCGTGGGCGTGACGGGCCTGGCGCTCGTGCTCCTGCTGAGTAACCGGGCGTTCCGCCTCGGGCTGTGACGGTGGCGCCGGCAGTTCTCCCGCACCGAACCCCTTTTGAGCGGAGAGGCGGAAGCCACGCGCATGGACTTGTTGGTGGTTGGAGCGGGCGAGATGGGGCGGTGGATCGCCCGCACCGTCGACCGACCCGTCGCGGTCACGGACGTGGATGCGGCGACCGCGGAGCGGGCGGCCACCGACCTCGGAGCGGGGGTTCGGGCGGTGTCGACGGACACGACCGAGACGTTCGACGCTGTCTGTCTGGCCGTGCCCATCTCCGTCGTCGGCGAGGCGGTCGACCGCTACGCCCCCCGCGCCGACCGGGCAATGTGTGACGTGAGCGGCGTGATGCGGGAACCGGTGGCGGCGATGCGCGACGCGCTTCCGGATCGCGAACGGGTGTCGATGCATCCGCTGTTCGCGGCGTCGAACGCCCCCGGCAACGTGGCCGTCGTCGCCGACGCATCCGGCCCCGTGACCGACGCCATCCGCTCCGAGGTTGCGGCCGCCGGGAACCACCTCTTCGAGACGACGGTAACGGAACACGACACCGCGATGGAGACGGTGCAGGCCGGCGCCCACACCGCGATTCTCGCGTACGCGCTCGCGGCCGCCGACGTGCGCGAGGAGTTCGCCACGCCCGTCTCGGCCGCGATGGACGACCTCGTGGAGACGGTGACCGGCGGGACGCCACGGGTGTACCGTGAGATCCAGGAGACGTTCGACGGCGCCGACCGCGTCGCCGACGCCGCCCGCCGCGTCGCCGATGCCGAGGGCGAGGCGTTCGACGACCTCTACCGCGAGGCGGGGAAATGATCGACCGGGAGGCCGTCCGGTCGAACGCGAAATATCTCCGGCAGGTGCGACCCATCGCTCCCGACGAAATCGCCGACTACGTCGAGGGCACACCCCACCCGGCAGTCGTCCGACAGGTGCTCCGAGAGGAGGCGTACGACCTCGGCCTGTTCGAACGCGACGACGGCACCTTCGTTCCCGTCTCGACGGAGCCGGTACCCGATCCTGACTGGGCTCCCGAGGGGTTCCCGGAGCGCTACACGGCCGTACTCGAAGCCCTTCTGGTCGACCACTACGGCGCCAACTGGCATCGTGGCGACTCCGGCGACCGCCTGCGGGAGGTGATCCGCCGGCTGAAAGCCGACTACTACCAGGGGAACCCCGTCGAGTACGACGACGAGGTGGCGCTCGGCTACGCTATCTACCACCTTCCCGACTACTACGCCGCCGTTGGCTACGTCCTGGACGACCTGGTCGAACGGTCGCTGCTCCCCCGTCGTCTCCGCGTCCTCGACGTGGGTGCGGGCGTCGGCGGCCCCGCCCTCGGACTCCACGACTACCTCCCCGAGGACGCCGTCGTGGACTACCACGCCGTCGAACCGAGCGCCGCCGCCGACGTACTGGAGGCGCTCCTGGCCGAGACACGCCGAAACGTCCGGCCGACGATCCACCGCGAACGCGTCGAGGCGTTCGACATCGACGAGACGGGGCCGTACGACCTCGTCGTCTGTGCGAACGTCCTGAGCGAACTCGACGATCCGGTGGCGGTCGTCGACCGCGCACTCGGGTCGCTGACCGACGACGGGACGGTGCTCGCTCTCGCGCCCGCGGATCTGGAAACCAGTACCGGCCTCCGGCGGATCGAGCGGGCGGTAGCGGACGACGGCGACGCCACCGTCTACGCACCGACCCTCCGCCTGTGGCCCGGCGCCGACCCCGCGGATCGCGGGTGGTCGTTCGACGAACGGCCGCCCATCGAGGCGCCGGCGGTTCAGCGTCGTCTCGACGACGCCGGCGGGGAGCAGGGTACCTTCCGCAACGAGACGGTGAAGTTCTCCTACGCCCTCCTGCGCACCGACGGGGAGCGTCGGGTGGACGTGCGCGCCGACCCCTCGCGCCACGCGCGCATGGCCGACATGGAGCGTCACGTCACCGAGCGGATCGACCTGCTGGCGGTGAAACTCAGCCGGAACCTGGCCGACGGCGGCAACCCCCTCTACAAGATCGGCGACGGGAGCGAGCGCGTGGAACACTACGCGGTGCTCACGCGCGAGTCGGGACTGAACCGTGCCCTCCGCGACGCGGAGTACGGCGCCGTCCTCCGGTTCGAGAACGTCCTCGCGCTCTGGAACGACGACGAGGAGGCGTACAACCTCGTCGTCGACGACGAGGCGGTCGTCGATCCAGTTGCGTAAAGCGGTGGGCCTTTCTCCGCCGCCGTCCAGGGTGACGCATGGACGAACCACACGTCCTCCTGACGAACGACGACGGCATCGACGCCGTCGGATTTCGGGCGCTCCACGACGCGCTCTCGGAGTTCGCCGAAGTGACGGCAGTCGCGCCGAACGGCGATCAGAGCGCCGTGGGCCGGGCGATGTCACGGGAAGTCGAGGTCGAAACCCACGACCTCGGCTACGCCATCCACGGTACGCCGGCCGACTGCACCGTCGTCGGTCTGGAGGCACTCTGTCCCGACGTGGACATGGTGGTCGCGGGCTGTAACCGGGGCGCCAACCTCGGGGCGTACGTCCTCGGCCGGTCGGGCACCGTCAGCGCCGCCGTCGAAGCCGCCTTCTTCGACGTGCCCGCCATCGCCGTCTCGCTGTACGTCCCCGGTTCGGACGGCGAGTGGCAACACGCCGCCGACCAGCAACACGACTACCGCAACGCCACCGAGGCGACCACCTACCTCGTGAAACACGCCCTCGGCGCCGGCGTGTTCGAGCAGGCCGAATATCTGAACGTCAACGCCCCCATCTGGTCGGAGGGCGACGACCTCGCGGATCTGGAGATCACGGAGCCCTCCACACTGTACGATATGCGCGCCGAACGCGACGGAGAGCGGATCAGCCTCACCGACAACGTCTGGGCGCGGATGCGCGACAACGAACTCCCCGACCCCAAGGGAACCGACCGCCGCGCCATCGTCGAAGGGCGGGTCAGCGTCTCGCCGCTCACGGCGCCACACACCACCCAACACCACGAGGCGCTGGACGCCCTCGCGGAGACGTATCGAGACTGACTCAGAACAGCCCGGTGACGAAGCCGAGTCCCATGAGAACGAGGACGGCTGCAGAGAACGCCGGAAGGTAGGGCGTGTACTTCTCGATCCGCTCCTCGGAGTGCTGGTAGCCTGCGATCAGAAGCATCGTCAGACCGACGATGCCGAGGATGACCGTGAGCGCGTACGCGCCCATCAGTTCGAGACAGTACCGCGACCCAGCACAGAGCGCGATGATCTCGAACTCCTCCTCGTGAGCGAAGCCAAGAACGAACGCGAACCACGCGATACCGAGAAGGCCGCGGTCGGCGGCGTCGGACGAGGAGTGTGAATGCGGGTGTGAACTGGCGTCGCCGAACGGGCGGACGCGACGGAGGCGAGTCAGGGCACCGGTGTGGTCGTCGCCGTCGTGGTCGTGAGCGTGGGTGTGGTCGTCGCCGTCGTGGTCGTGACCGTCGAGCGTACGTGCAGAGTGGTGGTCGTCCTGATTGTGGCCGTGGCCGTGCCGATACTCCCGAACCCCGAGCACGATCAACACCACGCCGGCGACGAGGCTGACCGGGCCGCCGATCCGAACGTCGCCGAACAGCGTGATCGGGCTGTCGATCTGTGTGAGGTCGAAGTACGCCTTCCCGTAGAAGAAGACGGCGACCATCGCGATGCTACTGACGAGGTGGCCGACGCCGATGAGGAGGCCCGCCGCGAGACCGTACGCCCACTTATTGGCCTGATCGAGCGCGTAGGAGGCCGCGACCGGCCATCCGTGCCCCGGTTCGACGCCGTGAATCGCTCCGAGGACGACCGCGCCGCCGAACAGTCCGAGCGTGGTGTCGAGCGCCATCGATTGATTCCTCGAATCCGTCGGAGTTAGCGGTTGTTAATATCGAATCGGGGTGATCGTCATAACGGGGCTCTTTGTGCTGTGCGAACGAGGGGGGAGACGTGCGAACGAGCTTCAACATCCCCGACGACCTCGTCGCGGAGTTCGACCGTGTGTGGCAAGAACAGGAACTAGAGAGCCGCTCCCGTGCCGTGCGGGAGGCGATGCTGGAGTACATCGAGGCGCACTCCCGCCTCGGATCCACGACCGGAGACGTGGTCGCACTCGTCGGCTTCGACTACCGCCACCACGACGTGATCCGTGATCTACACTCGATCCAGCACGACTACCAGGACGTGATCTTGAACACGAGCCACACCCACCAAGGCGAGTGGTGTCTGGAATCGCTGTTCTGTCGCGGGCCGAGCGACCGAGTCCGCAAGCTCACCTACCGCCTCCGCGACTTCGACGCCGTGCGACGGGTGAAGGTGATGGTCATCCGTGACGAGGCGTGAGTCCACGGAGCCGTTCGGATCACGAACGACTATGAGCGCGGCGGATGATTCGACACCCATGCATCGGACGTTCGTGGATCTGTTGGAGCGCAATCGGGGTCACGCGGCGGCGTTCGACTCCCGGTTCGACGACCTCCAGGAGGGCCAACACCCTCACACCGTCACCGTCTGTTGTTCGGACTCCCGCGTCCTGCAGGATCACATCTGGGGGAACGACGACCCCGGACAGGTGTTCACCTGTGGCAACATCGGCAACCGCGTCGTCCAGCGAACCGACGCGGGCCAAGTCGTCTCGGGCGACGTGCTCTATCCCGTTGCCCATACGGGAACGGAAACCGTCGTCGTCGTAGGCCACACGGGGTGTGGCGCCGTCACCGCGACGTACGACGACCTGACGGACGGCGTCTCCGAGCCACCGGGGATCGAACACTGTCTCGACCTGCTGAAACCCCACCTGGAGCCCGGCGTCGACGCCCTACCCGCGGGGTTGAGTCGAGCCGAGGCCATCAACCACCTCGTCGAGTACAACGTCGACCGACAGGCGGCGTTCCTCCTCGACAGCGACGAGATACCTCCGCAAGTCGAGGTCATCGGTGCCGTCTACGATTTCCAGGACGTCTACGGTGGTGACCGCGGAGAGGTACACGTCGTCAACGTCGACGGTGAGCGTCGAGCCGCGGAACTGCGGGACGCGTATCCCGAAATCGACGAGCGGATCGACCGCCTCTGGGAGTACTGACGACCGGTGACCGCCGGGCGTCGATGTCGACATCCGCCGCTTGCCGAAGCTGACCGTCGATGCTAACGAGGCCGCGGGAAGTCTCGATGCGGAAGCGATGAACGAAGTGAACGACGCACTGACACTGAGCCTCGGACTCGACTGAGCGTCAGCCGAACACGAGATGCGACGGGACGTACTCCGCCAGAAACAGGTGTCCAAATGTAAGAATCACGACTCGTGGCCGATATGGGAGCCATGGATGGAAATTGAGGGCATCGAAGAATAGTGATTTTCACCGACCTCGAATCGGTAGGGCAACTACTGGAAGAGAAACCCGGACGCTAAACGCCCGCAATACGGCCTGAAACTCCTGAATCGTCGTTACCGAGACTCCCGCTGCTCCACCTTGTTCAACTCGATGAGCAGTCGGAAAATCGCCTTCACGAGGTTCGCGTCCACGTCGAACGTCTCGGCGTTCTCGCCTGCCCGCTCCATCACGCGGGCCTCCTGAGACTCGTCGGTCGTCGGGAGGCCGCGCTCCTCTTTCACCTGTGCGACCGTTCCCGCGACGTAGGTTCGACGAGCGATGAGTTCGACGAGTTCGCGGTCGATCTCCTGGATCTCCTCGCGGAGCTCCTCGAGCGACATCTCCTCGGTCACGTCGTTCATACGATCACCTGTGCGCCGTCCGTTCGTGTCGTCGTCAGCCATGTGTCTCCCTCCCGTTGAGTCCAGTCGTCTCGCACGCGTTGTAGAGCCTCCCGGTCGCCGACGGCGACGACGCTCGGCCCGGTGCCCGACAGCGAGACGCCGACCGCGTGGGGCATCGCCTCGACCGCCGGGTCGGTGGGAAAGCCGAGTGCGGCCGAATACGCCAGACCGTTGACCGTCATGGCCTCGCCGTAGCGACCGTCGAGCGCCAGATCTTCCACGAGACGGGCCATCGGCGCCACTCGCTCGCATCGTTCCACGTCGGCGTCGGCGCTGAACGCCTGTACCGGCGGCGTCCACACCAGCGCGTCCCAGTCGACCGCGTCGCGAACGAGGAGGTCGTCCCGGTCGTTGTCGGTGACCGTGACACCGCCCAGCATGCTTGCGCTCGCGTCGTCGAACGCGCCGGTGACGGTGACACCGGCGTCGCGGGCGGCCGCCACGCCGATTCGGCAGGCTGCCTCGCGGTCGAGTTCACCCTCCTCGCCGACGGGCACGTCCAGCGCCGACAGGGTCGCGAGCACCGTCGCGTTCGCGGCGGCGCTCGAACTCTTCAGCCCCGCGGCCATCGGCACGTCACTCTCGGTGCGCACGGAGCCACCCTGCCCGTCGCCAAACCGCTCGACGACGCGCTCGACACACCGGCAGATCAGCCGCGTGTCGCCGTCCGGGGCGCCCGCAATCTCGCCGTCGACGGTGCCGGAGTCGTCGAGTTCGACTCGGGCGGTCGTCTCCGCGTCGATGGCGAACGCCGATCCGACGCCCGTCGCGAGGGCGTTCAGAACCGTGCCCGCCCCGAGTGCCACGGCCTCGCCGTACATATCGCATCCAGCGCGGAGCGGACAGTTATGTGTGCCGATTACCGGACGAATCGCGATCCGAGGGCGCCCGCGGCGCCGCCGGTCGCCGCCGTCGCGACGCCCGAGAGCAAGAGCGGGCCGACGGCGGTGCCGAGCGCGTAGGTCTGGGCAGTGCCGGTTCCCGAGGGCAAAGCGAGGCCGAGCAGGCCGAAGCCGGCCATGACGAAAAAGCCGACGAGCGCCCCGCCGGCGGCGACGCCGGTGGCCGTCCACACGTCGGCGAACCGCGACCCCGAGAGCAGACCGAGGGCCGCAGCGACGACGGGGCCGGCGAAAAACAGCGTTATCGTGGTCTGGAAGACGGAGAGTGCGACGAAGACGGGGCCGAACGTCTCCGGTGCCGATCCGGTCGCCGCGGTGACGAACTGCGTTCGGGCCCAGTCGACGGCGACGAATCCGACGATGCCGAGCGCGACACCGACGGCCGCGAACGCCCCGACGATCAACCCACCCTGTCGACGTGCCGAGGGGAGTGCCGAGTGCCGGGACACGCTACGGTCTCCAGAGCCACAACCGGTCGAGCGGATCGATCCAACCGACGCGTTCCTCCCAGGCCACCTCCGACGGGGCGGCGACGAGGACGAACGGCCCGGCCCGGATCAGGAACGCGTAGATCACGTCACCGCCGCCCTCGTAGTAGACGCGGTGCCACCGGTCGCGGCCGAACGAGTAGGTGCCCTCGCGGCTGACCGCCGTGCCGAACAGCGTCTCGACGGCGGCGTTCGCGGCCGCCACGTCCCGGTATCGCTGGACGAACAGGGACGTGTGGTCGTAGTCGAGGGGTTCGAGGTCGGTCGGCTGGTTCGCCACCTCGGGCACCGTGTAGCTCACGATGTACGCGAAGCCGGTGCGCCCCGTCGCCTCACCGACCGCGTCGAAGCGGGTGCGCTGGCGTGCCAGCAGTTCCTGACCCTCGTTCTCGTCGGCGGCGGTGTCGTCGCCGAACGGCTCCCGGTCGATATACCGTGGCCCGCTGTAGGCGTAGCCCGCGTACCCCGCCGAGTGGTGCATCTCGAACAGTCCCGGGAGAGCCTCGTCGTCCTCGGCGTCCTCGGCGTCCGGATCGAGGGTGTCGTCGTGGAGGTGTCGGTAGAGCGCGGCGTCGATCTGTCGATCCGAGAGGACGCGCCTGACGAACAGATCGCTCCGAATCCCGTCGAGGTAGCCGTACAGTCGTTCGAGTTCCTCGTCGACGCGGTCGAGATCACCCCGGTCGGCGAACCGGCGAACCGTCGCCAGATAGCGGTCGATTTCGTCGCGCATCTGTCCGGGAATGCCGAAGTGGCCACCGAGTTCGGTCTCGGCGGTGGCGACGGCCCGGTCGGTCGACCGGCGAACCAGGCCGAGCGCGTTGGCGTCGAACTCGGCCTGGGTTCGGACGCGCTGTACCGTCGCCATCGCGTTGCCGAGCACCCGCTGGTAGGTGCGGATCGCCGCGTCGTACTCGGTGGCGAACCACTCGATTTCGCCGTAGACGCGTTCGACTTCGGTCGCCAGTTGTCGGTTGGAAACCGACGGCTCGGTCTGCTGTGGCTCGCGCTCCTCGTCGGTCGCCGACGGTTTCGGTTCGGCCTCCGCGAGGGCGGCCTCGCGGGGCGTCCCTGTCGCCGTCTCGGTCGCCGGATAGGACACGTTCGATCCGTCGGCCGACAGACAGCCGGAGAACACGAAACCGGCGCTCGCCCCGGCACCCAGCAGGGCCCGACGGGTCAGCTCCATGCCCCGGACAATGGAAGGGGGCGATAAATAATGTGTGGTCTAAATCTCACGGGCGAAACTCGGCGGCGACGGGCGATGACCGGCGGTGAGACGGGCGGATGACGGGCGCCGTCGCCCCCAGCCGACAGACTCAACGGCACCCACGCCGACCCCGGGATATGGGCACGCCACTGGACTCCCGCGACGCGCAGGCCGCCGAGGTGCTGGATCGGCTGTACGACGAGTATCCGGACGCGACCATCTCGCTGAACTACTCGAACCGGCTCGAACTGCTCGTCGCCGTCGTTCTCTCGGCTCAGTGTACGGACGAACGGGTGAACGAAGTGACGGCCGACCTCTTCGAGAAGTACACGTCGGCCGAGGACTACGCCACGGCCGACGAGGAGGAACTCGCCGACGACATCTACGGGATCACCTTCCACAACAGCAAGGCGGGCTACCTGAAGTCAATCGGGGAGACGCTCGTCGCGGAACACGACGGCGACGTGCCCGATACGATGAGCGAACTCACCGACCTCTCGGGCGTCGGGCGCAAGACGGCGAACGTCGTCCTACAGCACGGACACGACGTGGTCGAGGGTATCGTCGTCGACACACACGTCCAGCGGCTCGCCCGACGCCTCGGCCTCACGACCGAGGAGTCGCCCGAAAAGATCGAGACGGATCTGATGGCCGTCGTCCCCGAAGACGACTGGCAACAGCTGACACACCTGCTCATCAGTCACGGCCGGGCGGTGTGTGACGCCCGCAACCCCGACTGTGCGGACTGCGTCCTCGAAGACATCTGTCCCTCGTCGAAACTCGACGCCGAGGTCGACCGCGCGAGCGGCGAGCCATGGGAGTAGGCGGGAGGAGCTAGGCGAGATGTAGCTGGTAGTATCGGACGACGCCGATGAGGTAGGCGCCGAGCCAGAAGACCACGTAGCCGAAGACGCCGACACGCAGGCGCCCACGCCACGCGCTCATATTCTCGTGGAGGTCGTTCAGATCCACGTCCTGATCCGGGTCGCGGTACAGGTTCGCCGCGCGCTTGGCCTGAAAGATGCGGACGATTCCCGTCAGTGCGAAGACAAGCATCGCGTAGGCCTGGAGGCCGAGGACGGCGTGCAACACCGCGAGGCCGCCGAACTGATCCATGAGACGGGGCATCATCCACCCCACGACGGGCACCGTCGTCAACACGAGGCCGACGGTGATCACCTGCAGATGGTACAACAGCACGTCCCACGTCACGGGATCGGTGTCGAGGACGATCCACGCCCCGTAGAGGTAGAAGGGGAGACTCACCGTCACCGAGATGCCAGCCAGCGTCGCCACCGTCGCCTCGCTCACCATCGTCGGGCGTTGGGATGGGGTCGTTAAAACGAACCCGACTCTGCCCCGAGGTCGGAAAGCGTATGCCGCTGTGGGCCGAACCTCGGGCGATGGCTGAACCGTCACCGTCGTCGACCGACGGCACCGACGACGCGTCGGTCACGGTGCCCGACGACGCCTCCTCCACGGACGAGTCGATCCGCGCCGCCGACGGCGATACTGCGGACACGGACGACGTCGAGGCGCTCCGCCGTGAGGTCGAGGAGCGATACGACTTCGAGAACTTCGGGCCGAGCGACATGGCGGAGATGAGCGTCGAGGAGTGGGAAGCGGCGTTCGACCCCGACACGTGGATCGTCGGCACGGAACTGCTAGATCGGGTGGAGGCGGATCTGAAAACCCGTATCGCCAGACGGGACGTGTTCGCCGTCCTCGAACGATACGAGGAGGACGGCGAGGAACGGCTGATCGCCTACTCCGACGAAGGGTACGCTATCGTCGCCCCCGACGGCAGCGTCGAGGGGCGCGGGACGGTGGTGCGGGACGTGAAACCCACCGTCGCCCTCTGTTCGATGGACTCCTACGAGGTGCCGGACGCTCCCGACGACGTCTCCCTGCCGTCCCCGGACGACGTGCCCGAGGGGACGGGCCAACTCGGCAACAACCTCCTCCAACTCATCGCGTTCGCACAGATCGTCGCCGGCCTCGGGCTGACGGGGATCTGGTTGTTCACCGATATGATCCCCACGCCCGGCGGGTATATCGACCTCGTCGCGCCGATGACCGGGCTCGTGTTCGTCGGCATCGGCGTCTTCCTGTTCGCCGTCGTCGCCAACGCCCGCCTCTCGGATCGATTCCGCGCCGAGGAGTTCCGCGCCCGCCTCCGTGCAGTCGGCGTCGACGACGACGACCGACCGGAGTTCCTGCCGCCGCTAGACGAGGGAGAGAGTCCGGAAACGGCCGATTCGGGGGGCGACCACGACTGACGTTTCGGTGCGGAGTCGGTGGGTTTAAGCGCGTTCCTTCCTGAGCTTGGATCGTATGAAGAGGCGGGACTTCCTGAGAGTGGCCGGTGGGTCTACCGCCGTTGGGACGGCTGCCGCCACGGCGACGCCGGCCGCGGCGCAGGCGTCGTTCGGCGGGTGGATGAGCGACGTGGGCAACTACAGTGAGGTCGCCGACGCGACCGGACAGAGCGAGGTGACGATTTCGGTCGGCGCCCAGGGGAACGGCGGTACCTTCGCGTTCGACCCCCCGGCCGTCCAGGTCGACCCCGGCACGAAGATCATCTGGAAGTGGACGGGGAACGGCGGCCAGCACAACGTCGTCGCGGAGTCCGGCGGCGACTTCGAGAGTGACCTCACCGCCGAGGCCGGGTTCACGTTCGAACAGACCTTCGACTCGGAAGGCGTCATCAAATACTACTGCCAGCCCCACCGCGCGCTGGGCATGAAAGGCGTCGTCGTCGTCGGCGCCATGCCCGGCGGTGGCGACGGCGGCGGTGGCGGCGGTGGCGGTGGCGGTGGCGGTGGCGGCGAGGTCAAACTCCACGAACTCGGCGTGCCGATCCAGGCCCACTGGGTCGGCGCGGCGACCATCCTCGGCATCATCGTCACGCTGGTGTTCACGTTCTACGTCCTGAAATACGGCGAATCACCACACACCGGAACCGGGAGAGGAGAGTAACATGTCATCGAGTGGCAGCACGTACGGCGACATTCACCGATACGAACCGGCCCGCGAGAGCACGGCGGCGGCCATCGCCATCGTCCTCCTGACGGTCATCGAGGTGGTGTTCGTGTTCATGTTCGCCTACGGCCTCGTCACCGGATGGGGCCTCACCGAGACGGGCAACATGTTCCTGGGCGCTATCCTCGCCGTGATCTTCGTCGACCTCGCGTTCATCCTCGCGCTGTACCGCAAGGAGTTCCTTCCCGACGTCGTCATCGTCAAGAAGCGACGGCGGAAGTGGGAAGACCTCTACATCAGCGAGGAGGACGTCGACGGCGAAACCATCGGCGACGGCGTGTGGGACACGGTCAAACGCGCGGTGTACCCCTACTACAAGCGATAAGCAATGAGTCTGGAAAAGAAAGACGAGATGGATCACGAGGGGTGGATGAAACGAAAGGATCTGACACCCGTCGAATCCACCTTCCTGACGGCCCTCATCTGGATGGACAAGCGGCTCCGCATCGTCGACTACCTGGAGTTGCTGGAGAACCTCTACTACAAGGTCAACCTCCAGATGCCGAAAAGTCACACTGAACAGTACGACCTCGACAACAAGTTCTGGTACTGGTATCCGCTGTACGCGCTGGGATCGTTCTCGACCCTGGCGTACGTCGTCGCGGCGGTATCCGGCGCCTTGCTCGGGTTCTACTACGCGCCCGCACAGGCCGGTGACCCGAGTACGGCGTACAACTCGATCACGTTCATCATGACGGATCTCCAGTTCGGGTTCATGCTGCGATCCATCCACCGGTGGTCGGCACAGGTGATGGTCGCCGCCGTGTTCCTTCACATGCTCCGCGTGTACTTCACGGGCGCGTACAAGGAACCGCGCGAACTCAACTGGCTGCTCGGCATCATCCTGATCAGCCTGACGATGGTGTTCGGGTACACGGGCTACCTGCTCCCGTGGGATCAGCTGGCCTTCTGGGCCGGCCAGATCGGCGTCGAGATGTCGCTGTCGATCCCGCTGATCGGCGAGTGGGTCGCCCAACTCCTGTTCGGGGGCTTCACCCTCGGTCAGGCGACGCTCCAGCGGATGTACATCATCCACGTGTTCCTGCTCCCCTTCGTCGTGACGACGCTCATCGCGATCCACATCGGCATCGTCTGGGTGCAGGGCATCGCGGAACCCCACTAGAACCATGAGCGACAACGACACCACCACGGACGACGGCGAACAGGAAGCGATCCGTACCGACGGCGGCGGTACCGGTATCGTCGCCCCGGACGACGAGACGCCGACCTGGAGCGAACGCAAGGAGCGAACGACGGGCCTCTCGCGGCTCACCTACGAGTACTTCGAACGGGCGCGCCGAGAGGATCAAGACCTCCGCACGGAGTCCGACTACGTCGAGCGCGACGTGCTCGCGTTCCCGACCTGGCCCCACGAGACGGTGCGCAATCTCGCCATCGCCTCGTTTTTCACGGGGATGATCTTCTTCCTCTCGTCGACGATGCCACCACACATCGGCGCCCCGGCGAATCCGAGTTCCACGCCAGCGATCATCCTGCCGGACTGGTATCTCTACTGGTCGTTCGGCCTCCTGAAGCTCGGCCCGCTGAACCCCGAACTCGCCATCCTCGGCGGTCAGCGACTGATGGCCGACCGCACCTACGGGGTGCTGGCGAACGTCGTGGTCGTGGGCATCATCGCTATCGTGCCCTTCCTGAACAAGGGCTCGGCCCGCCGCCCGGTCGAACAGCCGTTCTGGTCGGCCGTCGGCGTCGGCGGCGTCATCTTCGCGTTCACCATTAGCGTCTACTCCGCGAAGAACCTCATCCCGATGAACCTGCATCTCCTCTTCGACCTGGCCCTCCTGCTCCCCATCGTGGGCGCCTGCGTCACCTACGCCGTGCTGAAGACGATGCGCGAAGGGTACATGTACGACCTCAACCGCCGGTACTACCGGCTCCGGCCGCCGAAGTAAGCGCCGGATGTCTTCGCCACCGGACGACCACGACGACGGTGACCGCGACGCGACAGTCGCGCGCGACGGACGCCGCGACGTGGTCGTTCCGATGCGCCTCTATAAGACTATCACCGTCTTCTCGACGCTGATCGCCGTCCTCGGCGTCGTCGTCGGATTCGTTCTCCTCGACGCCGCAACGATCCGACTGAGCCTCCTCCGACGCCTCATTATCGGGGTCCTCCGAGTCGTCGGCATCTCGCCGCCATCGACGCTGTTGAGCGGCGTCCTCGCCGTGTTGGGACTCGCGTCTATCGCCTTCGGTGCCGGCGTGTACGTTCTCGGCACACGCTTTCGTGCTCGCGGAATGGGAAACCCTCAAGAGGGCGCCGACGAATCTTCGAACGATGGCTGACGAATTCATCAAGGGCCTCGGCATCTTCACCGGGGCTGGCCTCGGATGGCTCGTACTCGCGGGCTGGTACCGGACGCCCGGCTTCGGGAGTAAGCGCCAGCTCGTGAGTCCGGTGTCCCCCGATCCGGCGAGCGCGGATCTGTTCAACGCCCTCGCGATTGGGCTGATGGACGTGCTCTTCTGGTTCGCACTCCTCGGTCCGCTCGCCTTCTGGGTGCTCCTGCCGGCGGCCCGCGAGGCCCGCGACGTCATCGAGAACCGCCGCAACGCCTGACGAAGCGCCGTCCTCGTCCGTTTTTCGACACACACGGCCAGCGACGGCCATCCGCCACGCTGTCGAGCGTGCATCCACGAAGGGGACGGAGCGTCGAAAACGAGCGACGACCGCTAGACGATGGCGCTCCAGACGGGCTGAATGAAGACGAAGAGGCTCTGGTAGCCGGCGTACAGCAGGGCGAGCAGCGACGCCGCGACGGCGCCTTTCGGCCGCTCGAAGGTCATATCGTTACGCGCCTCGACCTGGCGGGACTCGAACTCGAAGAAATCCGAGAGGAACAGGCCGACGACGATGACCGTCATGACCATGCCGCCGTGGGGTTCGACGATCAGGAACGCGAACGACGCGAGCACCAGCGCAATCGACGTCGCCGAGTGAGGCAGATACCGACTCAGTTCCTCGGCACCGTCCTCGACCTGTCGTTCGTGGACGGCGTGTGCCCGGATTCGCGTGAACATGTTCACCACCACCAGCGCCAGCACCACGTGCGCGATGTACGGTTCGAGCGCGTCGAGGGCGCCGACCGGGACGACGAACTGTAGCGGTTGCATACGTCGAACTGGGTGGGTGACTCATTAGAAGTTTTCCGTTCTCGTCGGCACCAGCACGTCGAGCGCCCCGGCGTGTTCGATCCGGAGGTCGGTGTGGCAGTCGACCGATCCGTGACGGACGCCGTCGGCGAACAGCGCCACGTCGCCCTCGCGTTCGACGGAGACGGCGAGGCTGTCGGCGGCGTCGACTACGTGCGTCTCGGCGGCCGTCGAGAAGGGTGCGACCGGGACGACGGCGACACCGGTGTCGGCCCCGAGTACCGATCCCCCCGCCGCGGCGGCGTAACCGTCACTCCCCATGGGTGCGGCGAGGACGACGCCGTCCGCTCGAACCGACTGGACGACGGTTTCCGCAGTCGTCACCGCGTACTCCGAGATGCTGGCGGGCGCGGCGGTCACGAGCATCACGTCCCGGAGCGCGCGGGCGACGACAGAGCCGTCGCGGCGGACGCCGAGGATGGGGTGGGCGACGACACGGCCGTCGTCCGCGGCGAGGGCCGCGAGGGCGCCGTCCAGTGACTCGCGGGCGACGAGGTGACGGCCGCCAGTGGGTGTCACGGGGAGGAGAGGCGCGTCGGGCGGGTTCGCGGCCGCCGACCGGATCGCCTCGTCACCGACCGCGACGACGACGTCGACCGCGTCGTCTCCTTCGGGGACGAGTGAGGCGCCGGCGACGCCGACCGTCGCCGCCACGTTGTCGCCGTCGCCACCCCGAACCGCGACGTTCAGCATCCTCGCCTCCCGTCGCCGGGCTGCCGATCCGGGCGTCGCGTTCTATTCGCGTCCCACGTCCGCTTCATACGCGATAGGTCGACCCACGGCCTAAAAAGACCCCGCGCTTCCGAACGACCAGTCGCCCGTCACCCGCATCCCTGCGGCCTTCTCCTCGCGTTTGAGGTCGGCAGCGATATCGGCGGGGTCGCGTCGCTCGATCCGTGCTTCGCCGGTAGCGAGGTCGGCCACCAGCTCCGTGAGCAGGATCGCCCCCTCGCGGAGCGTCCGGCGCTCCAGTTTGTCGAGCGTGTCTGCGCGCGTGTGTGCCCACCCGCGCCCGCGGTCGTCGCCGTCGCTCGACACGAGCACCCCGGGGATGCCCCGCGCGACGAACGGCCAGTGGTCGCTGTGGGGGTGCTGGACGGGACGAACCGATGCGGGGTGGTCAAAGCGGTCGCTCACCCGGTCGACCGCCGCGCCGAGCGCGTCGAACCCGTGGGTGTA
>JBDGTP010000080.1:0-18225 GCA_042216725.1 Haloplanus sp.
TCGCCTTCTTCTGGGGCCACTCGGTCAACTCCATCAGCGAGATGGAGAAGGCCAAGAAGGCCATGGAGGCACTCGACTTGCTGGTGGTCGTCGACATGTTCCCGTCGGCTGCCGGCGCGTTACCGGAGCGCGAGGACGGCGTCATCATCCTGCCCGCAGCGAGCCAGTACGAACACTGGCGGTCGGTGACCAACTCCCACCGCTCGGTGCAGTGGTCCGAACCCGTCCGGCCCCCGTCGCACAACAGCAAGCCGGACATGCAGATCATGCAGGAACTCGCCGACCGCCTCGGTTTCGGCGAGCATTTCGACTGGGGTTCCGGCCCCGAGCTCTACAACGGGAAAAGCACCTACGAGGACTGCCTCCGCGAGATCAACATCGGCGTCCGCACCATCGGATACATCCAGGATCCGGAGCGCCTCGAACTCCACCGCGAGTACGACTGGGCGTTCAGCCAGGAAGACCTCCAGGGTGCGACGGGCACCCCGGTCGAGGGCGAGTACTGGAGTCTACCGTGGCCGTGCTGGGGTGAAGGCCATCCCGGCACGCCGATCATCTGGAACGACGACATGGATCCGCGGGAGGGGGGCCAGGACTTCCGTGCCAGATGGGGCGTGCAGGCGCCGACGCCCGAGGAGTGGGGCGGCGACGACTACCCGATGCAGGAGACGGTTAACCAGCAGGGCATCGAGGGGCTGAACCTCCTGCGTGACCCCTACGAACCGGACTGGTACGACGGCACGGTTCACGGCGTCCCGC
Organism: Haloplanus sp.; assembly: GCA_042216725.1. Lineage (GTDB taxonomy): Archaea > Halobacteriota > Halobacteria > Halobacteriales > Haloferacaceae > Haloplanus. Next base: position 760 of record JBDGTP010000080.1, read on the forward strand.
AGTATCCCGGCTTCGCGACGACGATTCCGGACGACCTCACCAACCCGGACTCGCTGACGATACCTTACGAGTACGCGTTACGTGAGGACACGTCCGTCTACGACTGCGCCGTCGCGATGAACGAGAAGTACGAGTGGGCGGACTTCGACGAGGAGTTCTACCAGCAGTACGACCACAAACAGCCCGACGCGCCGACGGGGCGAGGACGCGCGCGAGGCGTCGTCTGGAACTTCCTCGACACGGTGCCGGTGCACCGCGAACCGCTGGAGAGCCCGCGGCCAGACCTGGTCGAGCAGTGGCCATCGAACGGTCAACAGATCAACTTCTACCGCCTGGATCAGAACAACGCGCGCGAGCAGACACGCGTGATGCAGACGATCCAGCAGGAGGGGCTCAACACCATCATGACCACCGGCCGGCAGGTCGAACATCAGGGCGGTGGGGCGGAGTCCCGGTCGAACGAGTTCCTGGCCGATCTCCAGCCACACATGTACGCGGAGATCAACCCGTCGATGGCGGAGAATCTCGGGGTCGACGGGGGTGATCTGGTCGTCATCTCCTCGGCCGACCGGGGGTCGGTGCTGGTCAAGGCCCGCGTGACCAACCGGCCGAGCGAGCGGGAGACGTTCCTACCCTTCCACTGGGGGGGAGTGTTCCACGGCGAGAGCATGGAAGACCGCTACCCCGACGGGAACATGCCGTTCGCCATCGGCGAGAGCGCCAACACCATCACCTCCCGTGGCTACGACGTCGAGACCCAGATGCAGGAGACGAAGGCTGCGATGGTGAAGATCCAGCCCGCCACCCAGAGCCTGGTGGACGAACTGAACATGAACGTCGACCTGTCGAGCTTCGAGTTCCCGCAGGATCGCGACGGCTTCGGCCAGCAGAAGGACTTCGACGTTCGCGACCAGAACACGGTGCAATAAGTCATGTCCACGAACAACGAGATCGTGCGCGACGGCGTCATGAGTACGGGGGAGGACGCCCGAATCTTCCCCGACGTCGAGGCGTGCATCGACTGTGGCGGTTGTGTCGTGGCCTGTAACCGAACGTGGGACACACCCGTCGACGAACAGCGGATCAGCGTCTCGACGATGCTGGAAGGGCAGGAGGGCGCCCAAGGACTCAACGCGAACAGTGCGCGCGCGCTCAATCAAGGGCAGAAGCCCGGCGAGACGAGCGTCCCGATGCAGTGTTACCACTGCGAGAACGCCCCCTGCGTGTCGGTCTGTCCGACCGACTCGCTGCTCAAACAGGAGAACGGCTTCGTGCAGGTGCGCGACGACCTCTGTGTCGGCTGTCAGTACTGCCTGTCGGCGTGTCCGTTCGGCGCCCCGCAGTTCCCGGAGTCCGACGATGGCGCGGCCCAGATCTTCGGCACCGGCGGGACGATGGACAAGTGTACGATGTGTGAGGAGCGCCAGGACGTCGGCAAGGGGCCGGCGTGTGCCGAGGAATGTTCGACGGACGCCATTCTGGTCGGTGACGCCGACCAGATTTCGAGCGAACTGGAGCGTCGTGGGAGTGGCACGTTCTTCAACGACGTGGCCATGGAGATCATCTTCGGCGCGGAAGACGCGGAGGCGTTCTAATGAGCTACCAAGACGACCTTCCCGAAACAAGCAGCTACAGTCCGACCGCAGTGTTGATCAGTGCCGTTGGCGGGCTCATCCTCGCCATCGTGTCCGTCTGGTGGGCCGCCGGAACGGCCGTCTTCTACGAGGGTCTGTTCCGTGTCTCGCCGACGGTCGAGGGCGGCGGCGTCGGCGCCGACTGGGTCGCCGGAAACACGGTTCCGGCGCTCGACTTCCTCATCGCCTTCATCCACGCGGCCGACGTGTTGTTGGGACTGTTCATCCTCCTGCTGGTGTTCATCCACTGGGGGGCGTTCCGCCGTCTCGCCGACCAGATGCAACAACCCAGCGAAGAACGCGGCGAAGCCGTCGCGACCGACGGAGGTGAGAGCGAATGACGAATCTCGATCACGGCAAGTTCACGCGCGTCACGACCACGTTCCACTCGTTGCTGGCGCTCGACGTGTTCCTGCTGTTCTTCACGGGATACAGCATCACGTTCAACGACGAACTCTGGTGGTTGCTGACGCTGATGGGCGGCAACGAGGGCGTCACCACCCTGCATCGGATCGCCGGCTTCGGGCTCATCGCCCTCATCGGCTTCTGGGCGATTCTCACGATCACGACCGACACCGGCCGCAGCAACCTCAAGGAGATCATGCCGACCGGCGACGACGTGCAGGCGTTCATCCAGGACGTGCAGTTCGTCCTCGGCAACGCCGACGAACGCCACCCGAGCGCCAAACAGTTCGCGGGCGGTGACCACGACGACATCCCGCTGCTCTCCTACATCGGGAAAGGCGTCGTGTTCATCTTCGCTGCCGAACTGTTCCTGCTGACGATCAGCGGTCTGCTCATCTGGAGCAAGACCGGTCTGATGCAGTACTTCAACACGAAGACCGCCGCGATGGCCTTCGTCGTCTTCCACGGACTTCTGGGCGTCATCATGCTGATGGGGGTGATGTTCCACGTCTTCGAACACGGATTCCACCCCGCGTTCTACCCCGTGGAACCGAAGGCGTTCATCCCCCGTGCGCTGATCCCGGAGACCCACGCCGAGGGCGGAATCGACGCGCTCGAACTCGCGCCGTCGTGGAACACCGTGAGCAGCATCATGGGCCTGCTGACCGTGATCGGCATCACTAGCGTGATGCTGGGCTCGGTGTTCGACGAGGGGTACCCGGTGCCACGTGAAATCGCGGTGGGCGGCGGACCGGAGAATCTCCTGCTCACCATCGGCATCAACGCCGGCATCTTCGTGTTGTTCGTCGGCCTCGTCCTCTCGATGTACGGCAACCTCCTGCGCGTGCGGTGGGAGCGCCGTCTCGAAGAAGAGAGCCGCCAGCCGGCCGCGACGGACGGCGGTCAGCCCGACGACGACTGACCACGACCGCCCGGTTTTCTACGCCGACAGGAGTTCAGCCCCTTCCGTCGATAGCTCCACGGTCACATCCTGTCGGGTCTGCTCGCTCATCTGATCGATGTTGCGCGTGAGAACTTCGAGGATATCCTTCGGCTCGGGGTAGACGAGGAAGTTCCCGTCGTCGTCCTCCATCACGAGCTGGGTGTCCGAGAGGGAGATCTGGTCGTTCTCGATGCTCGCGACGATCACCGGCAGCGCCTCGGCCCCGCCGGGGTCGCCTTCCGAAACCATCGTGATGTGGAGTTCGTCGAGGCCGATGAGATCCTTGTACTCCCGTACCCGGCGCGCACAGCGAACCATATCGCGCGTCACGGCCGTCTTCCGCTCGTTGCCGTGTTCGCCCTCGTGACAGAGCTTACACACCCGCAGTTCCATGCGCATAGTACACATACCGATACGGGAGGGGAATAAACCCTCGGCGCGATGGTCACTCCTGGAGGCGAGCGACCGCGGTACCGTCGCGTTCCTCGACGGCGACGAGGCCGTCGTCTTCCAGATCCGAGAGGAGACCACGGAGCCACGTTCGGCCGTATTCGCCGCTGTCGCCCGGCACGTAGTCGACGCGCACCCGCGGGCCGAGGTCGTCGAGGGCGAGTTCGTCGTACTCCTTGAGCGCGTCGATCACGCGCCCGCGCATCTGACGACGACTCCCCTCGAACTCCGGTTGGGTCGGCACGTCGGGTGCGGTGAAATCGCCCGTCTGGTAGGCGTGACACCACCGGCGCCAGGGACATCCCGCCTCGTCACAGCGGGGTGTCTGCCCGCAGGCGACGCCCCCGAGTTCCATGATGGCGTTGTTCCAGACGCGGGACTCGGCGTCGGGCATGAGTGCCCGGGCAGCCCTCTCGAACGCGGACTCGTCGTCCGGAACGCCGAACGCGCGGTAGAGCACCCGCTTGACGTTGGTGTCGACGACGGCGTCGCCCGCGTCGAAGGCGAAACTCGCGACGGCGTTGGCGGTGTAGGGGCCGACGCCCATCAGCTCCTGCAGTTCCGCGGGTGTCTCGGGGAACGTGCCGTCGTACTCGTCGACGATTTGTCCGGCGGCCTCGTGGAGGTAGCGCGCGCGGTTGTTGTAGCCGAGCCGTTGTGCCGACCAGAAGCCGACCACGTCGCTCCGGTCGGCGGCCGCGAGTGCCTCGGGCGTCGGCCACCGGTCGAGGAAGGCCTCCCACGCGTCGACGACGCGGTCGAGTTGGGTCTGCTGGCTCATCACCTCCGAGACGAGGATTTCGTAGGGATCGGTCGTTCGCCGCCAGGGGAAGTCGCGGTGGTCGGCCTCGTACCACTCGACGAGCCCCGTCCGGACGGCGTCATAGTCGAGTTCCGGGAGGGCGGCGTCCTCGCTCTCGGTCATCGTCGGCAGGTGGGGACGGGTCGGGTTAGGCGTGCTGGTTCGACCCGAAAGCCGTATTCCACCGCCGACCATTGGCCGGGGCATGAGTCTCGACGACTTGAACGCGGACGTGAAAGACGCGTACAGCGACCTCGGCGACACGCTGGCTGTCGATCTGGATCGAGAGACGCGTAACGAACTCGCGATGCTGCTGGCGGCGTTCGACGCCGACGAGGGGGAACTCGTCCGACGGGCGATCCACTCGCTCTACCGTTCGACCGTCGACACCGGTGACCTCGATTTCCACCTGCGCCAGGGGTACGACGTGACCTACGACGAGTATCTCTCGGGGATGACCTACGACGAGATGACGGGCGCCGACCAGTACCCCCAGCGCGACGACGAGCGTCGATACCAGATGTGACTGCGACGGGGGGCCGAGGGCGGGCGTGAACGCCTCCACCCGGCAGCTTTTGTGCCGTGGCCGCCCCGGTTGGGATATGGACACTGCGGAAGTCGAGCGACTCATCGAGCAGGGAATCGAGGACGCGGAGGCGACGGTCACCAAGCCCCGCGTGCCCGACGAGGATCACGAGGACGCCCACTTCGCCGCCGTGGTCATCTCGCCGGCCTTCGAGGGATTGCCGCTCGTCCAGCAACACCAACTCGTCTACGACGCCCTCGACGGCTACATGACGACCGACATTCACGCCCTGGAGATGAAGACGTACACGCCGGAGGCGTACGAGGAACACGGGCCGGAATAGCGGTAGGTTTTACGACGCGGCCCCCGTTCGCTCGCGCATGAGCGACGACAGCGACGACAGCGGCGACAGCGGCGAGTTCCGCGTCGAACGGGACAGTCTCGGCGAGATTCGGGTGCCTGCAGAGGCGTACTGGGGCGCACAGACCCAGCGAGCCGTCGAGAACTTCCCCATCAGCGACGTGACCTTCGGCCGGCGGTTCGTCCGCGCACTCGGAATCGTGAAGAAGTCGGCGGCGCGGGCCAACCGTGACCTCGACCTCGTCGATACGGAGGTAGCCGACGCCATCGTCGCGGCGGCCGACGAGGTGATCGCCGGTGACCACGACGACCAGTTCCCGGTCGACGTCTTCCAGACCGGCTCGGGCACCTCCTCGAACATGAACGCCAACGAGGTGATCGCCAACCGCGCGGCCGAACTCATGGGCGCCGAGGTAGGCGACCGTGTCGTCCACCCCAACGATCACGTCAACTTCGGGCAGTCCTCCAACGACGTGATCCCGACGGCGATGCACGTTGCCGCTCTGGAGGCGGTGCAGACGGATCTGATCCCCGCACTGGAGACGCTGGCCGACGAACTCGACGCCAAAGCCGACGCGTTCGACGGGGTGGTCAAGACCGGCCGCACCCACCTCCAGGACGCCACGCCCGTCCGTCTCGGCCAGGAGTTCGGCGGCTACCGCACCCAGATCGAGAAGGGGATCGACCGCTGTGAGTCGGTGACGCCTCGCCTGGCCGAACTCGCCCTCGGCGGGACGGCGACGGGCACCGGGCTCAACACCCACCCCGAGTTCCCCGAACGGGCGGCGGAGTACATCGCCGAGGAGACGGGGCTCCCCTTCCGTGAAGCGGACGACCACTTCGAGGCGCAGGCCGCCCACGACGCCATGGGCGAGGCCCACGGCGCGCTCCGGACGGTCGCTGGCTCGTTGAACAAGATCGCCAACGACCTCCGGCTGCTTGCCTCCGGCCCCCGCAACGGCCTGGGCGAAGTCGAACAGCCGGAGAATCAGCCGGGGTCGTCGATCATGCCCGGGAAGATCAACCCCGTCGTCGCCGAGGCGGTCAACCAGGTACACACGCAGGTCGTGGGCAACGACGCCGCCGTCTCGGCCGGCGCCGCCGGCGGACAGCTCGACCTCAACCTCTACAAGCCGGTCATCGCGCACAACTTCCTGCAGTCGGCGTCGCTCCTGGCGAACGGCGCTGAGACGTTCGCCGAGAAGTTCGTGGCGAAACTGGAGGCAAACGAGGCGCACTGCGCCGCGGCCGTCGAGCGGTCGATGGCGCTTGCGACGGCGCTCAACCCCGCCATCGGCTACGACAAGGCCTCCGAAGTCGCGAAGACGGCGCTGAAAGAGGACAAGACCGTCCGCGAGGTGGCCGTAGCGAACGGCTATCTCACCGAGGCGGAGGCCGACGAGGTACTCGACCCCGAGCGAATGACCCACCGGGGCATCCTGAGCGCCGACGACGAGTGAGGGGCGGCGGGCGACGCCCCGCATCGCCTAGGTATGGAGCTGAAACGACACGTTCATGATGAATGCCGTCGATCCTCCGATTATGCCGCAGTTGCACGTCTCTACTCGTCGAGATCTTCTCGTCTGTCGGAACTGTTCGGCCGAGTTTCCTGAGGGTCGGGCCACGAAAGACGGGTGGACGTACGAATGTCCGGAGTGTGGCGAAGCGACGGGTCTCGGCGACGGCCTGCGCCGACTCTAACTCTCCCGTAGACGCGCGCCGAGCAGGAACACCAGCATCGCGGCCGCGACGAGCCCGGGGCCGAACCCGGGCGACGTGCCGTCGGTGCCGCCCGTCGTGTCCGGGGTCGATCCGCCCTCAGTCTCGGCCACGGGCGTCGGCGTCGCCGTGGTCGCCGACGGCGTCCCCGTGATCCGCGCGTCGGCGCCCGCGACGAACGGGTGTCGCCGACGGTCGAGTTCGGTGCCACTCGCCATCCCGTCGCCGTCCGGATCGAGCGACGGCGCCGCGACGTAATACCGGGGGTGTTCGGGCAACGGCGGCAGGGCGTCGGTAGTGACGTAGCGATCCAGCCACGGCCCGATGGACTCGTCGCCCGCCACCCGGATCACTGCCGTTCGGAAGGCGCGGTAGTTCCGGAAGGGCCGGGAGCGCCCCTCGAACACGTCACGGAGAGTTCGCTCGCCGTCGGTGCGACGCTGGATCTGGGCGTCGAGGGCGGCGAGGACGTGTGCGCCCTTGGTGTAGTGGGCTTTGGTGCCCCGCCACGTCTTCGCGTCGGCGAGGACGACCGACTGTCGGTCGGGGGCATACTCGCTCGCGCGGAGACCCTCGCGGAAGGACTCGTCGGTGCCGATACCGTCGTTGAACGCGAACAGGCGGCCGTAGTACTCGGCGCTCGCCTCGGTCAGCCACGCCGCATCGCCCCGGCCCACCGTGTTCAGGCGCGTGTGGACGTACTCGTGGGCGAACACGGCCCCCGTCCCGTTGAAGCGGAGGCCCCGTTCGCCCACCCAGAACGCCGTGTCGACGGTCGCTGCCTCGATGTTCTCCGTCTCCTGGGGCCCCAACGGCAGGACGAACACCGTGATCGCCTCGCGCTGGATGCCGAGGTCGAACTGTTCGTTCGCGGTGCGGAGGAAGTCGACCGCTCGGGCCGGGTCGGCGTCGTCGGCGCCGAGGACGAACGTCGCTCGTTCGTCGGCCACGGTCACGTTCCGGCGCTCGTGCGGGCCGAGATAGGCCAGATGGCTGTCGGCGTACCCTTCCTCACCCGTGGCCACCTCGAATGAGTCGGTCTGCACCGGCCGTCCGTCGCTGCGCACCTGCACGCGAGTGTTCGGTTCCGAGACGAGTGCCCAGTCGCCACGCTCGACACCCCGGACGCCGCCGTCGATGGCGTCGCTCACCGCGAGACGGAAGGTGACGCGTGGTCGTTCCGTCTCGCCGTCCCAGAGGAATCGCGTCGGCGTCGTGCGCTCGAACCCCTCAGTCGACTCGACGGTGATACCCGGGAGCGACACGACGGGCACGCTGACGCGGAGTCCCCGTATCGACGACGGGATGCGATACTCGAAGGTGAGCGTCACGCTCCCGGGTTCGGCGTTGCGAGAGACGATGCCGCGTTGATGGATCGTCGACGATGCTTCGGTCTGTGAGGCCGACATCTCGGCAGTCGCGACGGATCGCCACTCGCCCGGCGTCTCGGCCGTCGCGACCGGTGGCGTCGCGCCGGCGGCAAGTAGTCCGACCACGACCAGCGTCGCCACCACGAACCGACCGTCTGACATAGCCTCCCTTGGCATCGGCCGACAAAGTATCTGTGGCCGTGCGGGCGGCCAACAGCGGCGGAGAGTCGTGAACACTGATCCCACATCCGTGCTACTACTTCCGGTGAGAATTCGACACAATGAAGACTCGTCACCTCCCACAGGCGTCCAGTGCGACGGAAAAACAAGCTCCTCGTCACGACAGTGGGAATCCTCGTTCTGCTCGGGATACTGGGTGTGACGAGCATGAACGCGTCCGCCGCGTTCGTCAGCCCGACGCAACTCTCCGAGGGGAACTACGACGGAGAGTGGGTGAATCTGGAGGGATCGGTGCAGAACCTCGACACGCAGGGTCGGACGACGACGTTCGTGGTGACCGACGGGAACCACTCGACGCCGGTCGTCTACGAGGGAACCCTCCCGGACACCATGAAGGAGAACCGCATCGTCGTCGCGAAGGGCCGGTTCGAGGGCGACAAACTCGTCGCCAAACAGCTCTCGGTTCGCGCGCACGAGGGCTCCGAGCGGCCCGCCGAGACGAGATGAGCGAGACGCGTCAGGCGGCGGTAGACGGGACGACCATCGCGGTTCGTGCCGACGACGTGACGAAGTCGTACGGCCGGATCACCGCCGTCGACGACGTCTCGTTCGCCGTCGAAGCGGGGGACACCGTCGGTCTGTTCGGCCCGAACGGAGCCGGCAAGACCACACTGTTGCGCATGCTCGCCGGCCTCACCCGCCCGACCAGCGGAACGATCACGCTCGATGGGGCGGCGCTCACGCCGGACGATCACACCGTCTACCGAAACGTCGGTGTCGTGACGCACGAGTCGATGCTGTACGACGACCTCACCGCCCGCGAGAATCTCCGCTTTCACGCCGCCCTCCACGGCCTCGACGACGCCGACGCCCGGTGCGAGGCGGTGCTCGCGAGGGTGAACCTGGCCGGCAGAGCGAGCCAGCGACCCGACGCGTTCTCCCACGGCCTCCGCAAGCGCCTCTCGCTCGCCCGGGCGCTCCTGCACCGCCCCGACGTGTTGCTCCTCGACGAACCGTACACCGGTCTCGACCAGCGGTCGGTGGCCGACCTCGCGGCCGTCCTCGACGACTTCGACGACCGCACTGTCGTCCTGACGACCCACGACCTCGACCGCGGGTTCGACCGCTGTGATCGGGCGCTCGTCGTCGACCGGGGGCAACTGAACGCGGATATCGGCCTCGGCGAGTCGTCGTACGCGTCGTTCGAATCGGCGTATCGCCGGGCCATCGGCGTCGACGAGCCGACGGCGCGGAGGCGGGGGAGATGACGTCGTTTCTCACCGCCGTCTACCTGATCGCCCGGAAGGATCTCCTCGTCGAGAGTCGAACCAAGAGCGTTACGACGACGATGGCGGTGTTCGCACTGCTCGTCGTCCTCGCCTTTGCCTTCAGTTTCGTCAAGACGTTCCGGAAACCAGCGGTACTCGGGCGCGGGGCGCTCTGGATCGCGTTCGTCTTCGGCGGGACGCTCGGCGTGACGAAGACGGCCGCCGTCGAGGATCGGAACGCCGCACTCGACGGCCTGCTGGTCGCCCCGGTCGACCGCTCCGCCGTCTACCTCGGGAAAGTGACGAGTACGTCGCTGTTCGTCTTCGCGGTGAACGTGCTGACGCTCGGAGCGACGACCGTCCTGCTGGGATACACGCCGACGCCCCGGACGGCACTCGCGCTCGTCGGGATCATCGCCGTCGCCGCCCTGGGGTTCGCCGCCGTTGGCGTCGTCGTCGCGACGCTCACCTTCCGCTCCGGTCTCGACGAGCTCGCACTGCCCCTGTTGCTCGTCCCGCTGGTCGTGCCCGTCCTGCTCGCGGGTGTCGAACTCACGGCGGCGCTCACGACCGACTCCCCGACGGGGTCGTGGTTCCGCCTCCTCTGTCTGTACACGGGCGTCCTGCTCCTCGCGGGCGTCGCCACGTTCGAGTTCGTGGTCGAGGAGTGATAAGAACCGTTGAAACTGTTCGTATGAGGCGCTATCGCGCGTCGTTCAGTTGCCGTTCGAGCCGTTGCAGTCGGCGCTGGAGATACGCCACGTAGCCGAAGAAGGCGACGAACAGCGCCGTGTAGCCGAACAGGAGTAGTGGTTCCATACTGATCACCTCCGTGTGGTCTGGAGTCGGCGGACGCGGTCTGCCACTTCGGACACCTGGATGCGAAGCCCCAGCAGGTAGACGTACAACAGGGTCGCCGCGACGAGCGTTACGACGAGCGTCGTGGGATCGATGTTCGCGCTGACCTGGGGGTTCCCGATAGTCGTCTCGTGGAACGTCGGCGTCCACAGTCGCGTCGACGCGTACGAAATCGGCACCGTGACGAAGCCGATGACGCCGTACACCGCGGCGTAGCGGTCACCCGTGTCGGGGTCCGTCGCAGAGGACACCACGAGATAGCCCGCGTAGATGAACCAGACCACGAGGAACGTGACGAGGCGGACGTCCGTCCACTCCCACCACGAGTTCCAGATGACCTTGCCCCACGCGCTCCCGAGGAGGAGCGTCAGCGTCGCGAAGAGGAAGCCGAGTTCGCCCGCGCTGTGGGCGAGTCGGCTCCAGAACCGCCCCCGGTAGCGGAGGTAGAGCGCGCTCCCGAGGAAGGTGGTTCCGAGCGCCGTGGCAGCGACCCAGGCGAGGGAGATGTGCCAGTACGCGAGCAGATTTCCCCCGTGTTCGATGCCGTACATCGTCTTCGAGGCGAATCCGAACACGAGCACCATCGAGAGCGTCCCGAACAGGAGCGTCCCCCACTTCACGGCGCGACTCCGCGTCACGCGGTGGAGGATGCCCGTAATCCGGCCGACGACGCGTGCGGCGCTAAAGCGATTCGACCGCCGGCGATTCCGTTCGTCTCCGTCGTTTCGTTCCGTCGTCATGTGTATCAGAGCCAGTTGGTTACCGATGCGAGCGCGAGTTTGTCCAGGTCGAACAGCACCGCCACCCCGAGGACGATGAAGGCGTAGCCGGTCGCAGCCCGGAAGATATCGCCCGATCCGTCGGCGACGGCGTCGACGACGCGGCGGCCGCCGGTCTGTCCCGCGTACGCCACCCCGAGCAGGGGTATCGAGAAGCCCGCCCCGTAGGTGAACAGGAGGACGGCCCCGCCGGCGACGTTCGCGGTCGATCCGACGTACGCGAGAACGCCGCCGAGGATGGGGCCGACACAGGGGAGCCAGATGACGCCGAGGAGGAGGCCGACGACGAACGCGTTCGCGAGCGGGTGACGCCGCTCGTCGACCCTGCCGGTGACGGCCGTCGCCCCGACCCGCGTCGTCGCCGAGGGCGTGTCGCTCGCCGTCTACGACGGCAGCGAACTCGTCACCTCGGGCGTCGCCGGCCAGCGTCGCTACCCCAAGCAGGGAGGAATGCAGATCAGGGACGTGCTCATCGACCGCGGCCTCCTCACCGACACCTACGTCATCGCGGGAGTCAGCGACGGCACCGCTTCGATCACGATCAAGCGCATCCCCTTCGTCACGCCGATGCGACTCGCTATCGTCGCCCTGCTCGCCGGGATGGCCCTCGTCCTGTTGTTCGATCCACGGCACGGCGCCCTGACCGGCGCGGGGGTTCGCGAACCGAGCCGTGACACGAATCCGGAGGTCGCAGACTGATATGCCACATACACGCACACTCACCCTCACGCTCGTCGTCGTCCTCGGTTGTCTCGCTTCCCTCCCGACCGCCGCGGCAGCCACGTCGATATCGGGTTCCGTCACCGTGGAGAACGGCACTGCCGACGGGGCACAGGTGACCGTCGTCCCCGTCTCGGAGACTCTCCAGCGTGTCGGCGACCCAGCCCGGACGACGGTGCATGGCTCGTCGTTCTCGGTGGCTGTCGCCGACGCCCCGCGCTACGCCGTCCGCGTCGCGTACGGTGGGACGACTCACTACGAAGTGCTGCGAAACGGCACCCACGCGTCGATCCACCTCTCCGAGCGGATCACGGGCAAAGTCGTCGACGACGAAGAGACACCGCTGTCCGGTGTGTCCGTCGAGGTACTCGACGGGGACGGTCTCGTCGTGACGACTGTCGAAACCGGCGCGAACGGCACGTTCGCGGTCGGCCCGGTCGAAGCGAACGAGACGTACCGCCTCCGCGCGACGGTCGACGGCGTCCCGTACCGCCGGTCGGTCGACGCGGCCGCGAACGACACGGTGACGATCCGGACGCGACCCCCGACCACGGACACGTCCGTCCTGAACGTCGCCACTGACACCCGGACGGCCTACGTCCTGCAGGTAGTGCCACCGAAAAATGACTCGGGCGTGACGAGCGTGATTCAGACCGTCACCCTCCGAAACACCGCCGACCGGCCGTTCGTCGGTACGGTCGACCTCCCCATTCCGACGAGCGCCACCCCCTACGCGGGGATGGTGAAAAATCGGGAGGCGGCGTACCGGCGCACGGAGACGGGCGCCCGCCTCAACGTGACCGTCCCCGCCGGCGGCACCGCGCGTATCGGCGTCGCGTACGACCTCGCCGAACCGCAGTTCGAGACGACGGTGCGCCGCGATACCCCGTCGGTCACCATCGTCCTCCAGGGGTACGATCCGGCCGCCGTGAACCACTCCGCAAACCTGCGTGTCGGCGACGCGCCCATCCCACTCCTCGTCAGCGATGGCCCCGTGTCGGCGGGCGAGACGATCCGACTCGACCTCACGGACGCCCGGTCTCAGCAAACCGCGAGCGCCGCTGCCGGCGCCGACGCCACCACGGACGCCCAGGCCGCGGCGGAGACGAAACCCTCCGAGAGCAGCTCGATTCCGTCGTTCCCCGGCCTCGAGATTCTCGGCGCCGTCGGGGGGATGGTCGTCGTCGGCCTCGTCGGCTACCGACTGAGCGGCCGCTGACCGTCGGAAGACCGTCGTCGATCACGACGGAACACTCCTACGTGTCGTCCAGGCGCTCCGCGGCGTCCCGGTTCAGGAGGGGCTCGGCGTTCGGCGTCGGCAGCGTCACCACGTCCTCGCTCGCGAGGTCGTACTCGCGTTCGTCGACACCCAGAATCTCCCCGACGTCGCGCGTGATCCGGAGGGTCGTCCGCTCCGTATCGACCGCCGCGGCGTCACCGTCGTCCGAAACCGAGGTCTCGTCGTCCGAGATGTTCCGGGGCGGAGTCGCCTCGGCCGACGCTGGCGACGACGGATCGGAGTCGGCGCCCGCCTCGTCGGTGTCCCCGGAGTCGTCCCCACCCATCGCCTCCGCGAGGAGGTCGTCGGGGTCGGGTGTCGGTTCCGCCTCGCGATCCGACGGGCCGGCTGGTGGGGCGGAGTCGGGTGTCGGATCGGCGACCGGTTCCGTCTCGGTGTCGGTTTCCGACTCGCCGGTGTCGGTATCGGTGTCGGTGTCGGTTTCCGACTCGCCGGTGTCGGTGTCGGTGTCGGTTTCCGACTCGCCGGTGTCGGTATCGGTGTCGGTGTCGGTTTCCGACTCGCCGGTGTCGGTGTCGGTTTCCGACTCGCCGGTGTCGGCGTCGCCGATCAGCGTATCGAGCACCGTCTCCCGGTTGGTTTCGATCCGTGCGACCAGATCATCGAAGAGTTCGCGCTCCTCGCGGGTCAGGCCTTCGTCCTCGGTGGCCATGCCCGCGGCGGCGAACGTCGCCCGCTTGACGATCTTGCCGATCCGCCGTTCGTAGATGCTCTCGACGACTTCCTCGGCGGTCTGAATCTCGTCGCTGATCCGGGTCACTTCCGGCGAGGAGAAGGGGTTGTCCACCTCGTCGGCCACGCGCTTGCGTTCGGCCTTGCGGTCGGCCAGGTACTCCGCCACGTCGCGATAGAACGAGTCCCGAAGGTGCTGGAGACTGTCTTTCTGTCGTTCCGTGCGCTGAACGGTGCGCAGTTCTTCGACGTTCATTCTTTGACCTTTCGGGCTCGGTTGCGCGTCATCAGGAAGACGCCGACGCACTCCGGTACGGAGTGCTCGCCTGCATCCAGTGTAAAGCTGTCGCCGTCGAGTTCGACGGTGCCGGGAGCGGTCACGTCGACCCGAACCGACCGCCGGGTGAAGCGTTCGGGGACGGCGTCGACCAGGGGATCGAAGTCGTCCAGGTTGTCGCGGTCGATCCGGCGAACCACCAGCCCGCTCCCGCCGTGGAGGCTCCCCGGCAGGCGGATCAGACGGTGGGTGTCCGTCGTCACGGGTTCGTCGATAGGTGCCGTCTCCGAGTCGGCCGTCTCGTGGGCGAGCGCTTCGACCAGCGTCCGGGCGCCCGGCCCGCCGGCCTCGACGTTGCCGCGCTCGACGGCCTCCGGGTTGTCGACGAAGGCGTCGAGCAGGGTGCTCGCGCGCCCCTCGCCGATCCCGTCGAAGGCCATGAGCCGTTCGCTCGCCTCGTCGTCGTCCATCGCGCGGAGGTCGTCGACGAACGACTGCAGGCGACGGTGGGTGCGTCGGCCCCACCCGCCCCGGGTTCGGAGTTCGCGGCGCGTCGTCCCGCCGACGGCGCGGGTGCGGATCAGGCCTTCCACGTCCAGATCGACCGCACGGACGTAGTCGACGATTTCACGGCGGGCTGGCGACTCCAGATCCGCCACCCCCTCGTCGCGCACGTGGACGTGGTAGCCGCGGCCACCGGAGAACACGACCGTCACGTCCTCGAATCCAAAGTCGGTTTCGAGCAGGTCGAGCAGGCGCCGGAGGGCGTCCTTGCAGACCGCGAGCATCTCGGCGTAGGTGGCCGTCTCGGGGTCGACGCTCGGGAGGTGATCGGCGTCGAGGTCGAACACCAGGTCGGCGCCCCGCCACCCCTTCTCGTCCATGGACTTCGCGCCGGGGTCGTCGTAGTGTGCCGCCGAGAAGTAGACGTGCCGCGGCGCCTCACGCTGGAGGAAGTCGGCCACATCGCCGAGGTCGTAGATGGACTGGTGGCGCACCATCGTTGTCGACGAACCGCTCGTCCAGGGGATATGTCCCCACTCCCGCGCCGATGCGTCGGGCGGGAGCGTCGGGTCGGCGCTCCGGTAGTAGTCGCCGAACCGTCCCGCGAGGTAGTTGCGTGTCCGTCGATCCATTCGTCACCAACCTGATCGGCGACGATATAGTACCTTGTGATCGGGGCGCGGTCGGCATCCGACAGGGCGTCGACGGCGCGTCAGTCCAGCACGTAGCGACGACGGTGGTTCGAGCACGCTCCGTGTCATCTGGGGCGTGGCCGTGCGGAAGGCGTCGGTGTCGGTGGTGCGGGCGAGTTGATCACCGTCGAAGTCGACCCGTCAATCCGCCCGCCGAACGCGGGCGCGGCGGCGGCGGCCGGGCGGTTCGCCGACAGGGTGGGCGCACCGGAGACGACGGCCACCGGTCGGCCGGCCGCGAGCCACGTCTCGCTCGACGACTGCACGGTCGCCCGGGAGTGAGGAAACCGCTCCCTCAAGCGCCGATCCGGGTCGGCCGGGTGGAAACCCTTTTTTCCGGACGCGGAGAGACACGCCCATGAACATCGGGGCGGTCGCGCTGGCGGGATCGGAGCCACCGAGGGGGGCGCTGGAGTCGCTCCAGTGGCTGTGGCAGTTCCAGACCGTACGCCTGCTGGTGGCAGTGCTCGTCGTCGCCCTCGGCGTGGTGCTCTCGAAGTTCCTCGTTCGCCTGCTGGGACGCCCCGTCGCCCGCCGCTTTCACCGCCAGAGCGTCGCCCAGACCATCCTGGGACTGATCCGCGTCTCGACGGTCGTCGTCGCGACGTTCGCCGCCGGGAGCATCGTCGGCCTCGGCATCGGAGACATCGTCCTCTCCGTGACCGTCTTCTCGGCCGTGCTCGGTATCGTCCTCGCGCCCATCGTGGGGAGTATCATCAACGGCGTGTTCGTGTTGGCCGACAACCCCTACGAAATCGGCGACATGATCCAACTGGAGGACGGCCGCCGGGGGTTCGTCGACGACATCACGCTCCGGTACACCAAGATCTTCACCCTCGAAAACACGTTTCTCGTCGTCCCGAACTCGGGCATGCGCGAGCGTGACGTGACCAACTACTCCGCCGAGGACGAACGGACGCGGCTGTCGATCTCTCTGCTCGTGACCTACGAGGGTGACCTCGACGAAGCGCGCCGCATCATGGAACGGGCCGCCCGGAACTGCGAGGACGTGATCGAGGGCGGGCCGGACATCCGCATCGGGAGCGCGCGCTACCCGGCGAAGCCGACCTGTCTGATCGACGCCTACGCCGACAGCGGCGTCCGCCTGAGCCTCCGGTTCTGGGTGCGAACTCCCTACAAGATCCCCCGGATCGAGTCGACCGTCCGGGAGCGCATCTGGGAACGGCTCGACGAAGCGGACGTGGAGATTGCCTATCCTCACCAGCACTTGCTGTTCGACGAGAACAGCGGGCGCGCACGAGTCGCGGTCGAGGAAGGCGAAACACTGTCGGCAGACCGCGACCGGGGGCAGGGCCGGACGGTGCGGGACACGGCCGAGGCCGACGGCGACGTGGAGGCGTCGGAGTGACGCTACGTGCTGACGGTGATCACGTCGCAGTCGAGTTTCTCCCGCAGGAACCGGTCGATGTCGGGGTCGTCGAGGAAGCGGCTGAACGTGCGCCGCCACCGACTCACCTGTTTCGATCCGATGACGACGGCGTCGGCGCCCTCGGCCGCCACTTCGTCGAGGATCGTCTCCTCGACGAGAAAGCCCCGGCGAACGGCGTAGCGCGCGCGGTCTAGGTGTCCGAACTCCGACTCGACCGCGCGCTTCAGATCCATCCGCGTCACCTCGCCGCCCTCCTGGTAGAGGTCGACGTGCAACACCGTCAGATCGGCGTCACGGTCGTCCGCGATCCGGATCGCTTCTGCGAGCGTCGCGCGGGAGTGTCTGCTGAGCGGATAGCGAACCGGGACGACCACCAGCGTCATACTCCGACGGACGGCGGCGGGCGGTTTCAATCTGTTCGATTAGTCCTGGAGTTCGAACGCCACCTCGACTTCGGCCTGGTACTCGCGATCCTCGACGCCCGCGATTTCGACACCGAGTTCGTCCACCTCGATCCACTTGACCGCGTCCAGCGTGTCGGTGGCGCGGTCGATGGCGTCGTCCGCGGCGTCGTCGAAACTCTCCTCGCTCCGGCCGATTAGTGTGATCTTCTTGAA
>JBDGTP010000008.1:0-17480 GCA_042216725.1 Haloplanus sp.
GGCGCGATGGAGTCGAGTTCGTCGATGAAGATGATCGACGGCGACTCGTCTTTGGCGTCCTCGAAGATTTCGCGCAACTGCTGTTCGGACTCGCCGTAGTATTTCGAGATGATCTCGGGCCCCGCGATGGAGAAGAAACTCGCGGAGGTTTCGTTGGCGACCGCCTTGGCCAGGAGGGTCTTGCCCGTCCCGGGCGGCCCGTGCAGGAGGACGCCCTGGGGCGGTTCGATCCCCAACTTCTTGAAGATCTGCGGATGTTTCATCGGGAGTTCGACCATCTCCCGCACGCGCTGGATCTCGTTTTGCAGGCCGCCGATGTCCTCGTACGTGATGCCGCCGCCGGTCTTCTCGAACCCGGAGATCGGCTCTTCTCGCAACTCGACCTCCGTGTCCTCGGTGACCAGACAGACGCCGTCGGGGTCGGTCTCGACGGCGATCAGCGGGATGGCCTGGCCCGGCGACCGCATGAACGGGTGGTTGGTGCTGGACATCACGGGGACGATATCGCGTTCGACCACCGGCCGCTTGAGGATCTGGCGTTTCACCATGCCGGCGGCGTCGGAGCCGAACTGGACACTCGCCTCCTCCGGCGGTGCGAGCACGAGGCGGTCGGCTTTCGTCGCCTCGGCCTTGCGGATGGTGACGCGTTCGCCGATGCCGACGTCGGCGTTCTGCCGCGTGAATCCGTCGATCCGGACGGTGTCGGTGTTCCAGTCCTGCCGGTCGGCGCGCCACACCTTCGCGGCCGTCCGATCGGCCCCCTCGATTTCGATGATGTCACCTGGCGACAGCTTCAGGTGCAGCAGCGTGTCGGGGTCGAGTCGGGCGATACCGCGCCCCGAGTCGTTCGGGTACGCTTTCGCCACTTCGAGTTGCACTTCGTTCATGATGTTCCCGCGAGGATGGTGGAGATTCGGCGATGGTGCGGGATAAGTTTGTTGTTACCCGGAATCACGTGCCGGCGCGTCGCTACAGCCTGTGTCATACGATAGCATACGGTGGGGGCGTACAAACCCCTACCGATCCGGAGGTGTGCTGGAAGTCAGTACCGGTGGTCGCCGATTCATCGCCGCGAACCTCCGGTGGACAGTCCCAACGCTCCGTATCGACGGCGGTCGCAAGCCGTTTGCCCGTCGAAAGCGAGGGATAGGTATGACCACGCTCGCGTTCGACGGCCGCATGGGGGCGAGCGGCGATATGCTCTGTGCGACCCTGATCGCCGCCGGCGCCGACCCGGCCGTCCTCGCTCCCGTCGAAGACGCCCTCGGCGTCCGATACGCGGTCGGTTCGGCGACCAAAGCCGGCGTCGACGCCACGACCGTCGACGTGCTAGTAGACGCCGCCGACCACTCCCGCGGCAGCGATGGCGACCGATCCGCTCACGACGACGGTCACTCACACGACGACGACCACGCACACGACGACGACGCACACGACGGTCACTCACACGACGACGACCACGCACACGACGACCACGCACACGACGGTCACTCACACGACGACGACGACCACGCACACGACGACGACGCACACGACGGTCACTCACACGACGACGACGACCACGCACACGCCCACACGAACGCCGAAGGGAGCGGCCCCCTTCGCACCTACCCCGAAGTCGTCGCCCTCGTGGACGGGATGGGGCTCCCGCCGGCGGTCGAACGGAACGCCCTCGCGATATTCCGTCGTCTCGGTGAAGCGGAGGCGGCGGTACACGGTACCGACCTCGACGACACGCACTTCCACGAAGTCGGCGCCGACGATGCCGTCGCGGACGTGGTGGGGGTGTGTCTCCTCCTCGCCGACCTCGGCGTCGACCGCGTGGTGACGACGCCCGTTGCGACCGGCGGGGGGACGGTGTCGATGGATCACGGTACCTACCCCGTGCCGGCACCCGCGGTGGCCGAACTCGTCGCCGCGGCCGACTGGTCGACCCGCGGCGGCCCGGTCGACCGCGAACTCCTCACGCCGACGGGGGCGGCGATTCTCGCCGAACTCGCCGACGGCGTCGACCACCTCCCGACGCTCGACGTCGACGCCGTCGGCTACGGCGCGGGCGACGCCGACGTGCCCGACCGTCCGAACGTCCTCCGCGCCCTCGTCGGCGACGGGACGGGCGGCCTGCGCCGGGAGGCCATCTCGGTGCTGGAGACCAATCTCGACGACGCGACGCCGGAAGTGCTGGGGAGCCTCCACGAGACGCTCGCCGAGGCGGGCGCGCGCGACGTGTCCATCCTCCCGACGACGATGAAGAAGTCGCGGCCCGGCCATCTCGTCAAGGTGGTCGTCGACCCCGCGGACGCCGAACGCGTGGCGCGGCGCCTCGCCGAGGAGACGGGGACGCTCGGGGTGCGCGAGGGGAGCGCCGGCCACCGCTGGGTCGCCGACCGGTCGTTCGAGACGGCGACGGTGACGGTCGACGGAGTGGACTACGAAGTGCGGGTCAAGGTCGCCACGGACGAGACGGGCGCGGTGTACGACGTGAGCGCGGAATACGACGACGCGCTGGCGGTCGCCCGGGAGACCGACCTGCCGGTTCGTGACGTGATGCGGCGAGCCGAGGTGGCCGTCGCGGGGACGGAGTAAGCGTTTCGGGCGTGGCTATCGACCCTCGCGCATGGAGCGCGAACGACACACGTCGGGCACCGAGTGGGAGTCGACGGTCGGCTATTCGCGGGCGATCCGTGCTGGCAACGAGATTCACGTCTCGGGGACGACTGCGACCGACGAGACGGGATCGGTCGTCGCTCCCGGCGATCCCTACGCCCAGACCGTACAGGCCATCGAGAACGTCGAGCGCGCGCTCGACGCCCTCGACGCATCGCTCGGGGACGTGGTTCGGACGCGGCTGTTCGTCACCGATATCGACGCCTGGGAAGCGGTGGGCCGAGCACACGGCGAGGCGATGGGAGACGTGCGCCCCGCGACGACGATGGTGGAAGTTCAGCGGTTGATCGATCCCGAAATGGTCGTCGAGGTGGAGGCGACGGCGGTGATACGCGGCTAGTCGCGGTGTTCGTCGAGCGCTTCCTCGACGGTGAGGTCGCCGGCGGCGACCCGCCGGGCGAGCGTGTCGTCGATGGTGCGGCCGTCGGTCGAGACGCGCCGGGATCGATCCTTGATTCGCTGGAGTTCGCCCGCAGTCGGGTCTATCTCACGGGAGTCGATGCGCTCGCCCTCCAAGCGTGCGATGTTGACCGCGGCGAGTACGTCGTCCATCCCCCGTGCGCCGGTGCCGAGATAGGGCGTCGTCCCCGTCTCGTCGACGAGTTCGACCGTCACGTCGTCGAGGTCGTTGACCAGTTGAGCGCCCTGGAGGCGGGCGCCGTCGCCGATCCGGATGAGCGGATCGACGGCGCCGTCGACCTCCCGGCGGATGGTGTCGACGGCGTCGGAGAGTGGTACCTGGAAGGCTGCGACGACCGTCTCGCCGGAGAGAACGGCAATTCCCGGGTGCGTGCCGGGGTCGACGCCGACGACCGTTCGCCCGTCGCCGCCGCGCAGGAGTGCGAGCGCCTCGTCGACCGCCCGGCGCGCCGTCGATCCGGTGCCCGTCACGCGCTCGGTGTCCCCCCCGTCCACCGTCTCGTCGGGAGCGGTGATGACGACCGACGCTCCGTCGGGGAGGTCATCGCCGGGTTCGACTGTGGTGAACGCCACGCCGCGGTCTCGGAGAAGGTCGACGGCCTCGTGGTACAGTTCGAAATCGGCAGTGGCGACGACGATCACGCCGGCCTTTCGGTTCGACGGCGCTAAAACGTATCGCGCTCCGGTCGCGACGCGGCCGGCACGGCGCGGTGTGGAGGGTTTATGACTGGGAACGACCGATGTGGGAGCGTGTCCGAGCCAGTGCCCACCGGCTGTGCCCCCCTCGACGACCTGCTCGGCGGCGGGTTCGAGCGCGGAACGGTGACGCAGGTGTACGGCCCGCCGGCCGCCGGGAAGACGAACCTCGCGCTCTCGGCCGCCGTGCAGGTCGCCGCCAGCGGCGGCACCGCGGTGTATATCGACACCGAAGGGCTCTCGGTCGACCGATTCCAGCAACTCGCGGCGGCCGTGGCGAATCGCGAGGAGCGACCCTCCTCGGGCAATCGGACGAAGACCGATGACAGCGAGGGATCAGAGAGCCCTCGGGCAACCGGCGAAGCCGGTGACAGCCATGATCTGGAGACGATCACATCCCGCATCGTCGTCACCGAGGCCCACGATTTCGCGGAGCAAGAGGAGGCCGTCCGCGACGCCGCAGACTTCGCACCCCGGGCGGAACTGATCGTTCTCGACAGCGCGACCGGCTTCTACCGGCTTGAACGCCACGACGACGACGAGGGCGAGACCCTGCGCCGGGTGGGCCGACAGGTGACCCACCTCCTGTCGCTCGCCCGCAAACACGACCTCGCGGTGGTCGTCACGAACCAGGTGTTCACCGACCCCGACGGCGACCGGTCACGGGCGCTCGGGGGACACACGCTCAACCACTGGACGGGGACGGTGCTCCGTCTGGATCGGTTCCGCGGCGGCAATCGCCGAGCGACGCTGGAGAAACACCGGTCGAAACCCGCCGGCGAGACGGCGACGTTTCGTATCACTGCCGAGGGACTGGCGGCGGGCGAGGAGCGATGAGTCAGGCGGCACGCCCCCGGTGCAACTCGACTGACCCATCGCTGGCGATGAACACGTCGAGTTGGTTGAACCAGTCCGTCGACCGAAACCCGCCGACGAGCACGACCTCGTCGTCGACTTGCACTGTGACTCGGTACCGGCCGCTCTTCCACGGTATCCGGCCGAGTTCGGCCGTTCCCGAACTCGCCACCTCGACCGTGTTCGCCACTGCCAGGCTCTTCCCGCGGACGACCCGGACTGCCACCGTGTGGGGCACGTCGTCCTGATTGACCGCGAGCATCGTGATCGGGTCACCTGGCCCTCCTGTACAGCCGGCGAACAGCGCCGAACCCAGCAGACCCGAGAGAACCTGGCGTCGTCTCACACGTCGTCGTGGAGCGTCCGGATCATAGACGTGTCGCTCGTGAGTCACAACGGCCGACAGCAATGTGGCGGGGTTCACCGTCGCCGACGGTGTCGTCGGAGCCGCCCCGCCGGGAGCGGCGGGTTCCTGTCGTTTGTCGCCCCTAGAGTTCGCCGAGTTTCCGGAGGAGCTGCCCCCGGTACTGCTCATCGGCGATGAGACCCTTCAGTTCGAGGACGTTGCGTTCGAGCGTGTCGGCGGCGACGTGGAAGGCGTGGTCGGCGCCGTACCCCTCGCCGGAGCCCGCGACCTGACCCCGGTTGGTTCGCAGGCGGATCTGACACTGGATCAAGGGCGTCCCGCGGAGTTTCTCCTTGTGTTCGTGGAATCGCACGTGCGCGTGGTGCACCTGCATCTCCTGGTATTTGTCCGCCACGCCGGTGATCTCCTCGACGATTTCCTCGCGAGTGATGGTGTCGAGGAGGGCGACGTTGGTGATCTGTACGTCCATCTGCCCCTCCTCGGTAAAGGTGAGCGCGCGGAGCACGTCGGTCTTGGTGAGCACGCCAGCGACGGTGTCCTCGTCGTCGTTCGGCGTGACGACCAGCCCGGAGATGTCGTTGTCCAGCATCGTCCGCACGGCGTCCTCGACGGCTTCGTCGGCGGTGGTGGTCAGGACGGGACTGGTCATGAGATCGTAGACGGGGATATCGAGCATCCGGTCGAGGTCACCGCGGCGGTCACCGCGACCCTGCCGGTCGGCGTCCCGAACGACGAAGTCGACGATGTCGTGGGTGGTGAGTACGCCGGCGAGCGAGCCCCCGTCGTCGACGACGGGCAGGCGCGAGACGCCGTGTTCGCGCAGGCGGTTGATCGCCTGCCCGACGTGGGACTTTTCGCCGACGGTGACCACGTCTTCGGTCTGGATCTGTCCGACGGTCAGCGCGTCGAGGTTGTCGATCACCGCGCTGAGGATGGCGTCGACCGTGATGATCCCCCAGAGCTTCTCGCCCTGGTACACCGGCGCGACCTTGGTGTTGCCCTCGACGAGGACGCGGGCAACTTCGCGAACGTCCTCCGTGCGGTCGACTCGCGGCGCCGACTTCATCAGCACGCTGGCCTTGGTGTCGTCCTCGATCCGGGAGCGAATGAGGTCGCGTTCCCCGATGACACCTGCGTACTCGCCGTCCTGCGCGACGATGAGTCCCTTCGGGTTCTCGCGGTCGAAGATAGAGCGGATCTTCCCCAGGCGTTCATCCGCATCGACTTCGATGTAGTCCGGAGTCGCAATATCGGCAATATCCATAGCTACACGTGATTCGTGCGGTGGCTTGAAACTTGTTTCTTCACGGGACAGCCCGCCCCGGGGTATCTTTTGGGCGGAGCTTCCCCGATTCTCCAGGGACGGGTCACGGTGCGGTGGTGACGACCGCCACGAGGGCGTCCTGCAGACGCGGGCGTCGACCGCGCGGCGACGCTCGTGGCCGCCATCGACGACTCGAACGCCACCATTCGGATCACCATCCTGGCGATCCAACTGGCGCCGGAACTGACCGTCGCCGTCCGGTTTGCGACGAACTCTACGACTCCGCCGCCCTTGTCGCTGGCGCCGACGAAGCGGTCATTCCGGAGGTGGCCGGCGGCGAACGCGTCTCCGAACGCTGGTGAGACAGACCGGACGGCCGCTCTCCGCTCTCGCGACGTTGCTTCATCGTGAGAACCAACTCGTCATTTATTACACCGCCGAACAAGGGAACGGCCATGGTCGAACACACTCGAACGCTCAATTTCAAGATCGCGTTCGCCATCGGCCTGGGGACGATGATCGCGGCAGGGATCTTCTCGCTCTCCGGGATGGCCGTCTACCGGATCGGATCGAGCGCCGTCATCGCGTTCGTACTCGCCGCGCTCGTCGCTGGCATCACCGCCGCCACATACTCCGAGTTCGCGTCTGTCTACTCCGAGAACGGCGGCGGCTACCTCTTCTGTTCGCGCACCTACGAGACCCTCGACCGGCTCAAATACGGCGTCGGGATGTCGCTGTTTCTCGGTTACACCGGCACGACTGCGTTCTATCTCGCGACGATGGACGAGTGGTTCTTCCGGTTCATCCTCCCGCCGTCGTTGCAGGGGCTTCCCCACGGGAGCATCGGCATCCTCGCCGCCGTCACGCTCGGTGCCCTCAACGCCCGCGGTACCGAGGAGTCGGGGGTGTTTCAGCTCGTCGTCACCGGCGCGAAGGTCGGCGTGCTCTTCGCGTTCATCGGCGGCGCCGTCGCCTTCGCCGGCCCGGCCGAGGCGACGGCGACGTTCGTCCAGGAAGTGCAGGTCGAACCCGCGGGCATCGTCTCGGTCGCCGCGCTGGCCTTTATTACCTTCTTCGGCTTCTCGGCCATCGCCGCGAGCGCGGGTGAGATCATCGAACCCCGCAAGACCGTCCCCCGGGCCATCGCCGCGAGCATCGTCACGGTCACTGTGCTGTACGCGCTCGTCATCGTCGCGATGGTGAACGCGCCGGTACCCCGCGAAGTGCTCGCCCAGGGAGAGACGGCGATGGGGAGCGTCGCAGCGTCCTTCCTCGGATCGTGGGGCCAGGCACTCATCGTCGCCGGTGCCGTCTTCTCGATGGTGAGCGCCTCGAACGCGTCGATCCTCGCGGCTAGCGGCATCGGATCGCTCATGGGCCGACAGGGTCACGCCCCTCGCCGGTTCGCGCGCATCCACCGCGACTACCGGACACCCTTCTGGAGCGTGACGACCGCGACGGCGGTCATCGGCGCCCTCATCTTCGTGTTCATCACGCTTTTTTCGGAACACGGGCTGCTCGGCGTCCACGCACTCGGATTGGCACCCCTCACCGGATTCGCCACGTTCAACCTCCTCGTCCCCCTGGCCGTGGTGAACCTCACGCTGATCTACTCGCGCCGAAACCACCCCGACATCGAACGCGGCTTCCGGATGCCACTCGTCCCCGTCCTCCCCGTCATCGGCATCCTGGCGAATCTGGCGCTCGTCACCAACCTCCCGCCCGTCGGCGTCGCGGTTGGAGCCGGACTGTCGCTCGCCCTCATCGGGGTGTATTTCGTCTGGGGCGGCGCGGCACACATCGACGAACTGGTCGAAGAGGTGGTTCCGTCCGGCGTCCCTACGCAGTCGAGTGGCGGGCCGACGAGCGCGCAGGCGAGCGAGCGCGAGGGTGAGGGCGAGGCGACTGACCGCTTTCGGGTGCTCGTCCCCGTCGCCCGTCCCGAGCGGACGGTTCCGTACGTTCGCCTCGCAGCGTTACTCGGCCGCGCGCAAGACGGAGAGATCCTGGTACAGGTACTCAACGTCACTCACATTCCCGACCAGACGCCAAACGAGGTGGTTCGAGAGACGTCACAGGAACGAGCCGAGCGCATCGAACAGCACCTCGCCGAGGCCGACGTGGATGTCGAGTACACTGTCGAGGGACATATCTGTCGTGACATCGCGTTCGACATTCTCCAGACGGCGCGGGACGACGGCGCCGACCAGATCCTGATGGGCTATCCCGAGGAACACGCGACGATCACCGAGACAGTCGAGTACGACGCACCGTGTGAGGTGTTCTTCGCGAGCAACGTCGACGACATCGACGACCTCTCGACGATCAACATCGGTGCCGGCGGCGGGCCGCACCATCTCGCCTTGCTTCCCCTGGTGAATCGCCTCGGCGAACGCGGCACCGAGGTTCACGTTATCAGCGTCGATCCGGAGACGGGCGGTACCGCCGAACCGATCGACGAAACCGTGTCGGCACTCCGGGACGTCGAGTCGCTCCAGGTACACAACGTGAGCGCCGACACGGTCGCTGACGGACTGGTCTCCACGGCGTCCGGCACCGGTGGCCTCCTGCTGATCGGGGCGACCCGGGATCGACGGCTCCGTCGGTGGGTGTTCGGCAGTACTCCCGATCGGACGATAGACCTGGCTCGGGCCGCCGGCGTTCCCGTGTTGATCCACGCGAGCACCAGCGGTGTCTCCGGCCGGATCGAGGAGTACCTCTTTCCGATCTATCGCTACCTCCGACGCCACCTCGGGGAGCGACGGGCGTTCCACCACATCATCGGGACGCCGAGCGAGACTGAGTAGCCGGCCGCTGTCGGGGTCGCTCCCGCCCCTGTCCCGTCCCGGCCGGATATCGAATCGATTACTACTGGCTTGGAATCAGCCCTGGATATTAAATACCACGACGAGTAGTCCCAAGCGGGCTTCCACTGCCCTTGCCTCGATGGAACATCCTCTCCCCCCAACGAGGCACCCCTTCATCGAGGCTGTTCGACACACTGTGACCCGTCGGGCGTCGCCCCGACAGGGCTAGTCTCGATCCGAGCGCAGAGCTAACGGTGTCGCGGGCTCTATCCATCGGGTATGGTTGACGAGAAACCGGACGACACCGAGAACAAGAAACCGTGGCTCGCGTTCGGCGAACAGCGAGAGGCGACGTTCGTCGAGGACGTGGCGCCGACCATCGGCCTCGACGCTCAGCGGAACCCGGCCAAAGACGACGACCCGACGGCGCTCGACCTCCTCGTCGACGGTGATCCCGCGGATCTCAAGACCCAGGAGACGCCGTTTTTCACCGCGGAGAAGCACTACGACCTGCCGCCACAGTACGTCGTCACATTCAACGCGAACGACTACCACCGGTATCGCCGGAAGGCCAATCCAGCGATCTACTTCTGGGTTCGCTGGTACGACGAACTGGCCGGCTACGGTGCCGAAGTCGAGGCGATGGAAGGCGTGTGGCACACACCGTTCTCGCACATCGAGGAACTGATCGAATCGGAGCGCGCCCCCCGCCACCGATATCAGCGCCGCCGGGGCGACCCCGACAACGCGAACGCGTCGTACCTCCTCGACCTCCGAACGATGGATTGTCTCGCCTGTTTCTGCGGCCCGTGTGAGTCGCCCTGAGGGGCGGAACACGGCGCACGTCCGGCGAGACCGGGGTGCGCGAAACTCCGCTTCCCTGCTACGCGTTTTGAGTGCCTTGTGATGATCCTCGAAAAGACCCGGGTATTAGTGTTAGCAAGACTACTAGTCGGCCGGGAGACCGACGCTGCTATCGTCACGTCGAATCGGACATGACCTCGGTCTCCTGGCGCCGCATTCCGAATCCCGGTGGCACGGCGAGATTTCCCCAACCTGGTCGTGTTCCACCGGGAGAACGGCCGCGCCAGTGGCTCAGTCGTCGCCACGGTGGTCGTCACCCCCTTCGGAGAGCACACCGCCCGTGTCGAGAGAACGACCGGCACCGCGGCCCCGACCCTGCCGGTCACCCGGTTGCCGTTGTCGCCCTGCGCTTGCTCTCGTTCTCACCTCCGCCGGCAGCGACCGCGTGGATTGGCCGACTGTCCGACTCGGGGGAGACGTGTTCGGGTCGGCCCGGGCAGCCGGAGCGGTGCCGTACTCGCCGTTCTCTATCTGGATTCCATAGCGCCGGAAACCGGGTTCGGTGAATCGACGGGTCGGATTCCCGGACGGGACGGTTCACACCCGATTCCCCTGGCATAATAGCCGCCGCTATCCGGAACAAGTGGGATGCGAGGAAGTGGGTTGGGGCAGATTTGAACTGCCGGCCTCCTCCATGTCAAGGAGGTGTCATAACCAGACTAGACCACCAACCCGGTCGTGACGTGCTTTCGAACGCATCAACACGTACCCTCGGACGGTAATTGAACCTTTCGGAACGTCGCCTCGCGCGTCGATTTCGGGGGAACTATCTGCCCCTCCCGGACGACAGCTTTAAGAAGATGTATAGATTTGTTCATTGTAACCCGAACTAATACACTGGTGTTCATCCATGCAGGATTATATCGAACGAGTCACCGAGGGCGAGGATTTGACACGGGAGGAGGCCCGGGACGCGGCCCGGGCCGTCTTCGAGGAGGCGACCGAGGCCCAGATCGGCGCGCTGTTGGCGGCGCTCCGGGCGAAAGGCGAGACGGAGACGGAAATCGCGGGGTTCGCTCAGGGGATGCGTGACGCGGCACGAACCATCGACCCCGACCGGGCGCCCCTGGTCGACACCTGCGGCACCGGCGGCGACGACTACGACACGATCAACGTCTCGACGACGAGCGCACTCGTCGCCGCGGGCGCGGGTGTCGCCGTCGCCAAACACGGGAACTACTCCGTCTCCTCCTCTTCGGGGAGCGCGGACGTACTGGAGGTGGCGGGCGTGGACGTCGAGTCAGAACCGCCGGCCGTGGAGACGGCCATCCAACGAGACGGCATCGGCTTCATGCTCGCGCCGATCTTCCACCCGGCGATGAAGGCGGTCATCGGCCCGCGGAAAGAACTCGGGATGCGCACCGTGTTCAACGTGCTCGGCCCGCTGACGAACCCCGCCGGTGCCGACGCGCAGGTGGTCGGCGTCTACGACCCCGACCTCGTGCCCGTCCTCGCGCAGGCGCTCGCCCAGATGCACGTCGAACGGGCCCTGGTCGTCCACGGATCGGGCATGGACGAAATCGCGCTCCACGACGCGACGACCGTCGCCGAGGTCGACGGCGACGAGGTAACGGAGTACACGCTGACCCCCGCCGACCTCGGTCTGGAACGCGCACCCATCGAGGCGGTCGCTGGCGGCGGCCCCGAGGCGAACGCGGCCGACCTCCGGGGCATCGTCGAGGGGGAGGTGACGGGGCCGAAACGGGACATCATCCTGGCGAACGCGGGCGCGGCCATCTACGTCGCTGGCGTCGTCGACGACTTGCCCGCTGGGGTCGAGGCGGCTCGCGAAGCCATCGATTCGGGCGCCGCCGCGGCGAAACTCGACGACCTGCGGGGTGTCTGATGGTCCGGGTAAAGATCTGTGGCGTGACCGAGGACGACGACCTCCGGGTCGTCGCGAACGCGGGTGCCGACGCGGCCGGCGTCATTACCGAGGTGTCCGTCGACACGCCCCGAGAAGTCGCCCCGGAACAGGCGGCCGACCTGATCGCCACCGCGCCGCCGTTCCTCTCGACGGTGCTGGTGTCGATGCCGGATTCGGCGACCCGCGCGGTCGAACTCGCCGGCGCCGTCGCCCCCGAGGCGATCCAGTTACACGGCGACTTCGACCCGGCGGCCGTTCGCTACGTTCGGCGGGAGTCACGGGCCGACGTGATCATCGCCGTCGACGCCGCCGACACCGACCGGGCCCGTCGCTACGACGACGTTGCTGATGCCATCCTGATCGACTCACAGACCGAGTCGGGAGCGGGCGGAACCGGCGAGACCCACGACTGGGCGGCCGCTCGCGACCTGGTTCGCGACCTCTCGACACCAGTCGTTCTCGCCGGGGGGCTGACTCCCGGGAACGTCGCCGAGGCGGCTCGGACGGTCGAACCCTACGCTGTCGACGTGGCCAGCGGCGTGGAGCGCGCGGGTGGCCGAAAGGATCACGATGCGGTCGCGTCGTTCGTTCGTAACGCCGACGTGGAGGTGCCGGTATGACCCCGGACAGCAGGACGAGCGACGTGGAGGTGCCGGTATGAGCCCGGATCACGACCGCGCGGCCTTCGTCGACCGCCTGGCCGACCGGTCGGAACCGGTCGTCGCCCACCTCGCTGTCACGCTCGACGCCGGGACGACCCCCCTGTCGGCGTACGCCGCGCTCGACGACCGCAGCGACTACGGCTTCCTGTTGGAGAGTGCAGAGAAGACACCGTCCAGCGATCCCGAGGGGGCGTTCACTCCCTCCGGGAAGGGAGTGAACGCCGACCGCCACGCCCGCTACTCCTTCGTCGGCTACGACCCCGACGCCGTCGTCTCGGTCACGGGCGCCGAGGTCACCGTCGAGTCGCTCGGCTGCCCGGCGGCGGCTCTCGTTGCCGCGACCGCCGGCGACGCTGGCGACGACGCCGACGTACTCGACGCGCTCCGCACCGCGCTCCCGGATCTCGACCGCGTGGGCTTTCCCGAGGTCGACCGCCAGCACCTCGACGGCGGCCTGGTCGGGTTCCTGGCCTACGACGCCGTTTACGACCTCTGGCTCGACGAGGTGGGGGTCGAGCGACCCGAGCCCGTGGTTCCGGACGCGGAGTTCGTCCTGACGACCCGGACGCTCGCGTTCGACCACGCGGAGGGCACCGTTCAGCTGGTGTTCACGCCCGTCGTCGACCCCGGCGCCGATCCGGGGGCCGTCTACGACGCCCTCGTCGACGAGGCGGTCGACATCGAGGGGACGCTCGCCGACGCCGGCCCGCCCGAGACGGGCGGATTCGTGCGAACCGGCGAGACTGCCGATCCACAGGAGGAGTACGAGGATGCGGTTCGCCGGGCGAAAGAACACGTCCTCGACGGCGACATCTACCAGGGGGTCATCTCCCGGAAGCGCGAACTCACGGGGGAGATCGATCCCCTCGGCCTCTACGAGTCGCTCCGGGCGGTCAACCCCTCTCCGTACATGTACCTCCTGCGTCACGGCGACCGCTCGATCGTGGGTGCGAGCCCCGAGACCCTGGTGTCGGTACAGGGCGACCGCGTCGTCTCGAACCCCATCGCGGGCACCTGTCCCCGCGGATCGGGGCCGGTCGAGAATCGCCGCCTCGCCGGCGAGATGCTCGCCGACGGGAAGGAGCGCGCCGAGCACACGATGCTGGTCGACCTGGCGCGCAACGACGTGCGCCGGGTGTCGGAGGCGGGATCGGTGCGCGTCGAGGAGTTCATGAACGTGCTGAAATACTCCCACGTCCAGCACATCGAGTCGACGGTGACGGGGACACTCGCGGGTGCCGACGCCGGCCCCGGGTCGGGCGGCGAGCGATCGCCTCCCTTCGACGCCTTCGACGCCACGCGCGCCACCTTCCCCGCGGGAACGCTCACCGGTGCGCCCAAAGTGCGCGCGATGGAGATCATCGACGCTCTCGAACGCGATCCACGCGGGGTTTACGGCGGCGGTGTCGGCTACTACTCGTGGTCGGGCGACGCCGAGTTCGCCATCGTCATCCGCACCGCGACGGTCGAACGCGGCGAAACAGATCGGATCACCGTCCAGGCCGGCGCGGGAATCGTCGCCGACAGCGATCCAGCGAGCGAGTACGAGGAGACCGAACAGAAGATGGGTGGCGTCCTCGACGCCATCGAGCGGATCGAGACGACGACGCCGGAGGCCACACGATGACGGTGCTCGTGATCGACAACTTCGATTCGTTCACGTACAACCTGGTCGAGTACATCTCCGATCATCCCGATCCGTCGACCGGGGAGCCGATCACCGTCGAGGTGCTGAAAAATACGGCTACGCTCGACGAGGTGCGGGCGGTCGATCCCGACGCCATCGTGATCAGTCCGGGGCCGGGCCATCCGAAACACGACCGTGACGTGGGCGTGACCACCGACGTTCTCCGGGGGATCAGCCCGTCGGTACCGACGCTCGGGGTCTGTCTTGGCCTCGAAGCGGCCGTCTACGCCTACGGCGGCACGGTGGGCCACGCGCCCGAACCGATCCACGGCAAGGCCTTCCCCGTCGACCACGACGGCGAAGGGGTCTTCACCGGCCTCGAACAGGGCTTTCGTGCCGGCCGGTATCACTCGCTCGTGGCGACGACGGTGCCCGACTGTTTCACCGTGTCGGCGACGACCACCCACCACGACGCCGACGGCGACGAACACGAACTCGTCATGGGCGTCCGACACCGCGAACACCCCATCGAATGCGTGCAGTTCCACCCGGAGAGCGTGCTGACGGCCGCCGGCCACGACGTGATCGACAACTTCCTGCGCGCGACCCGGACGACGGACGCCCGGGCCTAGGGGAGCAACTGCATCGCCAGGAACAGGAGGCCGACGACGATGGCGGCGATGGTTACCAGTCGCCAGGCGATTTTCAGCACGACGCGGCCGACCAGGACGACGACACCGATGGCAACGATGGCGAGCAGTAGTTGTCCGAGTGGGCCGCCGAGGGCGCCACCGAGCTGGAGCACCACCTGCGACGTGGACGACATATCCGATACGAACTCACAGCGGGCGCATAAGTCTGTGGGCGGCCGCCAGCCGCACCCTGCCGGATGGTCATATCAGAATACGGAGATATTTCACCGTGAGAGGCGGTCGCACCGGCCGTGGGTCGCCACCGCTCGGGGCGCAACCTGACAGCCGAGACGGGACGATTCGCGGCGATAGCCCCCCTTTCGTTCGGGTGGATTTCTGGCCGCTGTCGGCCGATTATCGCTCGAATATTTCACTTTCGCTTCGGTCTGATTATCGTTATATGTGTTGGGACGGGATGATGAAGGCGTGTACGCGACCGAGTTTCCAACCCGGTCGCGAGAAGTCGACAGGAATCGGATAGATCGGCACCCCAGAGACCAGGAACCAACGCCTTTACACCCCCGATTCCACTTACAGCAACCGTCACGGATGAGCCGATTCGAGTCAGCGACCGAATCACGCGGCCGGTGCAGCCCCACGCAGATCACCACACTGAACGACACATGAGTACGTACGACATCGACGCCGACGAACTGGAGTTACCGATCAAGCGCACGGACGGAGAGACGCTCGAGGAGCGACTCACGGCCAACGCATATCACAACATTCTGCCCGCGCGCTATCTCCGGAAGGACGCGGACGGGGAACTCATCGAGGAACCCGAGGATCTCTTCCCGCGCGTCGCGAAGAATATCGCCCTCGCGGAGGCGGTGTTCGAAGCGCGCAAGCAGGACACGGAGATCACGGTCACGCCCGCGCAGTTGAAGCCGGATCATCCCCGGCGGGACGAACTCGCCGCCGAGGTGTTCGGCAGCGAGGCGTCCGAGACGCCGCTGGCAGACGGCGAAGCCGCCGACGAGGAGACGACGGTCGACGCGGACACCGAGACGACCCTCACCGAAGACAACGTCAACAAGTTCGCCTACGAGACGGTGGTTCCGGAACTCCCGGACGACGTTCGCTCGGTCGTCGAGGAGACCCGCGAGGAGTTCGAGACGCTGATGAAAGACCTCTCCTTTATGCCGAACTCGCCGACGCTGATGAACGCCGGCGACGAACTCCAGCAGCTGTCGGCGTGTTTCGTCGACTCGCCCGAAGACGACATCGACGACATCCACCAGACGGCCAAGGAGGCCGCCCAGGTGTTCCAGTCCGGCGGCGGCATGGGCTATGCGTTCTGGCGGCTCCGTCCCTACGGCGATCCGGTCGGCTCGACAGGCGGCATCGCCTCCGGGCCGATTACGTTCATGCGCACGTTCGACCAGATGTGCGAGACTATCGCCCAGGGCGGCGCCCGCCGCGGCGCACAGATGGGCGTCATGCGCATCTCCCACCCCGACGTCATCCAGTTCATCCACGCCAAGAACAAGGACGTCTCGCTGGCCCACACCCTCCGGCTCAACGACCCGGACGACTACACGCACAACTCGTTCATGGACGCGCTGGAGGAAGCCCGCGAACTCATCGACGACGACGGAAAGGTACCCAAACACCTCCGTAACGCCGTCGAGGGTCATCTCTCTAATTTCAATATCTCCGTCGGCGTCACCGACGACTTCATGGACGCGCTGGAGGCGGGCGAGGAGTTCACGTTCACCAACCCGCGCACGGGAGAGGCCCACATCGCCACCCCCGAGACGAAGGAACTCTACGAGATGTTCGGTCTCGGGGAGTACGTCGAAGTCGGGGAGGAACTGTCGATGCCCGCCGAGGTCATCTGGGAGGACATCGTCGAGGGCGCCCACGAGAACGGCGAACCCGGCGTCATCTACCTCGAACGGGTGAACAAGCAGCACTCGTTCGACGTAGCGGAGCATCCGGAACACCGCATTCTGGCGACGAATCCCTGTGGTGAACAGCCCTTAGAGGAGTACGAGGCCTGCAACCTCGGCCACATCAACCTCTCGACGCTCGCCGACCTGGACGCCCCGGACTGGCGGGTCTGGTCGGAGAACCACGCCGACGAGTACGCGTCGATGGACGACGCCGTCGACGCGTTCCTCGAGGATGCCATCGACTGGGAAGCGTTCGACCATCGCATCGACTACGGGACTCGCTTCCTGGAGAACGTCGTCACGATGTCCGATTTCCCCGTCGACGACATCGAGCAGAAGGTGCGCGAGATGCGCAAAATCGGGCTGGGCGTCATGGGTCTGGCTCAGCTGTACGTCCAACTCGGGATTCGCTACGGGAGCGACGTGGGCAACGAAGTCGCCCGACAGTTGATGACCCACATCAACCACGAGTCGAAGTGGGTCTCTCACGAACTCGCCCAGGAGCGCGGCGCCTTCACCGACTGGGACGACTCGAAGTACGCCGACCCCACCCGCTATCGGGAGTGGTTCGAGCACCACACCGGACTCGACGCCGACGAGTGGGCCGACGGCTTCCCCATCCGCAATCACAACACGACGACCATCGCGCCCACGGGCACCACCTCGATGGTCGGCAACACCACCGGCGGCTGTGAGCCGATTTACAACGTCGCCTACTACAAGAACGTCTCCGACGACGTGCAGGGCGACGAGATGCTCGTCGAGTTCGACGACTACTTCCTGCGGACGCTGGAGGC